>NZ_VNIB01000013.1 GCF_008124615.1 Geothermobacter ehrlichii
GTGACCGGTGGTCACGATCAAAGGCGAGAAAGGCTAAATCTCTCGCGCGGGAGTCGTTTTTTCAATTGACCGGTGTCTTTTTAATGGGTGACCCCTATTTTGCAAACACAAAATCAAGAGGACGGAAAATATAGGCGTACTTCTCGAAAAACGAAATCTGAAACGTCGGTGGTTAACACAAGCTCGCGTCGCCACCTCTTATCATGTACCGTTAGCTTACAAATAATGAGAGAAGCAAATGGAACTGATTGACAAAATACTAGAACTAGAAATTGAAGAATCTAAAAAAAAGGAACTATTGAAAATCGCACAAAACTACGAGAAAAAATCTGGTTTTTTCGCTGGAATTTTAGCATTAATTCTATTAGGAATAATAGCAGCAGGAGGCTTCTGGTTCGCTAAATTTCACCAGTTTTCATATACTTTAAAACCCTTGGAATCGGAAATAGTCCTGGCAGAAAAGACATGGTGGGGACTTTTTGAGCACGAGCAAATTTTCACCTGTAATGGAGACAAAATAATCCAGAAAAAGTAGCAAACCACATGGGTCGAGCGAAAAAAACTGACCCAGCCTGAAGGCGGGTAGTTGCCACCGGCCCCCCGCTTTCAGGCCCCGCCCACCCCCTCCCCGAATCCCGGATTTTCTCTTGACAGCCCCCCGGCAGGGGCAATATAGTGCGTTGTTCCGGGTGAATACCGGACCAGACCCAGACGAGAGCGAGGTGAGTTGGATGTACGCGGTGATCAAGACCGGAGGCAAGCAATACAAAGTTTCCGAAGGCGACCTGCTGAAGGTCGAAAAACTGGAAGGCGCGGTGGGTGACACCATCGAGCTGAGTGAAGTCCTCATGGTCGGCGGAGAAGAGGTCAAGATCGGAACACCTCTATTGCCTGGCGCGAAAGTGAAGGCGCAAATCGTCGAACAGGGCAAGGGCAAGAAGATCCTTGTCTTCAAGTCGAAGCGGCGCAAGAACTATCGCAAGAAGTACGGGCACCGCCAACCCATCACACGCCTGAAAATCACGGGCATCGAAGCTTAAGGAGAAAAACCCATGGCACACAAAAAAGCGGGTGGCAGCTCCAAAAACGGTCGCGACAGCATTGGCAAGCGCCTCGGTGTCAAGCGCTTCGGTGGCCAGAAGGTCAGCGCCGGCTCGATTCTTGTGCGTCAGCGCGGCACCACCATCCATCCCGGCAACAACGTCGGCTGCGGCAAGGACTACACCCTGTACGCCCTGGTCGATGGCGTGGTGAAATTCGAGCGCTACGGCAAGACCCGCAAGAAGGTCAGCGTCTACGCCGACTGAGTTGCACCCATGACAGCAGACACCAAAAGCCCGAGGTTCGTCGAACTTCGGGCTTTTGGTTTAAAAAGGCAGGCACCGGGCATCAGACAGCGGGGACTTCATCTCCCAGAACCAGCCGCCTGACGCCCGACACCCGACATTTCCATGAACTTCGTCGATGAAGTAAGAATCCATGTCAAGGCCGGCGACGGCGGTCGCGGCTGCGTCTCCTTCCGGCGGGAGCGGTTCGTACCCAAGGGGGGACCGGACGGCGGCGACGGCGGCGACGGCGGCGACGTGCTGTTCGAGGTCGACGGCGGGCTGTCGACCCTGCTCGACCTGCGCTACCAGAAGGTCTACCGGGCCGGCAACGGCGCGCCGGGCATGGGCAAGAACCGCCACGGCCGCAACGGCGACGACCTGATCCTCAGGGTGCCGCCCGGCACCCTGGTCTACGACGAACAGACGGGGGAAAAGCTGGCCGATCTCACCGCGGTGGGCGAGCGGATTCTGCTGTTGCGCGGCGGCCGCGGCGGCCGCGGCAACGCCCGCTTCGCCAGCAGCACCAACCAGGCGCCGCGCTACGCCCAGCCCGGGCTTCCCGGGGAGGAACGTCAGCTGCGCCTTGAGCTGAAACTGCTGGCCGACGTCGGCCTGATCGGCCTGCCCAACGCCGGCAAGAGCACCCTGATCAGCGCCGTTTCCGCCGCCCGGCCCAAGATCGCCGACTATCCCTTCACCACCCTGGTGCCGAACCTGGGGGTGGTGCGCTACGGAGGCTTTCGCAGCTTCGTCATGGCCGACATCCCCGGACTGATCGAGGGCGCCAGCCAGGGGCAGGGTCTGGGCACCCGCTTTCTGCGCCATGTCGAACGGACCGACCTCTTTCTGCACCTGGTCGATCTCTCCGACCTGCAGGAGCAGGACCCGGTCGAAAGCTTCGACATGCTCGGCCGCGAACTGCGCCAGCACAACCCGCTGCTGGCCGACAAACCCCGCTTCGTGGTGCTGACCAAGCAGGACCTGACCGAAGTGCGGGAACGCACGCCGGCCATGCGCCGGCTGTTCGAAGACCGCGGCTACCGGGTGTTCTGCATCTCGGCCGCCACCGGCGAAGGGCTGAATGAGCTGGTCGCCGCCCTGGGGCGGGAACTCGACCGCCGGCGCGCCGAAAAAGAGGAGAGTTGACAACGGGCGGCCACCGCAAGTAGAGTTTGTTTTTCCATAAAAACCGGACAGTTAGAATATGCGCAAAGACATTCTCGCATCCGTCCGCCGCCTGGTCATCAAGATCGGAAGCGGCGTCATCTCCACCGACCAGGGGCTGGACGCGGCCCGCATCGCGGCCATCTGCGAGGATGTCGACACCCTGCTGCGCCGGGGATACGAAATCATCCTGGTTTCCTCCGGCGCCGTCGCCGCCGGCAAAAAGGAGCTGGGCATCGACGGCCGGCCGCCGAGCATCCCGCTGCGCCAGGCGGCAGCCGCCATCGGCCAGAGCCGGCTGATGCGCGCCTACAAGGAGCAGTTGCGGCCGCGCGGACATCTGGTGGCCCAGGTTCTGCTCACCCGCGATGACCTGAACAACCGGCGACGCTACCTCAACGCCCGCAACACCCTGATGACCCTGCTGGAACATCGGGTGATCCCGATCATCAACGAAAACGACACCGTCGTCGTCGAGGAGCTGCGCTTCGGCGACAACGACAATCTCTCGGCAATGACCGCCAACCTGGTCGAGGCCAACCTGCTGGTCATCCTCTCGGACGTCGACGGCCTGTACGACCGCGATCCGGGCAGGCATCCGGACGCCCGCCTGCTGCACGAGGTCGAGAGGATCACTCCCGAGATCGAGGCAATGGCCGGCGAATCAGCCTCGAAACTGGGAACCGGCGGCATGGTCACCAAACTGAAGGCGGCACAGCGGGCCAGCCTCTGCGGCGCGGCGACCGTCATTCTCAACGGCAAAAAAACGGGACAGCTCCTGCGCCTGTTCGCCGGCGAGCCGGTCGGCACCCTTTTCCGGCCGGCCCCCGGAAAGATGGCCGCCCGCAAGCACTGGATCGCCTTCACCAAGAAACCGCAGGGGAGCCTGCGCCTCGACGAGGGCGCCGCCCGGGCGCTGACCGCCCAGGGCAAGAGCCTGCTGCCGACCGGCATCATCGGCATGGAAGGGCGCTTCGAGCGCGGCGACGCCGTCCGTATCTGCGACCGGCAGGGCCGGGAGCTGGCGCGCGGCATCGTCAACTACGCCCACGACGAGCTGGCCCGTATCATGGGCCGCAAGACTTTCGATATCGAGGCCGTTCTCGGCTACAAATATGGAGATGAAATCGTGCACCGGGACGACCTGGTCCTCGACCGGGACCGTACCCGCGCCATGGAGGAGAGCGATGACCATTCGTGAGCAGATGCTCCAGATAGCCCGGGAGGCCAAAGAGGCGTCCCGCATCGTTGCCGGCCTTTCGAGCCGGATCAAGAACGAGCTGCTGTGCGGCATGGCCGACGCGCTGGAGGCCGAAAAGGAAAGCCTGCAGCGGCAAAACGCCCTCGACCTGGAGGCCGGACGCGCCAACGGCCTGTCGGCGGCCATGCTCGACCGTCTGGAGCTGACCGAAAGCCGCATCCGCGGCATGGCCGACGGCCTGCGGGAAGTTGCCGCCCTGCCCGATCCGGTGGGCGAGATCACCGGCATGTGGAAACGGCCGAACGAACTGCAGGTCGGACGCATGCGCATTCCGCTGGGGGTCATCGGCATCATCTACGAAAGCCGGCCCAACGTCACCGCCGACGCCGCCGGGCTCTGCCTGAAGAGCGGCAACGCCGTCATTCTGCGCGGCGGTTCGGAAGCGATTCATTCCAACACCGCCATCGGCGCCATTCTGCGTGAGCAACTCAAGCGACGGAACCTGCCGGAGGCCGCCGTCCAAGTGGTTCCCACCACCGACCGCCAGGCGGTGACCGAACTGCTGAAGCTGGAGGAGCAGATCGATCTCGTCATCCCCCGCGGCGGCGAGGGCCTGATCCGCTTCGTGGCGGAAAACTCGCGGATTCCGGTGATCAAGCACTACAAGGGGGTCTGCCATGTCTACGTCGACGCCGATGCCGACTTCGACATGGCCGAGCGGATCGCCCTCAACGCCAAGGTGCAGCGCCCCGGCGTCTGCAACGCCATGGAAACCCTGCTGATCCACCAGGATATCGCCGAAACCTTCGTCCCCCGCATCACCGCCGCCCTGCAGCAGGCCGGAGTCGAAGTCCGCGGCTGCCCGGTGGTCCGGAAATTCGCCCCTGAGGTCGCGGCGGCCGGCGAAGAGGACTGGGCAGCCGAATATCTCGACCTGATCCTGGCGGTGCGGGTGGTGGCGTCGATCGACGAGGCGATCGACCACATCAACCGCTACGGCTCGCTGCACACCGAGGCGATCGTCACCCGCGACTACGCCCGGGCGCAACAGTTCCTGCGGCAGGTCAATTCCAGCACCGTGGTGGTCAACGCCTCGACCCGCTTCGCCGACGGCGGCCAGCTCGGACTCGGCGCCGAAATCGGCATTTCCACCACCAAGCTCCACTCCTTCGGCCCCATGGGTCTGGAGGATCTGACCACCCGCAAGTTCATCGTCTTGGGCGAAGGGCAGGTGCGGGAGTAGCGGAGGCGCGATGAAGACCGGCATCCTCGGCGGCACCTTCAATCCCATCCATCTGGCCCATCTGCGGATCGCCGAGGAGGTGCGGGAAGCCTGCGGCCTGGACCGGGTCCTCTTTCTCGTCGCGGACACGCCGCCGCACAAGCGGATCGCGGCCAGGGTCCCCTTCGCCACCCGCCTCGCCATGGTCGAGGTGGCGATCGCCGATCACCCGGCCTTCGCCGCCTGCGCCATCGAGCGTGAGCACCCCGGCCCCAACTACACGGTCGACACCCTGCAACGGCTGCACGAGCTCTACCCGCAGGACGAGTTCTACTTCATCATCGGTTTCGATTCCTTCCGCGACCTTCCGTCCTGGAAGGATTACGCCCGGATTCCCGAACTGACCAACCTGGTGGTCGCCCATCGCCCCGGCGCCGAGGCGACCGAGCCCATGCAGCTGCTGCCCGTTGCAGTGCAAAAACAGTTCTGTTATAGTTGCTCACCCGAAAAATGGCGCCATCGGAGCGGAAACTGGCTGATTTTTCTCCAGGAAACCCGCCTCGACATTTCGTCGACCGCGATCCGGCGGCTGGTGGCCGAACGACGTTCCATCCGCTACCTGGTCCCCGATCCGGTCGTCGACCTGATCGAGAGGGAACAGCTCTATCGGATTTGAGAAAGGACTGGCATTTGCAACCGAAAGATCGGGCCCTGCTGTGCGCCGGCCTGGCGCTCGACAAGAAAGCACTCGACCTGAAGATTCTCGAAGTCGCCGGCATCTCCTCCCTGACCGACTACCTCGTCATCGCCTCCGGCACCTCCGACCGGCACGTCCAGGCGGTGGCGGAGAACATCCGTCTGGAAATGAAACACCGGCACCAGTGCAGCCCGCTGGCGGTGGAAGGCATGGACGAGGGCCGCTGGGTCCTCATCGACTACGGCGACGTCATGGTGCACGTCTTTCAGCCCCAGGTGCGTGAATTCTACGACCTGGAGGGGCTGTGGAGCGAGGCGAGTGAAATCCCGCAGCCGGCAGCGGAGACCGTCGGGTGAAGATCCGCCTGATCTGCGTCGGCAGGCTTTCTTTGTCCTTCATCAGGGACGGCGCCGCCGAATACCGGAAGCGGCTGCAGCGCTACCTGCCGGTGGAGATCATCGAACTGAAGGAAGAGAAGAGCGGCGGCAAGACACTGCCCGACACGATCAGAAGCCGCGAAGGGCGGGCGATTCTCGACCAGGTCCGCCGGCCGGGCAGACTGTGGGCGCTGGACGAGAAGGGACAACAGACCGACTCGGCGGGGTTGGCCCGCCTGATCGAGCAGGAGATGACCGCCGGCAGCCGCTACCTGAACGTCGTCATCGGCGGCGCCTGGGGTCTGAGTGCGGAGGTCACCGGCAGCGCCGACAGGGTTCTCTCCCTCTCCCGGCTGACCTTCACCCACCAGATGGCACGGCTGATCGCCCTCGAACAGCTCTACCGGGGGCTGACCATTATCCGCAACGAACCTTACCATAACGCCTGAAAGGGGGCAGGAGGGGTCATGAACCAGGAAGAACTCGAAACAGCTCGCAAGACCCTTCTGGAGATGCGCCGGCAGGTTCTCCAGGAGACACAGGAATCGCTCAACACTTACCGCGAACTCGGCCAGGAAAACCTGCCGGACATCAGCGACGTCTCGGCCAACGCCGCCAACCGCAACGTCCTGCTCAACCTGAGCGAAAACCTGCGGCAAAAGCTGCGGGACATTGATACCGCCCTGGAAAAGATCGACAACGGCGAATACGGCATCTGCGCCCGCTGCGAGGAAGAGATCAGCCCCCAGCGCATGAAGGTCCGCCCCTTCTCCCGCTACTGCATCGAGTGCAAGACGGACATCGAAAAATTCGGCGAATAGGTTACAATGAATAGCCAGTGGACTACAGGCCTCGGGAGCACGCCATGACGATTCTCGGATTTCTCTTGCTGATCATCCTCTTTCTCTCCTTCTTCATCTACTGCAGCTGGCTCAACCCGGAGGACATCACCCTCTACTACTGGCCCGACCACAGCATCACCTTCTCGCCGGCCCTGCTCATCCTCGGCTTTGTTCTCGTCGGCCTGGTCATCGGCTACGGCGCCCACATCTACAGCCTCATCACCCACCAGCTCAAGCACTGGCGCCGCGATCGCAACGAAAAGAAGGCCAAGGAAATCGAAACCATCTACCGGGAAGGGGTCAGCCGGCTGCTGTCCGGCGACCTGAAGAAGGCCCGCACCCTGCTGCAAAAGGCCCTGGACCGCGATCCGAAACGGGTCGACACCCTGATCGCCATGGCCAACCTCGAGCTGCAGGACGGCCAGGGCGAGGCGGCGATCAAGCTGCTCAGCCAGGCCTGGCAGATCGACCCGAAAAACCTCGAACCGCTGTTCAAGCTCGCCAGCACCCACGAAGAGATGGGCAACATCGACCAGGCCCGCGCCGCCTACCAGGAAATCCTGGCGCTGGAGGCCGGCAACCGCAAGGCGCTCCGCTCCCTGCGCAGCCTGGCCATGAAGGAAGGCAACTGGGAAGAGGCCCTCGAGCTGCAGAAGCGGGTGATCAAGGTCGCCCAGGGCAGCAGCCGGCTGGACGAGGAGAAGAAGCTGCTGTCCCGGCTGCGCTACGAAGTCGCCCGCGGCCGGCTCGAGGCCGGCAAGGCCGACGAGGCGCTGGGCGCCTTCCAGGAACTGGTCAAGGAGCAGCCCGATTTCGTTCCCGCCCGCGTCTCCCTCGGTGATGCGCAGCTCGCCCTGAACCGCAGCGACGAGGCGGTGCAGACCTGGCAGGAAGGCTACAGAAAACTGGGACGCGGCGTCTTCCTCTCCCGGCTCGAGGACCATTTCATGGGCGTCGAGGATCCCGCCAGCCTGCTGGCCTTCTACCGCGCGGAGGTTGAAAAGCAGCCGGATGACATGATGCTGCGCCTCTTTTTCGGCAAGTTCTGCCTGCGGCTGGAGATGGTCGACGAAGCGATCGAACAGCTCCAGACGGTCGAAAACGCCGGCGTCGAATCGAGCCAGCTCAACTTCCTGCTCGGCGAGGCCTATCGGCGCCGCGACCGCCTGCCGGAGGCGATCGAGGAATACCAGCGCGCCCTCGGCACCAACAAGCACCTGCGGCTCGGCTACGTCTGCGACAATTGCGGCACCCCGTCGGAGGAGTGGCACAGCCGCTGCGACAGCTGCAGCACCTGGGGCAGCCTGAGTCTCATCAACCGTCAGCTCTTCCGTGACGCCCGCCCACTGGAAGTGCGGGAGATTCACCACGGGGAAAGATAGCCAGACATGAAAGACAACCCGCGCAAGCCCCTGGCCCTGATCATCCTCGATGGCTGGGGCCAGGCCGAATGTACCGACACCAACGCCGTCTGCCAGGCGAAAACCCCGGTGCTCGACCGCCTGTTCAGCCAATATCCCCACACCCTGCTCGGAGCGTCGGGAGAGGACGTCGGTCTTCCCGCCGGCCAGATGGGCAATTCGGAGGTCGGCCATCTCAACATCGGCGCCGGCCGCATCGTCTACCAGGACCTGACCCGCATCAGCAAGGCCATCGCCGACGGCGACTTCTTCCGCAACCCGGTTCTTTGCCGGGCGATGGACGCCATCCGCGAAAGCGGCGGCAGGCTGCACCTGTTCGGCCTGCTTTCCGACGGCGGCGTCCATTCCCACAACAGCCACCTGTACGCCCTAGTGCGCATGGCCCGTGATCACGGGATCGGCGACATCTGCATCCACGCCTTCATGGACGGTCGCGACACGCCGCCCAAAAGCGGCGCCGGCTACCTGGAACAGCTGGAAGCCGAACTGCAGCGGCTCGGCACCGGCCGGATAGCCACAGTGATCGGCCGCTACTTCGCCATGGACCGGGACAACCGCTGGGACCGCATCGAAAAGGCCTGGCGCGCCCTGACCCGGGGCGAGGGCGAAGCGGCCACCGACAGCGCGCAGGCGATCGCAAGCGCCTACGCCGCCGGTCAGACCGACGAATTCGTCGAGCCGCGCGTCATTCAGGCCGACGGCCTCGCCGTCGGCCCGGTCCGCTCCGGCGACGGCGTCATCTTTTTCAACTTTCGCGCCGACCGCGCCCGCGAACTGACCCGCGTTTTCAACGAACGTGAATTCTCCGGTTTCGACCGCGGCGAGGTGCCCGACCTGGCCGCCTGGGTCTGCCTGACCGAGTACGACGAGACCTTCGGCCTGCCCATTGCCTTTCCGCCGGAGAGCTACGCCGACATTCTCGGCGAGGTGCTGGCCCGGGCCGGCAAGACCCAGCTGCGCATCGCCGAGACCGAAAAGTACGCTCACGTCACCTTCTTTTTCAACGGCGGCGGCGAGGAGCCCTTCCCCGGCGAAAAGCGGATTCTGATCCCTTCGCCCCAGGAAGTGGCGACCTACGACCAGAAACCGGAAATGAGCGCCCGCGAAGTGACAAACACCGTGATCCGGGAGATCGAAAGCGGCGCCCACGACGTCATCGTGCTCAACTTCGCCAATCCCGACATGGTCGGCCACACCGGGGTCATGGAAGCCGCCGTCAGGGCGATGGAAACCGTGGACGACTGCCTGGGGAAGGTGGTCGAGGCGGTGCTGGCCGCCGGCGGCGAGCTGCTGATCACCGCCGACCATGGCAACTGCGAAAAGATGGTCGACGAACAGGGACGGCCGCACACGGCGCATACCGACAACCCGGTGGCCCTGCTGCTGGTCAGTGACAGATTGCGGCAGGCCCGGCTCAAAAACGGCATCCTGGCCGATATCGCGCCGACCATGCTCGACCTGCTCGGACTGGAAAAACCGGCGGCCATGAGCGGACAGAGCCTGCTGCAAAAAACGCCCTGACGGCGGGCGGCGCCAAACCGGAGGGGAGATGAGATTTCACGGCCGGGACATCTGGAAAGAACTGTGTCATGCCGGCCGCCTGTTGCTGCCGCCGGTCTGTCCCGCCTGCGCCGGCCCGCTTGCCGGCGAGCAGACGTTCTGCGCCTCGTGCCTGACGGCGATCACGCCGCTGCCCAAAGCCCGCTGTCCCGTCTGCGCCCTTCCCTACCCTGCGACAGACGACATGCCCCACCTGTGCGGCGACTGCGCAAAACGGCGACCTCCCTTCGCCATCGTCCATGCCGCCGGACTCTACCAGGGGTTGTTGCGGGAACTGATTCACCGGCTCAAATATCACGCTGTTCCGTTGCTCGACCGTCCTCTGGCACGCCTTTTGGCACAGGCGCTGAGCCAGAACGGTGCCGGTTCCCCAGACCTCGTGCTCCCCGTCCCCCTGCACTACGAGCGGCTGAAAAAACGGACATTCAACCAGGCCCAGCTCATCGCCAGAGAACTGGCGCGAATTCTGCAAAGTTCCTTTTCCGACCGACTTCTCGTACGCCTAAGGCCGACGCCCCCGCAACAGAATCTGTCCGCAGAGCAGCGCCGCCGAAACCTGCGCGGCGCCTTCGGTGTCCAGGACCGCCTCGGCGGCCGACGGGTCCTGCTGGTCGACGATGTCATGACCACGGGAGCCACAGCCAGAACCTGCACCGAGGCACTGCTCGCCGCCGGCGCCGCCGAGGTCGAAATCGCCGTGGCGGGCCGGGCCGCCCGTTTCCTGCAGCCCGAATTCGTTCAGGCCGCATCCGTCCAAGTGAAGTCATGAGCGCCATAACCAACAGCAGAAAACTGATCGATCTTCTCTCGCTGAAGACGACCCTCGACACCATCCCCAGCGCACTCTTTCTGGTCGACCGCAACCAGCACATCGTCTACTGGAACCGCGCCGCCGAGGATCTGACCGGCTATCCGGCGGCGGAAATCCTCGGAAGACACTGCTCCATCCTCGAGGGGATCGAATGCGGCCGCAACTGCGGCCTGTACGATCCCGACATTCGCAAACCGATCCGCAACGCCATCTGCACCATCAAGACCAAAGAAGGCAAACCGCTGACCATCAGCAAGAACGTCGACTACCTGCGCCACGAGGGAAAGATTGTCGGCGGCATCGAATCCTTCATCGACCTGAGCCGGCAGATACGGCTGGAACAGCGACTGCGCGCCCACGGCCGCAAGCTCGAGGAGGCGGTCGCCAGACGGACCCGCGAACTGGAAGAAGAGAAGAAACGCTTGAGCAACCTGCTCGAGGCAATGACCGATTTCGCCTACATCGTCACTCCCGACAACCGCATCGAATACATGAATCCGGCCATGATCGCCTGTTTCGGTGACCAGACCGGCAAAATCTGCCATGAAGCTCTCTATGGTAAAAAACAACCCTGTGTCCACTGCCCCTCCGCCCAGATTCTGGCGGGAAAAGTAATGCGGGAAGAACGCTCCAACCCGCGAACCGGCAAAATCTATGAAATTCTGCACACTCCACTGCATGGCCCGAATGGCCCAGAACGAAAGCTGGCCGTCTGTCGGGACATCACCGAACGCAAGGAAGCCGAAGAAGCCCTGCGACAGGCCAACGCCGAGCTGGCGTCCTTCGCCCACACCGTTTCCCACGACCTTCGTACGCCGTTGACCCCGATCATCGGCTATGCCGAATTCCTTCAAATGGAATATGGCAACCAGCTCGATGAACGCGCCCGGGAGATCCTGAGCGATATCGAACAACAGGGCTACAAGCTGCTGCGAATGATGGAGGACCTGCTCAGTCTGGCCCAGGTGGGCCGGTTGCCGAACCGGGAACAGGCCGCGCCGATCCGGCCACTGGTCGAAGAAACCCTGCTGGAGCTGAGCGAGACCATCGACGAAAAAGGGGTCCGCATCGACCTCGGTCCGCTACCGGAAACGGTGCTGCCGGAGACCCCTCTGCGCCAGGTGATCAGCAACCTTCTGCGCAACGCCCTGGCTCACGGCTGCCCTCCGGGCGGCAGGATCGTCCTCGGCGGCGACCGGGCGGGAAGCTGTGTCCGCCTGTGGGTACGCGACTACGGCCGGGGGCTGCCGGACAGTGAAAAGGAAAGGATCTTCCGTCCCTTCACCCGCGGCGACAGGCCGCAGGGATCGGGAACCGGCATCGGCCTGGCCATCGTCGAGAAGATCGCCCGCCTCTATCACGGCCGGGTTCGGGTCGAGGATACGCCCGGCGGCGGCGCCACCTTCGTCATCGAGCTGAACGAAACCACCGGCTGACCACCGCACACCCCTCTCTTCATTCCGTCGCCAGCCTGGAGACGATCATCGCCGCCGCCCGCTTAACGCCTCTGGCGACCGCCGGACTCAGGGCCAGCCCGGGTTCGACCCGTTGCGGCTGAACAGCGAGCAGCAGCAACTCGTACGGCCACTCGCCGAGCTCCCTGGCCAGGGCCAGCACCGGAGCCAGATCGCCGTGAGCATCGAACGCCTCGCCGCCGGCCGGCGCCTCCAGCCCGAGATCGATCCAGCGGCAACTCCCCGCAGTCATCCCCATGTCGACGGCGTCGACCAGCCAGACCCGGCGGTACCCCCGCCAGAAATCGAGCAGGCTCAGCCCGCACAGGCCACCGTCCTCGACCGTCACCCCGGCCGGCAGCGGCCTCTGCCGCAACCGTTCGATGACGGCCGGCCCAACGCCGTCATCGCCCATGAGAAGGTTGCCGATGCCGAGAATGAGCAGGTCAGGCGAAGTCAATGGTCAACAGGTGGGTCGAGCAGCTGATGCAGGGATCGTAGGCCCGGATCAGCTGCTCGCACTGACGGGTCAGCTCTTCCCGGCCGGTCTCCAGCAGTTCGGGGACCCGGGCGCGAAGATCGGCCTCGATGTTCGCCAGGTTCTGCGCCGTGGGAATCAGGCAGTCGGCCTGTTCGATCCTCCCCTGGGCGTCATAGCTGTAGCTGTGAAAGAGCAGACCGCGCGGCGCCTCGATGACGGCAACCGCCCGGCCATGACGTTGCGGCGGCAGAGGTTCTTCGGCCTGCAATCCGGCCAGCAGCAGCTCGTCGATCAGGTGGATGGCCCGCTCCACTCCGTGGACCACCTCCACCAGCCGGGCGGCCAGAATGCGGTAGGGATTGGCCGTGTCCGGCGTCAACCCCAGAGCCTCGGCCACCTGCCGCGCCATCGGCGAGAGAAGGTCGAAATTGTTGCGCAGCCGGGCCAGCGGGCCGACCATGAAGCAGCGCCCCTGCAGGCGCGCGAACTTGGCCGTCGACCAGGGGACCAGGTACTCCTCCAGCACGTCACGATAATCCTCCACCGCGCAGTCGACGCCGCCGCTCGAAACCAGCTGGCGGCCGAACAGCGGATAGTCGTCGCCGCCGCGCAGGGAGAAGCAGTCGGTATCGCGTTCGAAATCCGGATAGTCGAGGCTGCCGAAAATCTCGACGCTCGCCTCCAGATCGGGCAGCACCCGGACCAGCCGCCGGCGCAGCTCCTGCAGGTCGGCGGCCTCGGGCAGACGGGCGAAACCGCCGACCACCGGCGTTACCGGATGCACCGGCCGGCCGCCGACCACCCGCAGGATGTCGTTGGCCAGCTTCTTCAGTTCGAGGGCATGCTGCACCAGGGCGCGTTCCGTATGCACCAGCGGCAGAATGCTCGCCTCGCCGTAATAGTCGGGCAGCGCCATGAAGAAAAGCTGCACCAGATGACTCTGCAGGATCTCGCCAAAGGCCAGCAGGCGCCGCAGCGACTGCGTCTGTTCACTCACCTCGATCCCCAGAGCCTGCTCGGTGGCCTGCAGGGAAACCAGGGTATGGGAATTGGAACAGATGCCGCAGATGCGGGCGGCGATGTGAGCGACATCGCTGTAGTGCCTTCCGGTGAGCATCGGCTCGAAAAAGCGCGGCGCCTCGACGATCTCGAGCCTCAGCTCGCGCACCGTGCCGCGCACGCTGTCGATCACCAGGTTGGCATGACCCTCGATGCGGGCGAGATGATTGACGGCAATTTTCATTTCTTCGCCTCTCCGCCCAGGTTGTACAGCCGCAGCTCGTCGCGGATCTGCTCCTCGCTCAGTCCGTACTCCTCGAGAATCCGGTAATAGGGCCCGGAACGGGGAGCGTCAACCATCCCCCGGCAGCCGCGGCACCGGTCACCCTCGGCGATGCAGTGGGCATTGCAGCCGGCCCGGGTGATCGGCCCGAGACAGATGACGTCCCGCTCGAAGGTGCAGGGCAACTCGCGCAGCTTGCACTCGGCGCAGACGGCGAAGGTCGGCAGCTCCGGTGTACGGCCGATAAGCAGGGCCTGCAGCACTGTGAGGAATTCACCACCGTCGATGGGACAGCCGGGAACCCGACCGTCGACCGGAACAAAGGCTTCGAGCGGACGCGGCCGACCGGCGACCAGAAACGCCTCCCCCTTGTCACCATACACCTCCCGCACCAGCTCCGCGACCGGCCGATCGCTCGTCAGGGCGTTGATCCCGGCGGTATCGGCGCAGGCGCCGAGGGCGATGAGCTGCCGGCTGCGCGCGCGGATGGCTCTGAGACGCTTCACATCCTCCGGCCGGCAGATGCTCCCCTCGACAAAGGCGATGTCCAGCTCTTCGCCGTGGGCGGAGCTGATCTCCCGGAATTCGACGATCTCCATCAGCTCGACCAGGTCGAGCAGTTCATTCTCCAGGTTGAGCACCGTCAGCTGGCAGCCTTCGCAGCTGGCGAAATCGAAGAATCCGACCCGTGGCTTCATCGCTCGATCGCCTCCCGCAGATGACGGATGCGACTGTAGGGGAAGATCGGACCGCACTGGCAGACGGTGATGTCGTTGATCTGGCATCGGCCGCACTTGCCGAGTCCGCACTTCATGTGCCGCTCGAGATTGAGGTAGACGCTGTCGGGGCTGAAACCGAGGCCGAACAGCAGCGGATTGACGTTGCGGTACATCACCGCCGGTCCGGAAACCGCCGCCACCGCACGGGCCGGAACGATGTCGAGATCGCGAAACAGGTGGGTGATGTCGCCGCCGGTCACCCCCCAGCGGGCGTTGAACTCCTGCACCGCGAACCGGCAGTCGAGTTCCTCCCCGAGATGCCAGCGCTTCAGATCGTCACGAAAGAGAAAGGCGTCGACGCTGCGCGAACCGTAGAGCAGCATCACCCGGCCGAAATCCTGCCGCCGCGCCAGGATGGTCAGCAGCAGGGAGCGCAGGGTGACCAGGCCGATGCCGCCGGCCACCAGCAGTACGTCCCTGCCGACGAACTCGTCGACCGGAAAGCCGTTGCCGAAGGGACCGCGCACGCCGATGGCCGCCCCGACAGAGAGCCGGTGCAGGGCTCGGGTGAGATTCCCCTTGGCGCGCACCACCAGCTCGATTTCACGGTTTTCCGGGTCGGGAGCCGAGGCGATGGTCAGCGGCGCCTCACCGACGCCGAACACCGAAACCTGCAGAAAGGCACCGGGACGAAAATCGACCGCCTTGGGCAGCCGCAGCCGGAAGAGCTTCTCCCGCTCGGTCAGCTCCTCGACATGGACCAGTTCGGCCATCTGCGGCTGATACTCGACACCGGGAGCCGGCGTCAACTCCGCCGTCGCCTGCTCGGTGAAGAGACTGTTGAGCACGTCGGTATTGTCGATGCCGGCCAGGCATTCCCGGCTGCAGCGTCCGCAGCCGACGCAAGCCGTCCGCTGGTGCTTCTCCCACAGGTACTTGTATTTGCGAAAGAACCGGTGCCGCTGGCGGTCGGTCTGGTCGGGCCTGAAATCGCTGCCGCCGGAAACGCGGGTGAACTGGTCGAACTGGCAGGAATCCCAGGTCCGCACCCGCTCGCCGCCCTTGAGATTGAGGTCGAGCCGGTCCTGGACGTTGAAGCAATAGCAGGTCGGGCAGAGCAGGTTGCAGGAGCCGCAGCCGATACAGCGGTCGCCGATCTTCTTCCACACCGGATGGTCGTAGACCTCGCCGAGAACCGGCGCCAGCGATTCGACCGGAAACCGGATGCTGCGGCGACAGGCCTTGCTGGCCGGTGCCAGATGCGGATCGTCGACCGGCTGCAGCTCCGGCAGGTGTCGCCGCAGGAGCTGCTGGCCGCGCAGGGTGCCGACCCGGGCCAGGTAGCCGTCATCGACCCGGTGCAAAAAGAGGTCGAAACCGCTGTCGATGCGGTCGGTGCCGAGGCTGGTGCAGAAGCAGTAGTCGTCCGGTTCGCAGTCGACGCCGATCAGCACCGTGGCCTGCCGCTTGGCCCGATAGGCGCTGTCCGCCTCCCCCTCGAACAGGCAGTCGTCGAGGATGCGCACTGCATGCAGATCACAGGGATGCATGCCGAAGATCACGCGCGGCATGGCGGCTTTTTCCGCCTCGAGCATGATCTTGCCGCCAAGGCGAAAGCGGAAGAGCTTCTCCCAGTTGGGAAAGAGGAATTTTTTCGGCGAATGGACCCGGGGCGGAAACTCCAGCGCCAGCTCGGCCGGGTCGGTAATGCGATCAAGGGTGTAGCGGCCGTTGCGGCAGCGGGCCCCCACCACCTCGTAGGCGCTGTTCAGCGAACGCACCAGACGATCGATGTCGGAGCGTGAGAGCCGGTACCAGGCAAGCGTCCCGGCCGGCGTTTCCGCCGGGCCGGGACGGGATCTGAGAGGTGTCGCGGCACGAGTTTCCAAGAAGAACCATTTCCTTCGCAAGAAAACAACTCCTCTCAGTCTACGTAAGGCCGCTTTCTCAGGTCAAGCGGGATGGACGAAACAGGGCGGAGAAAACCTTTATCACCCGCTCACTTCGTTCGCTCAGGATACCGAGCGAGGCCCAAACAATTCAACGCAGAAGCGGTGAGCGGCAGAGACGGAGAGAACCCCCTTTTAGATTCAGAAAAAACCAGAATCATTATGAGCTTTCTCCGCGTTCTCCCCCTCTCCGCGCCTTATGCGTTGAAGACTTTCCTGGTGGTCCTCCGTTTTTCAGTGTTCCTCTTCCAGAATCGGCAGGTAGTTCACCCCGATCTTGTAGAGCAGCACGCCGAAGGCGACGAAGGCCAGGGTGACCGCGATCTCGCCGACCGACGGGAAATAGCTCCACTCCGGCCCCATGTCCATGCCGACGAGAAAGACGTTGAAACGGTTGGCCACCACCGCCAGGATCACCGACACCGAGCACCAGAAGAGCAGGGTCGGATTGTTCCTCACCCGCTTTCGCTTGAGCAGAAAGTAGGGAACGGCGAACAGGGCGAACTCGATCAGAAAGGCATTCCCCTGCACGCTGCCGTCAAAGGCGCCGGCCAGCACCCCGCGCCAGGCGAGATCACCGATGCGCAGCAGCAGGTAGGTGCCAAGAAACCAGGGGATGTAGCGGGCGATGCCGGACAGCAGTTCGGTCTCCGGCTTGCGGCCGAAGCACTTCGCCGCCAGGGTCCCCTCGAAAATGACCATCGGGATGCCGACACTGACCGCCGAGGTGAGAAAGAGCAGCGGCGACAGCGGCGTGTACCAGAGCGGGTGCAGCTTGTAGGGCGCGATCAGCATCATGGTACCGAGCGAAGACTGGTGCCCGAAAGAGAGCACCACCCCGGCAATGACGAAAAAGGCCATGGTCCTGCTGCAGAACCGGTCGAGCCGTTCCAGCAGCCAGAGAATCCAGGCGGGCAGCCGCCGGTCGCCCTTGAACTGCTCGATCACGTTCGGCAGGTTTTCGATCGCCAGCACCGTCAGGTAGAGCATGACGCACCAGGCAACCTCGAACAGCACCGAAGTACCGTTCCAGTACACCAGGGCATGCCAGATGTTGTAGTACTTGCCGAGATCGAAGAACACCGCCAGGGCGACCAGAAAGTAGCCGATAAAGGCGGTCAGGATCGCCGGCCGCACCAGGGCGTGGTACTTCTCGCGGCCGAAGATCTCGACGATGGCGGCGGTGGTGAAGCCGCCGGCCGCCAGCGCCACCCCGCAGGCGACATCGAAGGCGATCCAGATGCCGAAGGGATAGCCGGGGTTGAGATTGGCCACCGAAGCAAAGCCGTGAAAGAAACGGAAATAGGCGAACAGAACCCCGCCGGCCATGAAAAAGAACAGCAGCGCAACGTTCAGGGTCCAGAATTTCTGATGCAAAGGCGCAGCCTTAGAGCTCATCGTCGGCACCTCCTTTGCCGGCGTTCTTCTTCCGGCGCTGATTGTAGGCCATGATGCCGCCCAGAATGCTGTAGACGGCGATCGGCGGAATGAAGTACTGGAAGATCCGGTGCTGAATGCTCTCGGTCAGCCCCGATACCGGCCGGTAATCGAAATCGGGCAGCCCGAGCGCGGCGAAACCGACCTGCTTTTTGCTCAGATAGAAGACCCCGGTGCCGCCGACCTCGAATTCACCGTAGACATTCGGATCGTACAGCTCCGGCTGTCCGGCGATGCGCTGTTTGGCGATCTTGAGCAGATCGTTGCGCTTGCCGAAGGTGATCGCTCCGGCCGGGCAGGCCTCGGAACAGGCGGTCGGCTTCCCCTTCTGCAGCCGCTTTTCGTTGCAGAAGGTGCACTTGCGAATCGACGGGATCGCCTTCTGGTACTCGAACTGGGGAATGCTGTAGGGACAGGCGACCATGCAGTAGCGGCAGCCCATGCACCTGTCGGCGTCATAGCTCACCACGCCGTTCGGCTGTTTCTTCAGCGCGCCGACGATGCAGGCCGAGGCGCAGGCCGGATCGACGCAGTGCATGCACTGGCGCTTGACGAAGGTCGTTTCACCGCTTTGCGGATCGCGATGCAGCTTGATCACGGTGTAGGTCTTGTCCGACAGCCCCCGTGGCGAATCGTAGAGCGGCGCGCCGAACTGTTCGGCGTCCCCGAGCGTCGACTCCGGCGGCAGGCCGTTTTCCCGCTTGCAGGCCGCCTGGCAGGCCTTGCAGCCGATGCAGCGGGCCGAATCGTTGAGCATGCCGACCCAGTTGGGATCGGGCTGCTGCGGACCACGGGCCATGGCGGGACCGGCGGCGCTGACCACCGCCGTGCCGCCCGCAGCCGCGCCTAGCTTGAGAAATTTTCTGCGGCTGATCTTCATCCCCCTAGTCCTTTCTCTCGTCGTCCTGCGTCCGTTCTTTCTTTTTGCCCAGCACCTTCGCCCCCATCACGCCGCCGGCGATGCCGGCCAGGGCAGCATAACCCGGGGTCAGGTCGACCGGTTTCCGGCGGTCGGTGAAGATCGGCGGATAGGCAGCCGGCGGCGTCACCGTCTTCGGCGGCAGCGGCTGCCACATACTGTCGGCATAGGGATAGTCCGGTTCGGTGCACCCCTGGCAAGGATGACGGTTGTCGATGCACCAGCTGACGCCGCCGTTCCACTTCTTTTCCGGACAGTTCGACCTGGTGACCGGCCCTTTGCAGCCAAGCTTGTACAGGCAGCCCTCGTCGCCGAACTTCTGGGCGAACCGGCCCTGATCGAACTGGCCGCGCAGCGGGCAGTTGTCGTGAATCAGCTTGCGGTAGAACATGCGGGGCCGGCCGTCGGCATCAACCTCGATCGCCTTGGGCCCGCCGAGCAGCAACGCCGCCAGGGTGCCGACGAACCAGTCCGGATGCACGGCGCAGCCCGGCAGGTTGATGAGCGGCGTGGCGATCCCTTCCGCCTTGAGGAATTCGGCCACGCCTTGGGCGCCGGAGGGATTCATGTTGGCCTTCGGCACGCCGCCGTAGGAAGCACAACTGCCGACGGCGATAATCGCCTTGGCCTTGGGAGCAAGACGCCGCAGATGCTCGACCGAAGTGACGCCGTGCCCTTGTCTCTCGCCGATTTCGCAGCAGCGTCCGTCAAAGCCGGTCAGCACCGCTCCCTCGACCACCAGCAGAAACTGCCGCTGCTCGGCGGCATGCATAGCCTCCATGGCCAGTTCGCCCGAAGCGGCCATCACCGTCGGATGAAAAGCAAACCCGGTATGCTTGCCCGGCAGCACCTGGTCGAGCAGCACCTCCTCGATGCGCGGCGCCAGGCTGTTGAGCAGCGACACGCTGCAGCCGCTGCAGGCACCGGCGGCCAGCCAGATCACCGGCGTCTCCTGAACGGCCCCGGCAAAGGCCTTTTTCAACATCGGGTTATCGAAAACACCCAGCCCCAGGGCGGCGACCCCGGCGGCCGATGTCTTGAGAAAACTGCGTCTGGATACGGACATAGGTCTCTCCTTGGGTAAAAAATTGAAAAAGAATCTTATTATCGAGTCGTTTGGTTGCGCCAGCCGCTCACTGCAACACTCGAGACACCAGGGACTCAAGGAAAGCGAAAATCCTTAACGCGGAGACGCCGAGAAACAGCTTCCATCTCCACGGACCCACTCTCCGTCTCTGCGTTGAAAACGCCGTTGATTCTCTTCGTGTCCTTCGTGTCTTCGTGGTCTCTTCACGCTGCTGCACAGCCCAGTTCTGCCAGCACCAGCCGAGCCGCCTTCGGCACCGCCGCCCGCACCGGGTCGGACAGGCCGATGGCCAGCCCGGTCCGCTCCGGCTCGCAGCCGATCACCACCGTCCTTTGCGGCCGGCAGTCGACCAGCTCCCCCAACCTGAGAGTTTCGAGCAGGCCGACCTGATGCAGCGAGTCGAGCGGCAGGGCGCCGCTTTGCACCTGTTCCGGACCGAAGCGGTAGAGGCTGCCCGGCTGCTGTCCGCCGCGCACCGCGTCGAGCACCACCAGCAGTTCGCGCCGATCGAAAACCTGCATCAGATCGACAATGCTGGTGCCAGCATCGAACAGCTCCACCGTCTCCGGCAGCTCGACCTGCCGCAGATGCTCGAGAACGGCGAGACCGAAACCGTCGTCCTCGCGCAGCAGGTTGCCGACGGCCATCACCAGCAGCGGCGCCCGGATGGCGGCGCAGTCCATCACGCGCCTCCAACCAGGAAGCGGCCCAAATCTTCACCTTTGGGAGTCACCACATGAACGGCGCAGGAAAGGCAGGGATCGTAGGCGCGGACGATGCGCACAAGTTCGAAGGGATTGCGCTCATCCCGGACCCGGGTACCGATCAGCGACTGCTCGATGGGGCCGGGCTGCCCCTTGGCGTCCACGGGTCCGGCGTTCCAGGTAGTCGGCACCACCGCCTGGTAGTTGGTCACCTTCCCGTCCTCGACACGAATCCAGTGCCCGAGAGCGCCGCGCGGCGCCTCGTGCAGCCCCATGCCGCGGGCTGTGACATCGAGGTTGAAATCGGTGCAGGACGGCTGGCCCGGCTGCAGCTGCAAAACCCACTGCTTCAGCTTTTCGGCGACCAGCTTGGTCTCGATGGCGCGGGCGGCGTGGCGGCCGAGGACAGAGAAGAGCGCTGCCGGCGTGGCCTTGAAATGTCCGAGCACGGCATCGACCTGCCGCTTGACCTCAGGATCGCCGGCGGCATAGGCGACGGCGATGCGGGCCAGGGGGCCGACCTCCATCACCTCGCCGGCGTAGCGCGGCGATTTGATCCAGCTGTAGGCTCCGGCCTTGTCCCGCTCGGGAACCGTCGTTCCATCGTAGGGATGGACGGGACCGGTCTCGCGGAACCAGCTGCTGGTGACCTCTTCGGTGATCTTCTCCGGGTCCATGCGGCGCAGTTTCAGATCGGCACCGACAATCCCCTGCGGCAGCCAGCGACGGCGGCGGGTCAGGTCGGGATCGCTGTCGAGATCGAAGACGCCGAAGCTCATCAGTTGCCGGCAGCCGGCACCGATGTCGAAATAGTCGCTGTAGCGCTCCGCCACCATCAGCACGTCGGGCAGATAGCAGCCGTTGATGAAATCGATCAGGCGTTCGATGCGCCAGAGAAAAGCGGCGATCTTGTCGATATCGGAACTGGCCGTCACCCCGCCCGCCACGATCGACATGTTGTGCGGCATCTTGCCGCCGAAGATCGCCACCGCCTCGTGAGCTATGCGGCGCATGTTGAGCGCCTGCACATAGTGTTTGACCGCAGCGACGTTCTCCTTCTTGCTCAGCCGGTAATCGCCCTCGTAGCGGGGGACGAAGGGGCCAAGATGACCGCGGGCGATGAACTCCCGAACCCGGGCCAGATCGGGATCGCTGCCGCGGTAGTCGGCGACGGCGGTGACATCGACATAGTCGAGAGCCGCCAACTGGTAGAAATGCAGGATGTGCGACTGAACGAAGTTGGCCCCCTGGATCAGGTTGCGCAGAATGCGTCCGTTGTCGGTGATGGCGCCGCTGACCCCGTAAACTTCATCGAGGGCAAAAGCGGCGGTCAGTCCGTGCGAGGTCGGACAGACCCCGCAGATGCGCTGCATGATGCGGGCGGCATCCCGGGGATCGCGGCCGATCAGCACGTTCTCCAGCCCCCGGTACATCATGCCGGAGCTCTTCGCCTCCTTGACGACGCCGTTTTCGACCGTCGCCTCCACCTTCATGTGCCCCTCGACCCGCGTCAACGGGTCGATGACAATCTGACTTGCCATAAACTCTCTCCTGACAGATTGGATTTTCCCCGGCCGCCACCCAGGCGGCGTCACGTCCGGGAAATGCGCTCATTGGCTGAAATCAAACCCATTCCTGCCCCGGTCCGGCCCGAGACGAACCGTCCCGGACCGGGTCGCGGAACCGGCGGTGCCAAATCGGCAAGGGACGTGCCGTCATGAAGCTGTTTGACGAAAAGGAGAAGGGAATCGTGACGTTGACGCGTCAACGGGAAATTCTGCGCCCCACCGTATACACATCGAATGAGACAAAATGCGCCATCGTGTATCATTTGGATACACAAGGCGACACAGAATCAGGGACGGGAAGAAGAAAAAGACAGGCCTACGGGTGTGATGAATCACGCCCCTGCGGGTGCCTTACTCCGGCAACCTGTTTCGGCGGCCATGAAAACTCGGCTGTCGCCTCGGACATTCATGGCCTGTTTCGGGAAAAAGGCCGCCCCTGTTCAGTGGCTTCCGCGGGAAGGGAAAACCCATTTTTCAACCTTTCCAGCAAAACCGTTCCAGGGTGGCTCAAATGTCGTCAGATGCAAGGCGTCTTGCGAACTGAGAAGTGAAGCGTAGCGGCAGCTACGCAGCGACGAAGGACACAGGCAACGCAGCATATGGCGGCATTTCAGCCGCCCTGCCGCCCAACTCTATTCCCTGACGATATTGAACTGCTTGATCTTCCGATCCAACGTCTTGCGGGAAATGCCGAGAATGGAGCTGGTCTTCAGCTTGTGGTAGCCGGTCTGGCGATAGACCTGTTCGATGTAGAGCCGTTCGACATCCTCGAGCGACATCTGCTCCTTGGGCAGGGCAAACTCGACCGGCGTCCCCTCCGACACCTTCACCGGCAGGTGTTCGGCATCTATGGTATCGCCATCGGCGAGGATGGTGGCCATCTCGATGACATTTGCCAGCTCCCTGACGTTGCCCGGCCAGTGGTAGCTGTTCAGCAGTGCCATCGCCTCGGAGGAGATGCGCTGCTCGCCGCGCGGCGAATACTTGCGGGCGAAATACTGCGCCAGCAGCGGAATGTCGTCGCGCCGCTCGCGCAGGGGCGGCACCCGGATGGTCACGACATTCAGGCGATAGAAGAGATCTTCGCGGAAGTTTCCCAGCCGCACCTCGGTTTCGAGATCCTTGTTGGTGGCGGCGATGAAGCGGACATCGGCCTTGCGCACCTTGGTCGAACCGACCGGAATGAATTCCTTCTCCTGCAGCACGCGCAACAGTTTCGCCTGCAGGGCGGCGCTGATGTCGCCGATCTCGTCGAGAAAGAGCGTGCCGCCGTCAGCCTCCTCGACCAGCCCCCGATGATTGGCGACGGCGCCGGTGAAGGCCCCCTTGACGTGGCCGAAGAGCTGGCTTTCGAGCAGGGTGTCGGTCAGAGCGGCGCAGTTGATGGTGAGAAAGCGGTTTTCACAGCGCTGGCTGCTGTAGTGGATGGTCGAGGCAATCAGCTCCTTGCCGACGCCGCTCTCCCCCATGATCAGAACGCTGGCGTCGCTCGGAGCCACCTTGCGGGCCAGCTCGAAGGCCCGACGGAAACCGGCGCTGGTGAAAACTACTTGGTCAGGATCAAAGCGGCGACGGATTTCGGCCTTGAGGGACCGGTTCTCCGTCTCCAGCCGGTTGCGCTCGACGATCTTCTCCACCAGGTTGAAGAGTTCATCGGCAAAAAAGGGCTTGATCAGGTAATCGTGCGCCCCCTGCTTCATGGCCGCCACCGCGCCGCGCACGGTGGCGAAGGCGCTCATCATTACCACCGGCAGCCGCGGATGACTGATGCGCAGCCGGCGCAGCACTTCCATGCCGTCCATGCCGGGCATCTTGACGTCGAGCAGCACCAGGTCGGGCTGGGCGTCTCGCTCTTCCTGCAGCATCTTCAGCAGGGCGCCGCCGCCGTCGAAGGTATCGACCTGGTGCCCCCGCGTCTCCAGCATGTCACGCAGAAAGTCGCGGATTTCCTGTTCGTCGTCGCAGACCAGTATCCAGCCCTGTTGCATGCCTTCTCTCCCGTTCAAGGCTCGTTTGTCACCAACCCGAGTCCGTGGGTTCATGCTGGATGGAGAGCACACGTCATTGATGAGCCCACGGATCCAAGTTTGAACCATAACAGATTCCGCCGATATGCGGCAACGCACCGATTCGGCGATAAAGACGGCTGCCGCAACAGCCGATTCTTTACTTGGGGGAGGCAAGCCCCTGCGGCACGCGCTGCAGCAAAAGACCACACGAAGGTTGTCGTGGCCAAAGAGAAAGATTTGCTGTATATAATTTGATAACTGCGCAATTCAGCGGAAAAACGGGAGTTCGGCATGTGGCAAAAAGCCCTGACCGTCATTTCAGGTGAACGCTACACGGCTCTGTTCGCGTTGAACATGGCCGGGCTCTACCTGCTCCCCGGCCTGTTCGACGGCCGCCCCTGGCAACCAACCCCGATGCGTTTTTTCGTCTTTCTGGCCCTGTTCTACCTGATGGCGGTCCTGTTTCGCAGCTGCTACCGCTACCGGATCAGCTACCTGGCCGCCCTGCCGGACCGCATGGATCCTCCCTGGCTGTTCAGGCTGACCGTCTTCTGCATCGAATGGGTCAAGGCCGCCGCCGGCACTGTCCTGGTGATCTGGTGGGTCGGCGGCCTGCTCTTCATTCACGATTTCTTCGGCCAGCACTCCCTTGTCATCCCCTGGCTGGTCGGCCTGGCGCATTCCGGCCTGATCTACCTGCTGGCGCAACTCAACGTCAACCTGTTCGACCTGATCGCCAACGGCGCCACCCAGGACTGAGGACAGACCACAGCCCCCGAACGAAAAACCGGGAGCCATCCGGCTCCCGGTTTTTCGTTTGGGACTTGAGTGCTGTCATGCACAATCCGGCTTCAGCCGCCGAACTTCGCCCCGATCCAGGCCAGAATGGGCCAGGCGACCAGCACCAGGGTGCAGGTGGCAAACAGGGCCAGGATGATGGTCAGGGCGGCCAGCCAGATGTTGGCTACCGGATTGCGCTCGACCTTGCCGATACCGGCTTCGTGACTCATGGTCTGGGACTTGAGTGCTGTCATGGCTTTTACCTCTTCCTTTCCCGACCACCGGAAACTGGTGGCCGATTTGGGGTGAATCGTTCCGCTCTCCGTCCTGTTCAATGCCCGTGTCCGGAGTCGTTGACCAGACCGAGGGCCCGCTTGTAGCCCTTGACGCCTTCATGGCAGACGGCGCAGCGAGTCTCCGACGAAAAGGCGGTGTCGCCGTCATGGCAGGCCCCGCAGTAGTTGCCTTCCGCCAGGCTCGCCATGGTGAAATCTCCGTTCGCTTCCGCGACGCCGGCCTCGAAGGCGAACAGCCCCTCGTGGCAGGAATCGCACTCCAGACCCAGCTCCTCGACATGCAGGGCGTGACTGAACAGAACCCCGGTCACCGGCTGTTTGAAGTGGATATCACCGCCATGGTCGGCCTCATCGGCAAGACAGGAACCGGCGAGCAGAAGAAACAGGCCGCAGGTCAGGCAGGTAATGAACAATCGCATGGCTTGAACCTCCTCGAAGTCGCTCCGCCGCCTCAGCCGCGGGTGTAAAAGACATTGGGCTTGGTCCCGGCCTCGGGCCGCAGCACCCAGACCGTGCGCCCGATCTGGTGCACCGCCCGGTGCACCGGGTCGTCGTCACGGGAAAGGTCGCCGAAAATCCGGACCTCCGCCGGACAGGCGGCGGCGCAGGCGGTCAGCCGCTCCCCTTTGCTCAGCCGCGATTCCCAGCAGAAATCGCACTTGTCGACCGCCATCTTCTCCTCGTTGAAATAGCGGGCATTGTAGGGACAGCCCATCTGGCAGGTAAGACAACCGATGCACTTCTTCGGGTTCATCATCACGATGCCGTTGCGCGGATCCTTGTAGGTCGCCTTGGTCGGACAGACCCGGGTGCATTGCGGCAGGTTGCAGTGGTTGCAGAGCACCGGGATGAACTCGCGCTGCTGCCCCTCGGCATCGGGAATATCCCGCTCGAGGATGTCGGTGCGATAGCCGTAACCCGGCACATGGTTGGTCTTGGCGCAGGCCTGCTTGCAGCGCTCGCAGTCGATGCAGCGATCCTGCCTGATCAGCATCCCGTAATGTGGCTTGTAGGGATACCGGGCGAGAAACTCGCCGGTCGAGGCGTAGGTTCTGCGGACGTTGCTGGTCACCGCCAGGATGGTCCCGCCGGCGAAGACGCCGGTGATGGCGAGACCGAGTTTGAGAAAGTTGCGCCGCTCCCGGTCGGGAAGATTCTCGACGCCTTCGTTTTTCAGCTGGTCGAACTTCGGTGCAGTCATGATCGAATCTCCAAAATGCTGGGGTTGTCAGATCAGTGAAGGTCGACTTTGTGCCCGTCGAAAATCTTCTCGCCGAGCAGGAAGAGAAAACCGACCATGCCGAATCCGCCCAGGGTGATGACCAGTTCGTGCAGTGACGGCCGGTAGCTGAGCAGACCCTTGAACTCGTTGACCCCAAGGCCGTGGAAGACCGGCACCACCTCGCCGACGATCACCAGGTCGTAGCGCATGATGAAAATGCCGAGAATCATCAGCCCGGAGGCGATCAGCAGCTGGCGCGGGCGGTTGCGGCCGGTCAGAAAGAGGACCAGTGGCAGCAGCAGCGCCAGGCCGACCTCGAACACCCAGAAATTGATCGCGTAGGGGCCGGTGAGCAGCGCCATGACCGCCTGGTACTTCCCTTCCGGCATGCCGGCGATGCCGGAAAGTATCTTCCAGACGGTGAAGAAGGCGATGACGCAGATCAGCAGGATGGCGAGCCGCCGCACCATGTCCAGGGAACGAGCCATCGGCGCATCGAGCTGACGTCGGTTGACGCGGTAGGCGAGCAGGTGGAAGAAGATGATCACGGCGGTGCCGGTCATCATCGCCGAAGTGATGAAGTAGATCGGCATGTAGGGGCCGTGCCAGAATTCCCTGCCGTTGAGCAGACCGAAGACCGCTCCGAGGTTGCTGTGGGCGGCGATACCGGCCACGGCACCGAGAAAGCCGAACGTGACGGCGGTGCGGTGCCGGTCGATCAGCAGGCAGGCGAACTCGATGAACATGAACATGAGATAGACGCCGTAAAGCGTGCCCATCCACCAGATGTTCGAGGTCAGGTTGGGCGAGATGATGTTGTAGAGCATCATCTTGATCGGCACCTTGATTTCGGCGGAGATGACCAGGAATCCGGCCAGGATGGTGACAATGGAAAGAAAGACCGAACGCTTGGCGATCGGCATGTAGTCACTGACACCGAAGACATGGCCGATGGCCGACACCAGGCAGAGCCCGGTCGAGGTAACGACAAAAAAGACGTAGGTCGATATCAGGATGCCCCAGGGAACTTCCCGGGAGACGCCGTAATAGATGTGGTGTCCCCCGACCGTGGCCTGCAGGCCGGCCACCGAACCGGCCAGCATGACCAGGGCACAGAGCAGCAGGGCCAGATAATAGGCGTTGCTGCCCGACTTGATGCGGCCAACGAGCAGGCTTTCCAGCTCGTTGAGCGTCATGCCGTTGACGATACTTCGCTGTGTCATGGTACGAATCCTTTCCTCCTGTGGTGTTTGTTGAGAGACCTGCCGGTCGTCGATCGGCTTCCTCAGATCTTTCTCGCTTCTCCCGGCTCGACTCTCATGGCCGGCGCAACCGTCTCCACCAGGTTTCGGCGCGCCTTGCCCATCAGGCAGTAAGGGCTGCCGACCTGGTTCGGCCCCGTCGCCGGGCGGTAGTCTCCGCGCTGCCAGGCCAGCAGGGCGCCGACCGCCGAACCACTGACCCCGAGGTAGACACAGATGCCGCGTTCGGCAAGTATCCGGAAAGCCTTGGGTCCGACCTCTCCCGTCAGAACGTGTGTCACCTCGAGATCGATCAGAATTCTCGCCGTCAGCTCGCCCGCCCCCTGCAGCGCCTTGCGGTTGTCACTGTTGTCCACGGCCAGCCAGCAATCCTCCTCAAGGCTGTAGATCAGCAGCCAGTACGCCCGTCCGAGCCGTTCGTCGATGGTGCAGTCCGGCGTTGGTCCGCAGCTGCTGAACGCCATCTTCATGACCAGCTCCCCGAAAGCAACCAAGATGCCGCCGGGCGGGCGGAAGATGGCCCTTGCCGCAACCACTGTCCGAGAATCTGCAGCGGCTCCCCGGCCGGCGTCTGGCGGTGCCAGATGCCCCGCCGCTCCAGCTCGTCGAGCAGCCAGGGCGGCGAGTCGCCGGAGAAAAGGCCGTCAACCCGGTTGGCTGCCAACCAGTCGCCAAGGGACTGGTCCTGCGGATCGAAGGTCTGCAGCCGACAGGAAACGACCTGTCCGTCATCGGTGTCGACACAGGCGATGAAGAAGAGCCGCGCCAGGCCGTACAGCGGCAGCACAAGCCTGTGGTAGTAGGGAAAAGCGATTTTCATGGGCGGTTCCTCCATCAAAATTGCACGCCCATCCCAATTCCAAGAGCCGTGCCGAAACAATAAAAAGCACTAATTAACACAAAAAATCCATATAAAATCAGAGGGTTACAAATGTGAAGCTCTTCCTTGGGGCCAAAGCAAAAGCCGGCTTCCCGTTGCATCTGCAACGGCAAAACATTAGAACGCTTTATTGGTTTTCCGGGGAGAAAGATCGGTAAGGGACGGTCTGCACCTGGTAAGTATCGGAAAAACCGGGAGCAGGGTCAGAATCAAAACCCGTTCTAAAAAATTAATGCATTATAATTGTTGCAACCAAATGAAATGTTGCAACAGCCTTGCAACACCGGCGCCCACAGGCCTGGCCCAGCGGGAGTTGATATTGGCGACAAAAGGAATGGACGCGTCGCACATGGCGATCGCCGGCAACGCTCAGCAGGAGTGCAGAAGATTGTAACGCTTCATCCAGCGCCACAGGGTGGTACGATCAACCCCGAGCTCATCCGCCGTCTTTCGGCGGTTGCCGTGGTTGCGCTGCAGAATACCGAGCAGA
Organism: Geothermobacter ehrlichii; assembly: GCF_008124615.1. Taxonomy (NCBI): domain Bacteria; kingdom Pseudomonadati; phylum Thermodesulfobacteriota; class Desulfuromonadia; order Desulfuromonadales; family Geothermobacteraceae; genus Geothermobacter; species Geothermobacter ehrlichii. The sequence continues at coordinate 29,163 of NZ_VNIB01000013.1, forward strand.
CGGTCGCGGTCGGGCATTCTGCTCGAGCGCGCCAGAGGAGCCCGGCCGGCAAGCCGGACCTCGAATTCCCGCGGCAGATGTTCCGGCCCCAGTTCGCCGCTACGACCGAGAATCACCATCTGCTCGAGCAGGTTGAGCAGCTCGCGGACATTGCCCGGATAGTCGTAGTCGAGCAGCAGCTGCAGCACCGATGGGGCCAGACCGCGGATTTTCTTCCCGTACTGCAGATTCAGCCGGTCGAGGAAATAGTCGATGAGCAGGGGAATGTCCTCCGGGCGTTCCCGCAACGGCGGCAGGCAGAGCGAGACAACATTGATACGGAAATAGAGATCGCGCCGGAAGCTGCCCTCGTCGACCATCCGGGCGATGTTGCGGTGGGTGGCGGTAACGAACCTGACATCGGCCTTCTGCGGCTGCCGGGCCCCGAGAGGCTGATATTCGCGGTTCTCCAGCACCCGCAGCAGCTTGACCTGCAGCGGCAGGGGCAGATCGCCGATTTCGTCGAGAAAGAGGGTGCCGCCCTCGGCCATCTCCAGTCGACCGGGTCGGTTTTCCACGGCACCGGTGTAGGCGCCTCGCCGGGAGCCGAAGATCTCCGACTCCAGCAGCTGTTCCGGCAGGGCGCCGCAGTTGACAGTCACCAACGGTTTGTCCCGACGCGGACTCAGATTGTGAATTGCCCGCGCCACCAGTTCCTTGCCGGTGCCGCTCTCCCCCTGGATCAGCACCGTAGCGTCGCTGGCGGCGATATCGGGAAGCACGTCAAAAAGACTGCGCATCTTGTCCGACCGGCTGAGCATTCCTTCAAAGGCGTAGCGGGTCCGGATATCCCGCTTCATCTCACCGATGCCGGACAGGTCACGAACCGTTTCCACCGCGCCAACAATATTGCCATCGGCATCGCGCAGAACCGAGGCACTGATGGAGACAGGTATCTTGCGGCCGTTTTTGTGCCGTATGTCGAACTCCCGGTTGATCACCGGCCGGCCACTGGCCAGAGCCTCACGAACCGGGCAATAGGCACCGCAGGCGGTGCTGGAAAAAATGCTCCGGCAGGGCCGACCGAGTACTTCGTCGCGGCTGTAGCCGGTGATGGCCTCCGCAGCCCGGTTGAAGGAGGTGATACGCAGATCCCGATCGACCGTGAATACACCATCGGCAAGGCTGTTGAGGACATCCTGGGACAGCCCGGCACGCGGCTGATCGGCTTGTTTAGACATCGTGCAGACCTCGTTGCAAGACAGGTTGAACCTGTTGCGAAAGCGGGCACCGCTGAACAAACTACAATTAAAATAAACAAACATTACAGCCGACGCAACCGAAATCGGCCCGGACAACCGGCCCGACGCACACCATGAAAATCCGGCAAAAATCCATGCCTTGCAAAGGCCATTCTTATTCATTCGGTTTTTCCGATAAAAGCGTATACGCCTAGCCGGGCCGCGACGCCTTGATTTTTTCTCGCGGCTCCACTTATAGTGGGATTTCCTCTCATCCGGGCAGTCCTTACGCAAGGCAGGTTTTCCGTGCACGAACTCGGCATCACCCAGAGCATCGTCGACATCGCGGAGCGGACCACCCGCAAACATGGCGGCGGTCGGGTGCGAAGCGTCACTGTCGAAATCGGCGAACTGTCCGGCGTCATTCCCGACGCCGTCGAATTCTGTTTTGAAGTCTGCAGCAAGGGGACGCTGCTCGAGGGCGCGCGACTGGTCATCGAAACCGTTCCCGGACAGGGTCGCTGCCCGCAGTGCCAAACGGAACAGGCCATCGACAACTACAGCTTCGCCTGCGAAAACTGCGGCGCTTTCGGTCTGGAGAGAGTGCGCGGAGAGGAATTACGCATCAAGGAACTGGAGGTCGACTGACCATGTGCATCGATTGCGGCTGCAGCGAACGGACCGGGCAGGCCCACCATCACCACGATCACGATCATGACCATGACGGGCGAACCATCAGGGTCGAAGAGAACCTGCTGGCCAAGAACGACCGGCTGGCGGCAGCCAATCGGGTCCGTTTCACCAGGCACGGCCTGCTCACCCTGAACCTGGTCAGCTCCCCCGGGTCGGGCAAGACCACCCTGCTCGAAACCACCCTGCGCGCCCTGAAGGACGAGCTGCGCTTCGCCGTTCTCGAAGGCGACCAGCAGACCAGCAACGATGCCGACCGCATCGCCGCCACCGGGGTGCCGGCGCATCAGATCAACACCGGCGCCGGCTGCCATCTCGACGCACACATGGTCGCTCACGGCGTCGACCACTTCGATCTGGACAATCTCGACGTGTTGCTGATCGAGAACGTCGGCAACCTGGTCTGTCCCGCCTCCTTCGATCTCGGTGAAGACAGCAAGGTGACGGTCCTCTCCATCACCGAAGGCGAGGACAAGCCGCTGAAATACCCGCAGATGTTTCGCGCCGCCGCCATCGTCATCGTCAACAAGATCGACCTGCTGCCGCACCTCGACTTCGATCTCGACCAGTGTCGCCAGTTCATCCGCCAGGTCAACCCGCAGGCCCGCATCTTCGAGCTCTCCTGCAGATCGGGCGCCGGGATGGACGCCTGGTACGACTGGCTGCGCGCCCAGGTGGCGGCGAAACGACAGCAGGCTCAGTCGTAGCGGCAACCGCGTCGAGGTGTGAAAAAAGAGCGTAACACAGCAGGCGGGGCTTTTTCATCGGCCGCCACCCAATCGTACAGGGGGGCGAGAAGGTTTCGCATGCAAGGCTTGCGAACGATGAGCCCGCAGGCGTAGCGGCAGCTACGTCGAGGAGCGAAGAGAGAGTGTAACGCAGCAGGCGGGGCCTTATCGCCCCCCCACGGAGAAGACCATGTGCCTAGGCGTCCCCATGCAAATCAAGAGCATCACCGACGGCGTCGCTGTCTGCGAAATCGACGGCGTACAGCGCGAAGCCTCTCTGATGATGCTCGACGAGGCGCAAGTCGGCGATTTTGTTCTCATTCACGCCGGTTTCGCCATCGAAAAGATCGACCCTGAAGAAGCGGAGCTGACCCTCAAGGCGCTGCGCGAAGCCCTTGACATGGGCTTGGAGCCGAAATGAAAAGCCAGGATCTGACCACAGCCTATCGTGATCCGGCGGTCGCCCGCGCCCTGTTGCGGCAGATCGAGACGACGGTGCGCAACTACCGGAGGCAGATGACCCTGATGGAGGTCTGCGGCACCCACACCATGGCCATCTACCAGCACGGCATCCGCGCCCTGCTACCGGAGCAGATCCGCCTGATCTCCGGCCCCGGCTGTCCGGTCTGCGTCACCCCCGTCGATTACGTCGACCGGGCGGTCGCCCTGGCGCGCCGCCCCGGCACCATCATCACCACCTTCGGCGACATGGTGCGGGTTCCCGGCTCCTCCAGCAGCCTGCTGCGCGAACAGGCGGCGGGCGCCGACATCCGGATCGTCTACTCGCCGCTCGACGCCATCGCCATCGCCGCCTGCAATCCGGGCAAGGAGGTGGTCTTTCTCGGCGTCGGCTTCGAAACCACCACGCCGACGGTGGCCGGCGCCGTTCTGGCGGCCGAAAAGCAGGGACTGACCAACTTCAGCGTCCTCGGCTCGCACAAGACCATGCCGGCCCCCATGATGGCCCTGACCAGCGACCCGGAACTGCAGGTCGACGGCTATCTCTGCCCGGCGCACGTTTCGGCCATCATCGGTGCCGACGCCTATCGGCCGATCGTCGAGGCCTGCCGGGTGCCCTGTGTCGTCACCGGCTTCGAACCGCTGGACGTGCTGCGCGGCGTACTGATGCTGGCCAGACAGGTGGTCGAAGGCCGGGCGGAGGTCGAAAACGAATACTCCCGCGTGGTGCGGCCCGACGGCAACCCGAAGGCGCGGCAGATTCTTGAAACCGTCTTCGAGCCCTGCGATGCCCGCTGGCGCGGCATCGGCGTCATTCCCGGCAGCGGCCTGCGCATCCGCAACAGCCATGCCGCCTTCAACGCCGAGCTCAAGCTGCCGGTCGAGGTCGAAGAGCCGGTGGAGCACAAGGGCTGCCTGTGCGGCGAAATCCTCAAAGGCAAGGTCCGCCCCGGCGACTGCCCCCTCTTCCGCAAGATCTGCACCCCCGAGGATCCGGTCGGCGCCTGCATGGTGTCGAGCGAGGGGACCTGCGCGGCGGAGTACAAGTACGGCAATATCTAATTGCCACCACAGAACCACAGCAGAACAGAAAATCTCGCACAGAGACACAGAGCCGCTCAGAAAACAGAATTGGACCTGAAATCAAAATATTTTCTCTGTGTCTCTGCGTCTTGAGAAAGCGCCAGCGAGCGGGCACGAGCCGGATTCTCTCTGCGTCCAGTGGTGAATTGAACAGGTGAGACACCTATGAACTCTGCCCTCATCCTTCTCGGCCATGGCAGCGGCGGCAAACTGAGCCACCAGCTGCTCGACGACATCATCATTCCCGCCCTCTCCGGCATCGCTCCGGAAGAGCAGAACGACGCCGCCGTGTTGCCGGCGATCGACGGCGAACTCGCCTTCACCACCGACACCTACGTGGTCGATCCGATCTTCTTTCCCGGCGGCAATATCGGCGATCTGGCCATCAACGGCACGGTCAACGACCTGGCGATGGCCGGAGCTGTACCGGTGGCGATCAGCGTCGGCCTGATTCTCGAGGAAGGCCTTCCCGTAGCCGACCTGCAGCAGGTACTGGCATCGATGCGACAGGCCGCAGATACCGCCGGGGTGCGCATCGTCACCGGCGACACCAAGGTGGTGCCGCGCGGCAAGGGCGACAAGATCTTCATCAACACCGCCGGCATCGGCCGTATCCCTGCCGGCCGCAAGATATCCGGCTCCGCGGCCCGCCCCGACGACAAGGTGCTGATCAACGGCCCGGTCGGCGATCATGGCATGGCTGTGATGGCCAGCCGCGAAGGGCTGGAGCTGACCGCCGACATTCGCAGTGACAGCACCGCCCTCAACGGTCTGGTCGAAGACCTCTTCACCGCCTGCGGCGACAAACTGCACGTGCTGCGCGATCCGACCCGCGGCGGCGTCGCCACCACCCTGCGCGAGATCGCCGGCCAGTCCGGGGTTGACATCACCCTCGAGGAGCAGGCCATTCCGCTCAGCGAAGGGGTACGTGGTGCCTGCGCCATCCTCGGCCTCGACCCGCTGTTTGTCGCCAACGAAGGCAAGCTGCTGGCCCTGGTAGCCCCCGAAGCAGCGGAAGACGCTCTCGCGGCCATGCGCCGGCATCCCGCCGGCAGGCAGGCAACCATCATCGGCGAGGTGACCGCAGCCTCCAACGGTCGGGTGCTGATGCGCACTGGCATCGGCGGCTTGCGCGCCATCGAAATGCTCTCTGGCGAACAATTGCCGCGTATCTGTTGAAAGCAGGTAAGCATGGCCGCACTTCTTCGGCTATACTGACTGAAGATTGTTTCAATTTTTCGTCATCCGTAACCGATGTGGATCACCATGAGGCCGCGCCTGCTCTTCTTTGCCTGCCTGGCTCTGCTGTTGCCGGCCCTGGTCTGGGGCAAGACACCGGTCAGTATCGAACTGACCGCCGAAGAGCGCGCCTGGCTCGAACAGCACGGCCAATCGATCCGCGTCGGGGTCCTTCCCAACTACCCTCCCATCGAATTTCTTCAGGACGGCCGGCAAAGCGGCCTGACCGCCGACTACCTGCGGGCCATCGAAGAAGAGCTCGGCATCCGCTTTCGGCGCGTCGTTGCCCGCAACTGGGCCGAACTGCAGCAGATGGCCCTGGCGCATCGCATCGATATCATCGGCTCCATTCAGCAGACCCCGAAACGGGCGAAAAAGCTCCTCTTCACCCGCCCCTACGTACACCTGCCCAACGCCATCATCACCCGCAGGGGGGCCAAAACGGGACTTCGGGAAAAGGATCTGGCCGGCTTGCGGGTGGCTGTTGTCCAGGACTACGCCAGCTGGGACTATCTGCGAACCCATGCGCCAAATGCCACCCTGGTGGCCGTCGACAATGACCTCGACGGGCTCAAGCAGCTCGCCTTCGGTCAGGTCGACGCTTTTGTAACCGATCTTTCGGTCGCCAGCTGGCACATCGACAGACTCGGTCTGAGCAACCTGCAGGTCGGTGGCTCCACCAACTTCTACTGGGACTTCAGGTTCGGCGTGCGTAACGACTGGCCGCTGCTGCACGCCATTCTGGACAAGGCCCTGGCCGGCATCTCCGATGACGCCCGGCAAGCCCTGCTGCACCGCTGGGTCGGTCTGGTGACAGCCAACAAACTGAGTGCCAAAGAACTGACTATCGCCGGCCTGGTACTAGGCCTCTTCATGCTGCTTATCATCGCCTTCTGGCTCTGGAACCGCCTGCTGCAGCGTCAGGTCGAACTGCAGACCGATGAACTCAGGAACGCCCTGCAGCGCGAACGCCGGATCGCCAACGAGCTGCGACGCAGCGAAGCACAGTTGCGCGAACTGACCGACAATCTGCCGCAAACCGTCTTCGAAATCGATACCCAGGGGATTATCACTTATGTCAACCGTTACTGCACGGAGTGGAGCGGCTATAGTCGCGAACGGCTTATCGGCAGGTGCCTTCTGGAGTTTCTGCTGCCGGAAGACCGACCGGTCATGGAACGGCGCATCCGCATCCTGCTCGGTGAAGAGCCCGAAGAACGAACCGACCTGGTCTACCGGATACAACTGGCCGACGGCCGCATCCGCAGCGTTCTCGGCTATGCCAGCCCCATTCTCAGCGGCGACAGAACAACCGGGCTACGCGGCATTTTGGTCGACATCAACGAACGACTGTCGATGGAAATCTTTCTTGACGACCTGCTCAACGCCATCCCCGATCCGATCTTCGCCAAGGATCGCCAACACCGCTGGATCCGCCTCAACGACGCCTTTTGCGAACTGATCGGCAAGCCGCGGCGCGAGCTGCTCGGCAAGTCGGACTTCGATCTCTTTCCGGAAGAGGAAGCACGGGTTTTCTGGGAAAAGGACGATCTGGTCTTCACGACCGGAGAGACCAACCTGAACATCGAGCGAATCACGCCACCCGAAGGCAGCACGCGCATCCTGGCCACCCGCAAGAGCCTGATGCTCTCTCCCGACGGCGAACCGATCCTGGTCGGCGTCATCCGCGACATCACCGAACAGGAAGAGGCGGCCCGGCGCCTGGCCGAGAGCGAGCGCCGCTTCCGGCAGATCTTCGACGCCACCAGCGATGCCCTGTTCATCCACGACGCCGCCACCGGCGTCATCCTCGATGTCAACAAGACCGCCGAAACCATGTACCGCGCCAGCCGGGACGAACTGCTTGCCAGCGATATCGGAAAACTCAGCTCGGGCACACCGCCGTTCGACCAGAAGGGAGCCCGGATGCGCATCGCCAACGCCCTGCTCAAGGGACACACGGTGTTCGAGTGGCACACCCGCCGGTTCGACGGCGAACTCTTCTGGGTCGAAGTCAGCCTGCGACCGGCAACCATCGACAACAGGCGGGTGATCATCGCCACCGTCCGGGACATCAGCCGGCGCAAGGAACTGGAAGAGATGATGCTGCAGGCGGAAAAGATGCTCACTATCGGTCATCTGGCCGCCGGCATCGCCCACGAGATCAACAATCCGCTGGCCGGTGTGCTGCAAAACCTGCAAGTTCTCGGCATGCGTCTCGACCAGCAACATCCGGGCAATCGGCAGGCCGCCGAACAGGCAGGTCTCGACCTAGAGGCTCTGTCCCGTTACAGTGAAGCAAGACAGATCCCCCTGCTGCTGGACAACGCCAACACCTCCGCCCAGCGCGCCCGCACCATCGTCGAAGACCTGCTCTCTTTCAGTCGCCGCCCAGCCGGCAAACTCGAACCGGTCGACATGCACCAGATCATCGAATCGAGCCTGAAGCTGGCCGAAACCGAATTCAATACCGACCAGGGATACGATTTTCGCGCCATTCGGCTCGAAACCAGCCTCTGCACCCCACCGCCGCCGATCGTCGGTCTGGCTGACCAGCTGCAGCAGGCGTTGCTCAACCTGTTGCGCAATGCCGCCCAGGCCATGTTCCGGGCCGGCGTCCGCCGTCCCTGCATCCACATCGAACTGACCGACGAAGACGACCACGCTCTGCTGCGCCTGTCGGACAACGGTCCGGGGATGGACGAAGCGACCCGCAACCGCATTTTCGAGCCCTTCTTCACCACCCGCAGCGGGCAGGGCGGCACCGGCCTGGGGCTGGCCCTGGTTTCCTTCATCATCACCCAGAATCACGGGGGGAGCATCAACGTCCAGTCGACACCGGGACAGGGAACAACCTTCATCCTGCAGCTGCCGACAACCCGCAGCAAGGAGGCCTCATGAACGAGCGACCGAAACGCATTCTCGTGCTGGACGACGAGGAAGCCATCCGCCTGAGCCTCGAGATGTTTCTCGGCGATTTCAGCTGGCAGGTTCATACTGCCGCCGACACGGCGACCGCGCTGAAGCTTATCGAGCACAACTGCATCGACCTGGCCCTGGTCGATGTCCGTCTGGCCGGCGAAAGCGGCAACCGGTTCATTGTCGAGGCGCTGAAAATCCAGCCGAAACTGAAGGTGCTGATCCACACGGGTTCCATCGACTACGCCGTACCGCCCGAACTGCAGAAGCTCGGCATCGGCGAAGCCCAGGTCGTGCGGAAACCGCAACCGGACCTGATGCGGTTCCTGGCGCTGCTGGAAGCGCAGCTTGCCGGAAGCTGAACGAACAAGGGAACGAGAGCGGAATCGACGGAGAGTAATGAACCGTCAGCGAATATAACAATGGCCGACAGGCAAAAAAAGCGCGCCCAGCAGCAAGGCGGGACGCATGCAATGACAAATCAAAGCGCGGTGTCAGGATCGGAAAATCCATCTCCAAAACGATGTTTGACAATTATCTACTCTTCCTGAAAATGGATGTCAACCCTTTTTTTACGCCATACGCATTTCCCCGAAAAAATGATCTGTAAAACTGCATTCTACGGCCATCGACAGCTTCTGCCGATCGCGAAGGGAGTTCCACCTTTATCTTTGCCGGCAGGCTGCCGATAAGGTTGACATGCCGACACTGACACCGACATGGACCGAAGCGGACCGAACGGCCGTCATCCTGAGTGACCGGGCGGCATCCCGCGACTACCTGTTGCGCCTGCTCGACTGCACGGGCATCTTTCATCAGATTCACTGCGCCGCCGACCTGAACGGCATCGAGGCCATTCTGGACGAGCATGCGGTCGACGCCCTCTTCTTCGACTGGCAGCCACCGGACCCGGAATCGATCGCCGAGCTGGCCGCCTGCCTCGACGAGCAGGACGACTGGCGCGACATCCCCCTGCTGGTCTTTACCGCCGAAACAAGCCGGGAAACCGCCATCTGCGCCTTTCTCAACGGTGCCAGCGACTGCCTCGGTTACAGCATTCCTGCCGCCGACCTGAGGGCACGGCTCTACCCGCACCTCAATCGCAAACTGCGCATCGATTCCCTGCGTGAAGAGAACAACCAGCTGGCGCGCCTGGCCATCAGCGATCCTCTGACCGGCCTGTACAACAGAAACTATTTCGATGTCGCCCTGCAGTTTGAAACCGCCCGCTGTCAGCGCAACGGCAGCCTGCTTTCCCTGCTGGTCATCGTCATCGACCGCTTCAACTGGCTTCACGCCAACTTCGGCTACAAGGCCGGCGACCGCGTTCTCGGCCTGGTCGGCGGCGTGATCGGCGACGTGGTGCGCCGCTCGGACATCCCCTGCCGCTTCAACCACCAGGATTTCGCCGTCATCATGCCGGAAACGACGGCCCCCGAAGCCTACGGGCTGGCCGAACGGATCAGGGACGAACTCAACCACCGCCAGCCGCGCCATCCCCTTGACCGGTTTTCCGTCACCCTGAGCATGGGCATCAGCAGCATCTCCGGCGCCGGCACCTTCGCGCCGGCGAACCTGATCGAAGAAGCCTACTGCGCCGTCGAAACCGGTCGCCGCTTCGGCGCCGGGCGTACCGAAATCTTCAGCCACAATCTGGAGATCTTCACCGAGGACGGCTTTCGCCTCGACCTGGAACATCCGCAGGGAAACGCCTGAGGCAGACGGTCAAGAAAGGTCGCGAACAGCGGAAGATGCGACAAGACGCCGGCCGCAAAAGACGAACGCAGCTTCCAGATACGGGGAAGCTGGAGGCGATCAGGTCATGAGGATCTTTTCGCGACGAATGAGAATCTCGAAAGCGAGCACCGTCTTGCGCACCAGCCGGTTCAGATCGGCCATCCGCTCCGCCAGGCTCTTTTCGCCGCCGTCAACATAGACAACATTGACCACACGGCCTCCGAGCTGCAGCGGCAGCAGCAGGGCAGCTGTCGGCGCCTGCCCTCCCAGGGCTTCGATCAGCTGTTCGTTCTCCCCCTTGACGGGTATGCCGCCCAGGTAGGGACTGTTCCCCTCGACCACGGTCCTGATCACCGACGGTTCGTTCAAAGAAATGCTGAGCTGGGAAAAGTCGTCCAACACCTTGCCCTCACCGACCGCCTTCCAGCCGTCGACGCGCTCGCCGCGACAGACCAGCAGGGCGGCGCGATCGAACTCCTGGCCGAGATAACCGAGCAGCACGTCGCCGATCTCGTCACGGGACGTCGCCTCGGCCAGGGATTGCGAAACCTGGTCGATGGAATACTGTCCGACCCGCTCCGAAAAATCCTCCTCCTCGAGGATGACCGCCTCTTCCAGCTCTTCCTCATCGATCTGTTCCTCATGCGCTTGCTGCTCGGCTTCCGCCTCGGCCGCCGTCCCCTTCCACTCGCCGATCCGGGCGATGATGGCCTGGTAGCGATCCTCGATCTCGTAGCCGTAGTAACGGTTGAGCGCCTGCAACAGGCGCACCTCCGGCGCCACCAGGGGCTGGATGATGTAGTCGGTGATAAAGGCAATTTCGTCGATGGCGGCCAGATCGGCCGGATCGGCCATGGCCAAACTGAGCCGTTTCTTTTCGCAGCGGATGGGAACAACCCTGTATTTCAGCGCCAGCCCCCTGGGAACCTTCTGGATGATCTCGGCGGGAATCTCCTGCAGCTGGTCGGGATGCACATAGGGGACAGAAAGCTTGCGGCTGAGAAACCGCGCCAGTGTCTCCTCCTCGACCATGCCCAGCTCGATCAGGCTGGTGCCGATCTTGCCGCCGTAGACCACCCGGTTGAGCAGCGCCTCGTCGAACTGCTCACGGGTGATCAGTTCCGCTTCCCGCAACATCTCCAGCAATGTCAGCGCCATGACTCCCTCCTGAAGCTAGCCTCGCCCGAAAAGGTTAGCCTGCTTCCAGAGGACTGCCAACCACAAAGTACGCCATCCAAAGAGAATCAACGCCGGCGCTTTTTGCTTGCCTGCCCGCCCCACAAGGGATATAACCACCCCAGATTGTGGTCTGCAAGACGAAGAACCCCACATGTAGTATCAAGGAGGCAGCATGGAAAAGTGCAAAGCCTGCGGCAAGGCCTACACCGCCGCCTGTGCCCAGTGCATCCGGAAAAAGGATTCAAGACGCTGAACGCCCCCGGTTCCGACCGACAGGGAGAGCCGGGCGGTCAGCCGTCTCCCGCCTCCTGGCCGCCCGCACCCGAAACCCTGCTCCCCCTGCTCCGGCATCGCCTGCCGGCGACCGGCCCGGAAGCCCGCCGTCTCTGGCATGGCCGTGGCGGCACCGCTATCGACTGGTCCTGGCTGTCCATCGACTGGTACCCGCCGGTCCTGCACCTGATCGCCTACCGCGAGATTCCCGAAGCCTTCGCCCGACAGCTGGCCGATCTGCTCGATCCGCACCTGCAACCCCGACCGGCCACCGTCTATCTGCAGCGTCGGGATCTGTGCGATGCGCCGCACCTGCTGCTGCAAGGCGAACATCCGGCCGCGCCGGTGGCCCGCGAGAACGGCCTGACCTTCCGGCTCGACTTCGGCCGTGGCCGCAATATCGGTTTCTTCCCCGACATGGCCGCCGGCCGGCGCTGGGTGCGGGAAAGAGCCGAAGGGAAGAGAATTCTCAACCTGTTCGCCTACACCTGCGCCTTCTCGGTCGCCGCTTTGGCCGGCGGCGCCGTCCAGGTGGTCAATCTGGACATGAACCGCAACGTTCTCGCCCGCGGCCGGGAAAATCACCTGCTGAACGGCATCGATCCGCGCCGTGCCGGCTTTCTCGCCCACGACCTGTTCAAGTCCTTCGGCAAGCTGCGCCGTCTCGGCCCCTTTGACCTGGTGATCGCCGACCCCCCCGACATTCAGGGAGCCAGTTTTCGCTCGGAACGGGACTGGCCGAAACTGTTGCGCAAGCTGCCGGAACTGCTCACCGCCAATGGCGAATTTCTCGCCTGCGTCAGCTCGCCGCGCCTGGGCCGCCGGTTTCTGCTCGAGATGATCAACCGTCACACTCCTTTTCTTCAGCTGCTCGAGAAACGGACCGCCGGTCCCGATTTTCCGGAACGGGACCCGGACAAGGGGCTGCATCTGATGCTCTACACAAGGTAAGGGGCGAGAGGCGCAGCAACAAATATCAACCCGTAAGCTTTCTCTCCGTCTCTGCGTTAAAAACACCTTTGGCCTGTTTGACCCTGAACCGGCAATTGACGGTTGCCTTTTCCGGCCGGAAAACTACAATCATCGGAGATCCACTTTTCTGAAGGAGTCTTCATGCAACACGTCCATCCCGATCCCGTTCTGAAAAACCAGTTCGCCAGCGACAACTACGCCCCGATCTGCCCCGAGGCCATGGACGCCATACTCCAGGTCAACAGCGGCTACGTCAACGCCTACGGCAACGACCCCTGGACCGCCCGCGCCTGCGACATGCTGCGTGACTTTTTCGCCACCGACTGCCAGATCTTCTTCGTCTTCAACGGCACCGCCGCCAACTCCCTGGCCCTGGCCTCCCTCTGCCAGAGCTACCACAGCATCGTCTGCCACGAACTGGCGCATATCGAAACCGACGAATGCGGGGCGCCGGAGTTCTTTTCCAACGGCACCAAGATCCTGCTGACCACCGGCAACGGCGGCAAGGTCGACCCGGCCCAGGTCGAGCACCTGGTCACCCGTCGCAGCGACATCCACTATCCGAAGCCGAAAGTGCTCAGCCTGACCCAGTCCACCGAACTCGGCACCGTCTACACCCCGGACGAACTGCAGGTCCTGCGCGACTGCGCCGAGCGGCATGAGCTGCGCCTGCACATGGACGGCGCCCGTTTCGCCAACGCCCTGGCCAGCCTCGAGCTGTCGCCGGCCGAGCTGAGCTGGAAGGCGGGGGTCGACGTGCTGACCTTCGGCGGCACCAAGTGCGGCATGGCGGTCGGCGAGGCGGTGATCTTCTTCGACCGGGAACTGGCGGCCGAATTCGACTACCGCTGCAAGCAGGCCGGCCAGCTCGCCTCGAAGATGCGCTACCTCTCCGCCCCCTGGATCAGCCTGCTGCAGGACGGCGCCCTGCTGCGCCACGCCCGCCACGCCAACGCCATGGCCAGACTGCTTGCCAATGAGCTGCAGAAACTGCCCGGGGTCGAGGTGGCCCATCCGGTCGAGGCGAACGCGGTCTTCGTCCGTCTGCCACAGGAGGTGATCGACACCCTGCGGGCCGAAGGCTGGTATTTCTACACCTTCATCGGTACCGGCGAAGCACGACTGATGTGCTCCTGGCACACCAGCGAAGAGGATGTCGGCCAGCTGGTCGCCGCGGTCCGAGCCGCCCTGCCAAAGACGGGATGACCATGGAAAAGCGATGACCGCTCCCGCCTCGCTCTACGCCCCCCGGCCCTGCCGGCTGCTGACCGTCTCCGGGCTGACCCCGCAGGAGAAGCTGTTCCGGCTGCAGCTGGTGGACGGCTCCTCCCTGGGACACCAGCCGGGGCAGTTCATCCAGCTGTCGATTCCCGGTCTGACCGAGGCGCCGATCTCGGTCGCCAACTCGCCGACCCGCGGCACCGTTTTCGAACTGGCAGTGCGCCGGGCCGGCCGACTCACCGGCGCCCTGCACAAGCTTGCCCCCGGCGCCCTGATTGGCATCCGCGGCCCCTTCGGCCGCCCCTTCCAGCTCGACGCCCTGCGCGGCAAGCAATTGCTGCTGATCGCCGGCGGCTGCGGCCTGGCTCCGCTGCGCTCCCTGATCCAGTACTGCCAGGACCGGCCGGAGGAGTTCGCCGCGGTGCACATCCTCTACGGCGCCCGTTCTCCCGCCGATCTGCTGTTCAAGGACGATCTGGCCGCCTGGCAGCGCAGCGAGCGACTCGACTGCCGCTACACCGTCGACCGGATTCCGGCCGACTCCTGCTACGATGGCGAAACCGGGCTGCTGCCCCGGCTGCTGTCACAGCTCGAACTCGATCCGGCCAACTGCAGCGCGGTGCTGGTCGGTCCGCCGCCGATGTACCGTCCGGTGATCGCCGAGTTGCGCCGGCTCGGGTTGAGCGGCGAACGCCGGATCATGCTCTCCCTCGAACGGCAGATGCGCTGCGGGGTCGGCAAGTGCGGCCACTGCAGCATCGAACACCTCACCTGCTGCAGCGATGGTCCGGTCTTCTGGCTGGAGGAGGTGGAAGCGTTGCGAGGCGCCCTGTGAAGGCCACCCTGACCACCTGCCCCTACTGCGGCACCGGCTGCAATCTTTACCTGCTCGGCGACGAGCGGGGACAGCTGTACGGCGTCGAACCGGTCGCCGGCCATCCGGTCAGCCGCGGCCAACTCTGCCTCAAGGGCTGGAACGCCCACGCCTTCGTCGCCCACCCGGAGCGGCTGACCCACCCGCTGCTGCGCCGGCAGGGAAAGCTGCGCCCTTGTGACTGGGAAACCGCCCTCGATCTGGTCCATTGCCGCCTGGCCGCCATCGCCGAACGGCACGGTCCCGACAGCCTGATGTTCCTCGCCTCGGCCAAGGCCAGCAACGAGGAGAACTACCTGCTGATGAAGCTGGCCCGGGCCGGCTTCGGTACCAACAACGTCGATCACTGCGCCCGGCTCTGCCATTCCTCGACCGTTTTCGGCCTGGCGGAGACCCTCGGCTCGGGAGCGATGACCAACAGCCTGAACTGCTTCGAACGGACCGACCTGGTGCTGGTGATCGGCTCCAACACCACCGAACAGCATCCGCTGATCGGCAGCCGGATCCTCCAGGCCCGGCAGCGGGGCGCGGGACTGATCGTGATCGACGGCCGGACCATCCGCCTGGCCCGGCATGCCGACCTGCACCTGCGGCCGCAGAACGGCACCGACGTCGCTCTGCTCTGCGGCATGATGCGGCAGATCCTCGCCGACGGCCTGGAGGACCGCGCTTTCATCGCCGCCCGCTGCGAAAACTTCGCCGCCTTCGAAGCCTCGCTGCGGGACTACACCCCGGAGCGGGTCGCGGCCATCACCGGCGTGCCGGCCCAGCAACTGGTCGACGCCGCACGCCGCTTCGCCTGCGCGGATAAGGCGATGATCGTCTTCGCCATGGGCATCACCCAACACAGCCACGGGGTCGACAATGTCCGGGCGCTCTCCAACCTCGCCCTGCTGACCGGCAACATCGGCCGGCCGGGCACCGGCCTCAATCCCCTGCGCGGCCAGAACAATGTCCAGGGAGCCTGCGACATGGGCGCCCTGCCCGACGTCTACAGCGGCTACCAGAAGGTGAGCGACCCGGCGGCGCGGGAGAAATTCTCCGCCGCCTGGGGCGTGCCCCTGCCGGATCGGCCCGGCCTGATGGCGACCCACGCCATGGAAGCC
The DNA here is from genome assembly GCF_008124615.1 of Geothermobacter ehrlichii. Classification (NCBI taxonomy): domain Bacteria; kingdom Pseudomonadati; phylum Thermodesulfobacteriota; class Desulfuromonadia; order Desulfuromonadales; family Geothermobacteraceae; genus Geothermobacter; species Geothermobacter ehrlichii. The sequence continues at coordinate 44,863 of NZ_VNIB01000013.1, forward strand.
GCCGCGGCCGGCAGAGTGCGCGGCATGCTGATCATGGGGGAGAATCCGCTCCTCTCCGAGGCGAATCAGGGCCTGGTCCGTCAGGCACTGCAGAAGCTGGAGTTTCTCGCCGTCATCGACATCTTCCCCACCGAAACCGCGCAGCTGGCCGACGTGGTGCTGCCGGCCGCCTGCTACGCCGAACGGGACGGCAGCTTCACCTCCACCGAGCGCCGGGTCCAGCGCGGCCGCCAGGCGATCGCCCCGCCGGGAGAGGCCCGGGCCGACTGGCAGATTCTCTGCGCGCTGCTGGGGCGCTGCGGCGTGCCGGCCGGCTATGCCGGTCCGGGGGAGATCATGGCGGAGATCGCCGCGCTGACCCCGAGCTACGCCGGCATCAGCTACCCCCGGCTGGAAGGGACCGGCCTGCAATGGCCCTGCCCGGATGCTGAACATCCCGGTACTCCGATCCTGCACGTCGGGCGCTGCAGCCGCGGCAAGGCCCGCTTCAGTCCGGTCGCCTACCGACCAGCGGTCGAGACGCCGGACGCCGACTATCCATTCCTGCTCAATACCGGACGCACCGGGGTGCACTGGCACACCGGCAGCATGACCCGCCGCAGCCACCTGCTCGACCGCGAAGAACGCGAGCCCTACGTCGAAATCCATCCGGCCGACGCCGCCCGCTATCAGCTTGAGGAACGCCGGCCGGTCCGCATCAGCAGCCGCCGCGGCAGCATCGAAGCGCGGACCAGAATCACCGATCGGGTTCCCGCCGGGCAGCTGTTCATCCCCTTCCATTTCGTCGAAGGAGCCGCCAACGCCCTGACCAACAACGCCCTCGACCCGGAATCGGGCATCCCCGAATTCAAGGTCTGCGCCGTGAGGCTTCAGCCATGCTGAAACGGCTGGAAGAGAAGGATTTTCTCTGCCTGCTGGAGCGGATCGCCGAGCGCTGGCAGCTGCTGGTGCCGCAGCGGATGAGCGACGGCAGCCGGCTGCTGCTGCCCTGGCAGGGCGGGCTGCCTGTGCTGGCCGGCCCGCCACTGCAGCGCAAGCCGACGGAAGTTTTCTTCCCCCAACTCGAGCTGCTCCTGGAACTGGACGATGCTGGCGGCGTGGCGCTGCCCAACCCGCCGGAGAAGCCTCCGGCCCTGCTCGGCCTCGACCACCTTGATCTGGCCGGCATCGCCTTTCTCGACCGCTTCTTCCTCAGCCCCCCCACCGACGACGCCTACCTGCGCCGCCGCCGGGGGGCCCTGCTGGTCGGGGTAAGCGGCCTGGCCGGCGCGCAGGGGGAGACACTGCCCCCACTGGAAGGGGAGTGCGACCTGGAGCTGATCCTCGCTCCGGACGGCCTGCTCGCCCACCCACACACGGCGCGCGGAACGGAGCTGCTGGAAGGATTTGCCGAGGCCGCGCCGGACAAGCTGGCCGCCCTCGACCGGAACGCCACCGAACTGTTGCCCGAGATCCTGCTTAAGGCTGCCCGGCTGCTGCAGGAAGAACGGGTTCCGGAAGACTTCTGGGAAGAGATCGCCGCCCGCTGCATCGCCTGCGGCGGCTGCAACTTCGCCTGCCCCACCTGCAGCTGCTTCGGCGTCCAGGACCGGACCTTCGGCAAGCGGACCGAGCGCAGCCGACTCTGGGATTCCTGCCAGCTCGACGCCTTCATGCGCGAAGCCAGCGGCCACAATCCCCTGGGCACCGAAACCCTGCGCACCCGCCGTCGCATCTATCACAAGCTGGTCGCCGACCCGCTGCGCTGGGGCGAGCCCGGCTGTGTCGCCTGCGGTCGCTGCGACCGCGCCTGCCCGACCGGCATCGGCATGTTCGCCCTGTGCGAGGAGCTGGTGCGCACCTGCGACCGGCACGGCTCCTGAAGTTGAAAAAAAAGGCCGACCCGGATATCCTCCGGACCGGCCGTCTTTTCTTTGGTGGAGCTGAGCGGGATCGCCTGCTACGGGGCAGACGTCCTGTCCGCCCCTGCGCAGCCCCCCCTCCGCTCGCTGTCGCGGCCATCCCTGGCCGCTTTTCGTCCACTGGACGCGCTCGCTCCGCTTCGATCCCGCCGGATATGGTGCGATCAAAAAAAGGCCGACCCGGGTTTCTCCGGATCGGCCTTGAATTTATTGGTGGAGCTGAGCGGGATCGAACCGCCGACCTACGCGTTGCGAACGCGTCGCTCTCCCAGCTGAGCTACAGCCCCGAAAAGCGTTGCTACCTTACCCAAAGGGGATTTTCCTGTCAACAGGGCAAAGCGGCCAGGACACCGCCTCAGCCGATCTTTTCCTGGCGCTCCTGCTCAGTCTTGCACTCAATGCAGAGGGTGGCGACCGGCCGCGCCTTCAGCCGTCCTTCGCCGATCTCCTCGCCACAGCTTTCGCAAAGTCCGAATTCGCCGCTGTCGATACGCTCCAGGGCCTCACGGATCTTGTTGGCCAGCTTGCGCTCCCGGTCACGGATGCGCAACTCGAAATTCCGGTCCGATTCCAGCGAGGCCCGGTCGGTCGGATCAGGAAAGTTTTCCTTCTCGTCCGTCATTTCGGCCACGGTTTCGCCGGCATTGCGCAGAATCTCGTCCAGCTGCCCCTGCAACAACTGCCGGAATTCTTCGAGTTTTTCAGGTTCCATGGGGAGCCTCCGTGGTTGGACTGTAATAAGTCAAATTACTTGAAATACCATCCCAAGTCAATTCCGCCGGCCGATTCAGCCCAGCAGCATGTGCCACAGGATATAGAGCAGGGCGACAACGCCGAACCACAGGGGAAAAACCCCGGCCATGACCGAATCCTGCCGCTCGAGCAGCCGCTTCGCCTCGGGACTGACTACCGACTCCGGCAACCTGTCGGCAAGGGCCCGCACCAGGCCGGTGAAGTCGCCGTAACTGTTGGACAGGATGGCGAAATCCTCGCCGGCGCAGAGGGTCACGAAAGCGCGTCCCCGCACCGCGACCGCCTCCAGCGAGGTGAGCTCGTCCCAGCGGAAGTACTTCTCGTCGAAGACACGCACCACCCGGACACCTTCCTCGTCCAGCACCACCCGACGCCGCAGGCTGGCAAGCAGGACCAGCAGCACCGGCAACAGGATGCCGGCGACCAGCAGGATCTTCAGCACGGCCTCGCCGCGGATCACGCTGAGGATCAGCAGCCCGAGGAGCAGAACCAGCAGCAGTCCCAGGGGGAGCAATGTCTTCCAGCCGATACGGTAACAGGCACTCATCCGTTCTCCTCCCGCACCCAGGAACCGCTCCTGCCGCCGTGCTTCTCGAGCAGGCGCACCTGGCCGACAACCATGCTCCGGTCGATCGCCTTGCACATATCGTAGATGGTCAGGCCGGCGACCGAGACGGCCGTCAGGGCCTCCATCTCGACGCCGGTCCGGGCGGTGACCTTGACGGTGGCACGGATCTCGACCCGGCCCTCGTCGGGATGCGGCGTGAAATCGACACTGACCGAGGTCAGCAGCAGCGGATGGCAGAGCGGGATCAGGCTGCCGGTCTGCTTGGCGGCCATGATGCCGGCGGTGCGGGCGATACCGAAAACATCCCCCTTCTCGATGCTCCGGTCGAGAATCCGGTTCAGAGTCGCCGGTCGCATCCGCACCTCGCCGCCGGCGACAGCCACCCGCTCGGTGACCGGCTTGCCGCCGACATCGACCATCACCGCCCGGCCTTCGCTGTCGAAATGGGTCAGCTTATCGCTCATAATTGCTCTCCGGATAAAATCCTGTAAAACCGGCGGGACGCGCCCCGCCAGGCGCCTTACTTTTTCAGCGCAAAAAAGTAAGCAAAAACGCTGGTTTTATAGCAGCCGCAAAGGCCAGTGACTCATTTTACCAAACCGACCGAACTGGTCAGCCCCTGCTTCGTGGCGACAAAAAATCATCGTTCCCGGGCTCGCTGCGCTCACACGGGCCAGACGGTTCCGAGCGGTGCAGAGCGAACCGTTCTTTCTGGCAACAACCTTTTCTGTCGAGGCTGCGGCAGTGCAACCTGGCCCAGCGAGCGGCCTGCCGCTCGCTGGGAAAATTTTTCTGTTGGCGCAAAGCATCGTCGTTCTGGACGGAAACGCAAGGGTTACGTCCCACCGAACTCTCGCGACAGCAATGCCCGCCGCAGGCGAAGCTTTTTCTGCTTACTCTTTGGAGCGCCAAAGAGTAAGGCGTCGTCCGGGGGGCGCAACCCCGGATTGATGGCTATCGACCAAAGGTCGAAAAAATCAAAAGCAAAACCGGCGGGACGCGCCCCGCCGGGCGCCTTACTTTTTTCAGCGCGAAAAAAGTAAGCAAAAACGCTTTGTTTTATTGCTGTCGCGGCTGCCTGTGCCTCTTTTCTACCATCCCGACAAACAGACCGAAAGTTCTTCGTGGCAGCAGAAAAACGTCGTTCCCGGGCTCGCTACGCTCGCACGGGCCAAACGGTTCCGAGCTGCCCCATGTGTACCGCTTGTCCCGCCAACAGCCGTTCCCGTCGAGGTTGCGGCAGGTCGACCTGGCCCATCGAGCGGCCTGCCGCTCGTTGGGGAGGCCTTTTCCGCTGGCTCGAAGGGCTGTCGTCCCAGGTTGATACGACATTCTTACGCCCCACCGAGCCTTCGCGACAGTAATGCCCGCCGCAGGCGCAAGGCCCTTTTCTGCGTCCTCTTTTGGGCCAGCAAAAGAGGACGGCGCCGTCCGGGGGCGCAACCCCGGATGCACCTCTATCGCCCGAAGATCTAAACATTCAAAACCGGCAGACCACAACCAGCAGCTTTTTCAGCTCTCATTCGAAAACATCATCCAGCATCTGCGCGACACTTTTCACCCCGACCAGCTCCAGCCCCTCGGGCGCCTCCAGATTCTTCAGATTTCCCGCCGGCAGAAAACAGCGGTCGAACCCGAGCCGAGACGCCTCCTTGACCCGCAGTTCGGGGCGGGAGACGGCCCGTACCTCGCCGGCCAGGCCGATCTCCCCGAAGACAATGGTGCGCGACGGAATCGGTCTGTTCAGATGACTCGAAGCCAGGGCCGCCGCCACACCGAGATCGACCGCCGGCTCGTCCAGGCGCACCCCGCCGGCGACATTGAGAAAGATGTCCTGTGCCAGAAGCGACAGGCCGACCTTCTTCTCCAGCACGGCCCCGAGCAGAGCCACCCGGTTGTGATCGAAACCGATGGTGGTGCGGCGGGGCGTACCGAAGCTGGTCGGCGACACCAGCGCCTGCAGCTCGACCAGAATCGGACGGCTGCCTTCCAGCGAGGGGACGACGGCGCTGCCGGCGACCCCCTCCGGCCGTTCGGCGAGGAAGAGTTCCGACGGATTGGGCACCTCGACCAAGCCGCTTTCGCGCATCTCGAAAACACCGATTTCGTTGGTCGAGCCGAAACGGTTCTTCACCGCCCTCAGAATGCGGTAGGGATGGCCGGCATCCCCCTCGAAGTAGAGGACCGTGTCAACCATGTGTTCGAGCATCCGCGGTCCGGCAATGGCGCCGTCCTTGGTGACGTGGCCGACGATGAAGGTCGGTATGCCGTCCCCCTTGGCGACCTGCATCAGTCGCCCGGCGCATTCGCGCACCTGGCTGACGCTGCCGGGAGCCGACTCCAGGGCGGCGGTGAAAATGGTCTGGATCGAGTCGACGACCAGAAAGGCGGGATCGAGCTGCCGGATGTGCTCGAGAATCGCTTCCAGCGCGGTTTCGGCCAGCAGCAGCAACTGTCCGGCCGCCACTCCCAGCCGCTCGGCGCGCAACTTGACCTGGCGGGCCGACTCCTCGGCGGTGACGTAGAGAGCCGCGCCATGCCCGGCCAGACGGCCGAGAGCCTGCAGCAGCAGGGTCGACTTGCCGATGCCGGGGTCACCGCCGATCAGGGTCAGCGATCCGGGGACCACCCCGCCGCCCAGCACCCGGTCGAACTCGCCGATGCCGACCTGCAGGCGGTCCTCCTCGCGGGCGTTGACCTCGCTCAACCACTGCGGCACACTCGCTGTGCCGGCGGCCACGCCGCTGCGCCTGCCGGGCGCCGGCTGCACGGTCTCTTCGACCAGACTGTTCCACTGGCCGCAGTCGGGACAGCGCCCAAGCCACTTGGGACTCTGGTAACCGCACTGCTGGCAGGAAAAGATGGTTTTCGCTTTCTTGTTCGCCAAATGAGGCACTCCCGCTGGAAATAGGGCATTGTAGGAACCGGGGCCGGCGGGTGTCAACAAAAGTACGGTACAGAGCTTGCCGCCGGAGCCGTTTTTTCATTATGATGGAAAAGTCAACTTCCCAGGTAAGATATGACCGAATTCGAATTGAAATACGGCACCGACACGATAACGGCCAGCATTCCCGGCGCCGAGCTGCTGTGCGCCCGCCCCTTCGTCGCCCCGGCCGCGGAAGCGACACTGATCTGCTCCGCCCTGGACGCTCCCATCGGCACCCCGCCCATCGAAACCATCGTCCGCCCGCATGAAACGGTCGCCATCGTCACCTCGGACATCACCCGCTACACCGGCAGTGAAATCTACCTGCCGCAGCTGGTGGAACGGCTGAACAGGGCCGGTATCACCGACGACGCCATCACCATCGTCATCGCCCTGGGGATTCACCGCCGGCAGACGGAGGCCGAACACCGGAAAATCCTCGGCCCGCTGTTCGGCCGTATCCGGATCGTCGACCACGACTGCGACGACTCGGAACAGCTGGTCGAACTGGGCGAGGTCGACGGTATTCCGGTGGTCATCAACCGTACGGTGGTCGAAGCCGACCGGGTGATCGTCACCGGCACCATCGGCGTCCACTATTTCGCCGGTTTCGGCGGCGGCCGCAAGGGACTGGTGCCCGGCGTCGCGGCCCGCGAGACCTGCATGGCCACCCATTTCCGGGTGTTCAACCCGCCCGGGGTCGGCGGCAAGCATCCGCTGGCGGCGCCGGCGATACTCGACGGCAACCCGGTGCACGCGGCGATTCTCGAGGCGGCACGGCTGGTCGAGCCCGATTTTCTGCTCAACACCGTGCTCACTGCGGACAAGCGCATCGCCGGCGTCTTCTGCGGCGACCTGGAACAGGCCCACCTGGCCGGCTGCGAGCTGGCCCTGCGGCTCTACACCGCGCCGGTGACCGAACCGGCCGATCTGGCGGTGATCTCCTGCGGCGGGGCACCGAAGGACATCAACTTCATCCAGGCCCACAAGGCCCTCGACTACGGCGTGCGGGCGCTGCGGCCGGGCGGCACCGCGATCCTGCTGGCCGCATGTCCCGACGGTTTCGGCCATCCGACCTTTTTCGACTGGTTCCGCTACCAGGATCTGGCCGAATTCGAAACGGCCCTGCGCGCCGGCTACCAGATCAACGGTCAGACCGCCCACGCCACCCTCGACAAGGCCCGCCGCTTCCGGATCATCCTGATCAGCGGCTTTTCCGCCGAGCAGACCGCCGCCATGGGGATGGAAAAGGCCGAAAACCTTGACGCCGCCCTGCAAATGGCCTATCAAGAACTGCCCGAAAATCCACGCACCCTGGTCATTCCCGAAGGCGGGACGGTGCTGCCGATACTGCAGGAGCCAGGATTCAGAATTCAGGAGTCAGAATAAAATGCCTTTCTCTCCCGGAACCTGACTCCTGAATACCAAAGGAAAACACCATGCTCGACCAACGCATTATCCGCGACCTGCAGGCGACGCTCGGAGCGGAGCATGTCGCCACCGACAAGGCCGATCTCATCTGCTACTCCTACGATGCCACCCAGCAGCAGTACCTGCCCGACGTGGTGGTCTTTCCAGCCAGTGCCGAAGAGGTGGCGCTGGTGATGAAGATCGCCAACGCCGAACGGATACCCGTCTTTCCGCGCGGCGCCGGCAGCGGCTTCACCGGCGGCTCGCTGCCGACCAGGGGCGGCATCGTCCTGTCCACCGAACGGATGAACCGGATCGTCGAGATCGACACCGAAAACCTGGTGGCGACGGTGGAACCGGGCGTGGTCACCGAACAGTTCCAGAAAGAGGTGGAAAAACTCGGCCTGTTCTATCCGCCTGATCCGGCCTCACTCAAATTCTCCACCCTCGGCGGCAATGTTGCCGAATGCGCCGGCGGGCCGCGTTGCGTCAAATACGGCGTCACCAAGGACTTCGTCATCGGCCTGCAGGTGGTCACCCCGACCGGGGATATCATCACCACTGGCGGCCCGACCATGAAGGGTGTGGTCGGGTATGATCTGACCAAGCTGCTGTGCGGTTCGGAAGGCACCCTCGGCATCATCACCCGCATAGTCCTCAAGCTGCTGCCGCTGCCGGAAGCGAAGAAGACCATGCTGGTGCTGTTCGACTCGATCGACGGCGCAGCCAAGGCGGTGTCGACCATCATCAGCAACAAGATCATCCCCACCACCCTCGAATTCATGGACGGCCGGACCATCGACTGCGTCCGTCAGGCGACCGATCTCGAGGTGCCGGACAACGCCCGCGCGGTGCTGATCATCGAGGTCGACGGCGACCGGGAATTTCTCGCCAAGCAGGTGCAGAAGATTCAGCAGCTGATCCAGCCGCTCGGAGTGGTCGAGACCCGCACCGCCGAGACACCGGAAGAGAGCGAGGCGCTGTGGCAGATCCGCCGCTCGGTGTCCGCCTCGCTGCGCAAGGTCAATCCGGACAAGTTCAACGAGGACATCTGCGTACCCCGCTCCAAGGTGCCGGAGATGATCCGCAAGGTCGATGCCATCGCCGAGAAGTACAACATCCCGATCGTCAACTTCGGCCACGCCGGCGACGGCAACATCCACGTCAACATCATGATCGACCGCAAGGTTCCGGGCGAACTGGAACGGGCCCACAAGGCGATCGAGGAAGTATTCAGGGGCGCCCTGGAGCTGGGCGGCACCATGAGCGGCGAACACGGCGTCGGCATCGCCAAGGCGCCCTATATCCCGCTGGAGATCACGCCGGAGGCGGCCGCCTACATGAAGGCCATCAAGAAGGCCCTCGACCCGAACAATATTCTCAATCCGGGGAAGATTTTTCTGGATTGAAACAGTGACGAGGGACAAGGGACGAGGAACAAAAGACTCAACCTCGTCACTCGTCCCCCGTCACCCGTCACTGGATTTATCCACAATGGCCAAGCTGAAAAACCTCGAAGACTACCGCGACGCCATCGAGCAGTGCGTCAAGTGCGGCGCCTGCCGGGCGCACTGCCCGGTGTTCGGCGCCGAGCGACGCGAAGGACGGGTGGCACGTGGCAAGGTGGCGCTGTCGAAAGCGGTGCTCGACGGCGAGATCGGTCTGGAAGCGAAGGTGCTCGAAGACCTCTCCCAATGCTTGCTGTGCGGCTCCTGCTGTGCCGGCTGCCCGAACAAGGTGCCGACCGAAGAGATCGTCGCCGCCGCCCGACGCCGTATCGCCGAGCAGCAGGGGCTTTCCACCTTCGGCAAGGGCGTGGCCGCCGTTCTCGGCCGGCCGAAGCTGATGAACGCCCTGGCCAAGACCGGCGGCGCTCTCTCGTCCCTGCTGTTCAGGAAACTGCCGGAAAACAGCGGCCTGCGGCTGCGTTTTCCCCTCCCCTATCTCGAAAGCGGCCGTACCCTGCCGCCCTTGAGCGCCCGCCCCTTCCGCGAGCGCCATCCGGAACGGATCGCGGGGGAAGCGAGCCAGCCGACCGTCGCCTTCTTCACCGGCTGCGGAATCAATTACATGTATCCCGAGATCGGTGAAGCCTTCCTCAAGGCGCTCAGGTTTCTCGGAGTGACCGTCATCATCCCCGCCGACCAGGCCTGCTGCGGCCTGCCGGCAGTTTCGGCCGGAGCCGGGGAGGTGGTGGAGAAGCTGGCCGAACAGAACCTGGCCGCATTGAGCCGCGAGCCGGTCGATTTCGTCCTGACCGCCTGCGCCTCGTGCAACGCCGGTCTCGGGAAGATCTACGCCGAGATGGGCGAACCCTTTGAAAAGCTGGCAGAAAAAACCCGGGACATCTTCGTCTTTCTGGTCGAGATGGGCCTGCCGGAAAAACTGGCCGAACTCCCCTCACGCGGGGTGAAGACCCGGGTCACCTACCACGACCCCTGCCACCTGCGCACCCGCGGCATCACCGCCGAACCCCGGGCCATTCTCAGGGCCCTGCCGCAGGTCGAATTCGTCGAGATGGAAAATGCCGGCACCTGCTGCGGCCTCGGCGGCACCTACTCGGTCTACCACTACGAGAACAGCAGGAAGATCGGCGCGAAGAAGGCCGGCCACATCGAAGAAAGCGGTGCCGAACTGGTCGCCACCGACTGCCCCGGCTGCATCATGCAGCTGCAGGATGCGATCAACCACGCCGGCGGCAGACAGCGGGCGGTGCATATCCTGGAATTGTTGCGGGAGGCGCTGCCGGAGGAGAAGTGAAAACGAGACAGGTAAATCCACTACGAAGGAACGAAGATAAAATCGGAAGGCAGGACCGAAGGTTCAGATTGCGCTTTGCCCCTGCTTCGTGTTCTTAGTGACTTCGCGGTTCGATTTTTCCATACAAAAGGGAGCAGTTTAAAAAGCTGCTCCCTTTCTTCATCTGATCGACAGAAAATTGCCTAGCCGCCGATCTGCCCCATGCGACGCTGACCGGTGCCGACACTGGAATCTTCGAGATGATGGCGATCCGGTTTGACATGGGCCGCCCGGCGGAAGATGGCGGCCAGCTCCTCGTCGCTGGCGCCGGCACGGATTGCGGCGCGCAGGTCGATCTCCTCGCCGGAGAAGAGGCAGGGGCGGATCCTGCCGTCGGACGTCACCCGCAGCCGGTTGCACTCGCCGCAGAAATGACTGGACACCGCCGGTATCACCCCCAGCCCGCCGGGCGCGCCGGCATAGCGGTAGAGACGGGCCGGACCGGCCGGCCCCGTCCTCGGTTCCTCTACCAGGGGAGCGACCCTCTCGAGAGCGGCCATGATCCGCTCCACCGGCACCCGCCGCTCCGGTGCGTATTCCAGATCGCCGCTGACCGGCATGAATTCGATGAAACGGACGTTCCAGGGGTGTGCCAGGGTCAGCCGGGCGAACTCCTCGATCTCGTCCTCGTTGACGCCGGCGATGGGAACCATGTTGATCTTCACCGGCCCCAGCCCGGCCCGATCGGCGGCGGCAATGCCGGCCAGCACCCGTTCCAGGCCGTCACGGCGGGTGATGTCGCGGAAACGGTCGGCACGCAGGGTGTCGAGACTGACATTGACCCGGCTCATTCCCGCCGTTCCCAGCTCCTCCGCCAGCTCCGCCAGGCGCAGTCCGTTGGTGGTCAGCGTTATTTCCGGCTTCTGCGGCAACGCCGCCAGGTCACGGATGAAGCCGACCACGCCCTTGCGCACCAGCGGTTCGCCGCCGGTCACCCGAATCTTGCGCACTCCCAGTCCGCAGGCCACCCGAGCGATGCGCAGCAGTTCCTCGTAGCGCAGCACCGCATCGTGGCCAAGGGATGCAACCCCTTCCTCGGGCATGCAGTAGCGACAACGCAGATTGCAGCGATCGGTAATCGACAGCCGCAGATAGTCGAGATGACGACCGAAGCGGTCGGCGAGCGATACAGGTGTCGGGTCTTCAGTCATGGCGATGGACTTTCAGCCAAGCAAAATGCGGACCACATCAAGCATACCTCACTGCGTGGTGAAAGAATAGACCGGACTCTCGCTCGCCAGGTCGCCACGGGCCGTCCTGGCCTGGACCTTCCAGTAATAGGTGGTCGCCGGAGTCAGGCCGGTGACATCCAGCTGGCGGACATCAGGATCAGTGACAGGAGCTGAAGAGCCGCCCCCGCCGCCGCCACAGGACAGAAGCGTCAGAACGACCAGCAGCAGCAAGCCGATTGCCACGCTCCGGTTTCGGTGCCGCCAGAACAATCCCGGCGGCAACAGCACCGCCAGCAGAAAAAGCGGCACCGGAGAAACAGCAGAATCCGCCGATGCCCGTGTCACCTGGACCGGCACCGCCCCGGAAAAACCGGGATCGGTACTCAGCCAGACGCTGTTGGTCACAGCCGCACCGAGCGGGTCCGGCGACTGCCGCCAGCTCAGGGTCAGGTCAACCGCCAGCCCGCTGTCCTGATCGGCCGGAGCGATCAGCTCCGGCGCCGGCGGCAGCAGGTACTGGTAGGCCGCCAGGGCATCGACCAGGCCGTAACCGTAGTCGTTGTCAGGACCGGCATCACCGAGATCCTTCGCCGTCGTTTTCAGCACCGTCTCCATCTGCACCGACGGCGTCTGCGGAAACCCCTCCAGAAGCAGCGCCATGATGCCGCTGACATGTGGCGTGGAGAAGGACGTGCCGCTGGCGACGGCGTATCCCCCACCCGGCTGGGCGATGGTAATCGACTCTCCCGGCGCCACCAGTTCGGGAAAAACCTCGTCCGGCGCGTCACAGGGCGAAGGTCCACGGGAGCTGAACAGGGAAACGGTTTGTGTTACTCCCACGGAACCGACGGCAAAATTGTTGGGATTGTTGGCCGGGCTGATGCTGGTACTGGCCGACGGTCCGATATTGCCGGCGGCGAAAGCGACCAGAATGCCGGCGTCCTTCAACTGCTGGACGGCACTCTCGAAATCCGTCACGCAAACACCGGGCAGGGTTTCGAATCCCCAGGAACCGTTGACCACATCCGGCGCGTCGTCGGTGGCGGGGTCGTTGTCCGGGTCGAGCACCCACTGCAGGGCGCCTAGAATACGACTGTTGGTGGTCCAGCCGTCGTCCCGCCAGATCTTGGCCGCGATCCACTGCGCACCGGGTGCCACGCCAAGGGACTGGCCGACGATCAGGCTGGCGACGCCGGTACCGTGACCATCAATGTCGCAGGGCTGGGTCGCCTCCAGGTCGCAGGCGCCGCAATTCGTCGGATCGGCCGTGCAGTCGGCAACGAAGGGATTGTACCAGTCGCCGGCATTGCCTCGCCAGCTGCCGGCGGTAAACTCCGGGTGCCCCAGATCGACGCCGGTATCGAGCACGGCCACCACCTTGCCCTGGCCGCTCAGCCCAAAAACCTGATCGACACCAATCGACGTCAGGTTCCAGCTGCTGGATGTCACCGTCGCCATCGGCTGCACCGGCTCGGCAGCCAGCAGCAAGGGCGTGTCATAACGAATGCTCTCCACTTCCGGCAACGCGGCCAGGGCCTCGATCTCGGCCGCGGTCAATTCGAGCGCCAGACCGTTGATGATCCACAACTCCCGGTAGCGCCGCCGCCAGTCCTGCAGCAGACGGCGTACGGACCGCTGCCGCTCTTCGCTTGCCAGCCGCAACGCCCGCACGACCGCCAGGCGCCGCTGGCCGGTCGTCAGGTCAGCCGGCAGCGGCGGCCGGGGAGACTGTTTCATCTGCACAATGACCGGGATTCTCTCCTCCGGCGCCGACAGAGCCAGCCTGTCGGCAAGAGAAGGGCCGATGCCGGTACACCAGCCGGAAAACGGAACCAGCAGACCTGCCAGCAGCAGAACGACGCCCAGACACGATCTCGACAACATCACCAACCCGCTATTGCACAACCAGATTCTCAAACCGGTACTTCCCGACCACGATCGTCACCCGATCGCCCCGCTTCACCAGACCACCCGGATTGGCGAAGAGCATGAAGTAGCTGCGATCCGGGTAATGGGATCGCGGCTTCTGTCGCAGGGACCCGACCTTGGCCGGGGCCGGGATCCCCAGATAGGCACCGGTTCGCTGATGTATCAGGTAGGGGAAAAACTTCTTGCTGGCCAGCGGACGGGATTTTTCACTGTCATAGACATAATAGCGGAAATCGAGCATATACCCGGCAGCTGCCAGCCGCACCGTTTCCACCCGGACACCGAGAGCCTTTTCCGCTTCGGAAAGCTCCTGTGCAGCTTCCACTGATTGTACAGTTTCCTCGGTTTGCACAGCTTTCAGCCGATCAGTCCGGGTTGCCGACGGGCGTTGTGCACAGGCGCCAGTCAGTGACAGCAACAGAATCAGACACCAGATCTTTCGCATCGTTATCTCCGGGCAAAGGAATGGGGCGGGTAGAGCCCGCCCCAAATCATATCAGCTTTTGTCTGAGCCGCCCAGTTTCGAAAGCGGCGCTCAGTTGTAATTGAGAAAGCCGTCCGGCTGGTCACCATCAATCAGGTTGCCGTTGGTGTCGTAGAGGCGCACCCGCACCGAGGTGTCGGTCTTGGGGATAACCACGGTCGGTATCCCCGACCAGGTGTAGGACCCGGGGTTGCCATTCAGGGTGACAATATCGACCCAAGGCTTGCCGACCCGCTTGCGATACTGCAGCTTGACGGCTCCGACCTTGGTGGTGGTATGGGTCGACCAGACGAAGTCGATCGAACCACCGCCGACCAGGGTGTCGCCCGGCTTTGGCGTGAGCAGTTTGACCACCTTAATGATCATTGGCTGATTATTGACATCACTCGCGATCAGTGTGGTCTTGCTGGCGTCGTAGACATCGACCCTGATGCGCGCCTGGGTGGCCTTGGCTGGCAAATCTGGAATCAGCCAGGCAACATGGCTGTCGGTGACCTTGCGGGTGATACGCTTCCAGGTTGCACCGTTGTTGGTGGAGTAGAGGTAGCGGTAATAGACGGCATTGGCCGGAGCACCGACGTGAATGACGGTTCCGTCACCTGCGGTCAGCTTGATTCCGGCAGTATTGTGGGTCATTACCTTGACCTTAGTGAACTGCTTGAAGATGGCACTAACATCGGTTGCCACAGCATTGCTCAGGGTAACGACACAGTCGTCAAAGCCGCTGCAGGCACCGGACCAGCCCTTGAAGGCGGATCCCGGCACGGCCTGGGCAGTCAGGCGGATCATGGTACCGTCGACGTAGCTGGCACTGCAGGCGGTCTGCCCCACCGGGCAGTCGAAACCGCCGGGCATACTGGCGACCTTGACGGTGCCATCACCCAGAGTGCCAGTGGGGGCAGGCACCTTGGTGACATTGAGGATCGCATCCTCGGTTCCAAACCCAAGATAGACCAGCTGGCCGCCCGATTTGGCCCCACCGCCTTTCCAGGCCAGATTCAGCCTGCGGTCGTAGACAGCAATATAGCCGGACGCCGGAGCTGTGAAGGTGGCATCAACGGTCTTGCCCGCCGGCAGGTCGACAGAATATTCGGAGCGGGCATAAGGATAGCCGAAACCGTCTTCGGCCTGCTGGGCAAGGTAGCCAGCCCCCTGCACCGTCGGCACGACATTGTCGAGACCGGCGTTGAGCAGCCGCAGCAAAACAGTCTGGCCAGCGATGGCGGCAATGTTCATTGGCGCCCGTGAAGGTGCGTAGGGCTGGCCGTTGATCAGATAGTAGTCGGGCTCGTAATCGATGGTGCTGGTCATGGCGCCGCCGGGACCATAGTTGCCGCCGGCCACGGCTTCGTGGGTTTCCACGTCGAATTCGCTGAACAGCAGGACCTGGTCGGCGTCATAGGTGACAGTCCGGGCATCATTACCGATACCGGCGTAGGCCGTCCCCGGAGTGGATTCATAGATCAGTGCCCCGTAAAGCCCCATCTGCACCTGAACCTGAGGATGGGTACCGCTCTCGTAGAGAAAAGTACCATTGCGTGGCGCAGGCCAGGTATAGGTAGCCGACGTTCCCGGATCAACTTCCTTGACGAAGGATCTGGCCCGGCTGGTCACGTCGGCCGGTCGAAACTGCTGGTTTTTGGCAACCACGTTACCACTGGCATCGATCCATGTCGGTGTCACGTCGGCAGCATCCGGCACAAGCCCGGGAATCATGATCGATACCGGAACCGCCAGGGTGTTGGTCAGGATGATGGACAGGGTACCACCGGCGTTGTCGCGAATTTCCGGCCCCGGCACGGAAACCGGATTGTCACAGACACCACCGGTCGCTCCTCCCTGGGCAAACCCCCAGACGGAGATGACCTTGCCATCGGGCATGGTGACCGTACCCTCGCCAGCACAGAGGCTGAAGCTTCCTGCCAAAGCCGCCACCGGCAGAGCCATAACAGTCCCGATCAGAAGTGCGGCCAGCCTGAAGGTGAAGGAAATCCTGCTCTTTCTCATGGCAACCTCCTCAGGGTGCTGGCTCATTTTCGTAATGAGGGATAAAAACCCCCGGATGCTCCACGATCATCATGGTCAGCATTCCGCCGGGAAAGATATCGTTGTTGGTCAGCTCCTTTTCGTTGTGGGAATGCCACATGTAGAAGTAGCCGCCAAAGGCGTTGAAGCCACCTTCACCCGGTGGTAGCGCTCCCATGGCACCAAGATAGGGGCTGCCGCTGAAGAACTGGCCGAAGGTCAGGTCGAGCTGGTCGGGCATGGTCACCGGGAAAGGCAGGCCATGGTCCGCCGGATCTTCGTTCGGTTCCGCGGCAACACTGTCAAAAATGCCGTTGCCGTTGTGATCGACATCTTCGCTGTTTGGAAAATTCCCCGTCGGCGGGTTGTCAATATCCTGCTGGTGGCCGTAGATATCCCAGCCCATGCCGGCCCCCGTCCAGGTAAAAATGCCGTCAGCCGTCTTGCCGGGAACCACCGTCTGGGTAAAGTCGGACCAGCCCAGCTCGGTGGTTCCGTTCAACAGACGTTTTCCGTCCTTGGCAATCACCAGATAGTTGTTGCCGTGGGTATGGAAGGGATGCAGGTCACGACCGGCGCCGATCATGCGGATCAGCACCCGGTCTCCGGGATGCATGCGCGCCAGGGCATCGAAGGGTTGGGCCGGCAACCATGGAGCATTGGCCGGTGCCAGCGTATCCGGGCCGGTACGCCCGTTGATGAACCAGTAGGCCGGCTTGAAATTGGTCGTGTCAACCTCGAACAACTTGTTGAACTCGTAGAGTTCATGAAACCGCGGATCCATGTCGGTCAGCAGAAAGAGGTACTCGTAGTCGTAGGCGCTGCCGGCATCGCCGTAGGCGGTGTAGGTCGCGGGATTGGCCTCATTGAAACCGGACGGACGGATGATCAGGGCCCCGAGGAGCCCCATTTCCACCTGGAAATCGACGTGGGTACCGCTGTAATAGGTGAAAGTCCCGGGGGCGCTGGATACGAACGTATAGGTGACGCTGCCACCGGGAGGAGCCTCCCGGGTCAGAGTTCCGGGAATCCCGCCGCTGGCCGTCACATCCTGACCGGGAAAGACGATGGAAACCGGTTCCGGCAGCTGGTTGGTCAGGTTCACGGTTATGGTGGCGCCTTCATTGACAATCAGGGTCGGGCCGGGATACTGCATCGGCCGGCTGTCGAGGGCGAAGCCCCACATGGGGATGCTGCCGCCATCACCGGTCGTGATGTGGCCATGCTTCGCCGTCAGGTTGAAAGTCGTTCCCCTGTCACCGGAGATGAAGGCCGATGCCGAACCAACCCCTGTCAGAATCATGAGCAGAACCGGCACCAGAATCCGGAACGGAGATCTTCGGATCGTTCTTTTCATCATGCTCCTCCCGTCTCTCTAGAGCCCTGTCTGCACCCGGATTTCGGTCATCATCCCTCCGTAATCCTCGGTGTCGTTACTCAGATGGTTGAGATTGGTCGTGTAGAGAAAATAGGTCCCTTCGGGGATGCCGGTCGTGTCGACCAGAACGTCAACCGTCTCTCCTCCTCCCAGGGTAACGGACGTGGTCTGGTAGAAAATATTCACACCCGTCGGAACGCCTCCCCCCTTGAAAACGCGGGCTCCTTTGCCGACGACCTTCATCGGAATCCCGGTCGTCGCCAGGGTATGGAAAGACGTTGTCGACAGGCTGGAAAAACGGATCAGGATCGTATCTCCGGGAACCGCCTCGATCAGGGAAGGTATGTCCTGGGCGTCATATCCGAGTTCGTTGGCGATATTGCCGGAATTGATGGTGTCCGGATAACCCCGCCCGTTGAGCATGGGAAAGGTGTCTTTCATGTCGGCGAAGGGCAGAGGCTGCACCGAAATATGCTGCTCGTGGAAGCGGGGATCGAAGGCTTGGATCTGGATCGGATAGTCCCGTCTGAGGGTAAACTGGGTGTCGGCGTCGTTGTAGACGTAATTGGCACCCATGGACGGGGTGACGTAGAGGTTGCCCAACATGCCCATCTGCATGTGCTCGGTCGCCTCGACATGACAGTGATAGACGAAGGTTCCCGCCTCGACCGCATGGTAGAAATAGGTGAGACTCGATCCCATGTTGATGGAAATGGAGTTGTCGGGCACACCATCGAAAATGGCCGAGGCATTGGGGAAGCCATGCCAGTGAACCGTATGGGGATCGAACAGGTCGGGCCGCATCATCATGCCGACGTTGGTCAGGGTCAGGTAGACGTAATCCCCCTGCTTGAACTTCAGGGTCGGGGCCGGCCAGTTGGCGGCCAGCACGCCACCACCACCATCCCAGGTATTCATGACCTGGTCATCGGACAGACCGGTGACGTTGTGAAAACCAAAGATGTACATCGAGGTATCGGCGACATCGGCCATGGTGGAAAAACCGTCACCAGCGACAAGGTGGAGACAGACCTGGTTGCTGTAAAGGGGATTGGAGATCTCTCCATCATCCGCCCTGAGCAGCCCGTCACCATTGATATCACTGTCACTTGCGGGGTCGTACCCCGGGCACTGGAAGTAAACCTTGGCCGTGACAGGGGCGGCAAATGCCAGCACCAGCCATGTCACCAGCAGCATCAGAAGGTACCTGCATCTCGTGCGCATCGTCCCTTCTCCTTTCCCTTCTATAGCGACACTCCGTTTCTTGTTCATGGGGCCACCGCCTGCAGAATGACGCCGCTATCGCTCTTGTCGCGGGCGAGCAGGACGCCGTTGCTGTCGTAGGCACTGACACGCACCCGCAGATCGTTCTTGGGCTTCAGCACTGAGATAATCGGATCCCAGGTCACACTGCCCGGATCGGTACCGGCAAGGCCACTCAGGATGGCTATCGTCTGCCACGACAGGTCTGCTTTCTTACGGTAGGCAACAACAATATGATCGAAACTGGCAGGATCATACGACTGCCAGCTGATGGTGGTGCTGCCTCCCGACAGCAGGGTTTCACCCCCGTTGGGTGAGAGCAACCTGATCACCTCGATGGTAAAGGGAGCATCGGAAAAGTCGACACCCACCTTCGGTCCGTTGACCCCCGCTTCGCCACGTACCTTCACCAGCACATTCCTCTGTCTGAGAATGGTGGTCGGCACCGTCCAATCAAGACAAGGCCCGCTCGCGGTCAGGCTGATGGTGTTCCAGCTCTGGCCGCCGTCAAGGGAATATTTAACCTTGAAGTTGGTGGCTGAGGCCGGGGCTTCCCAGCAGATGGGGAAGACCGAACCCGCGGCCAGCACATCACCGCCGTTGGGACTGATCACCCGCACCGCCGCAGCATCCGGGGCAACGAACTCGTCGGCCCCGATGTCGACCGCCGCCCCCTGTGGACGGGTGTTGCCATCAACGTCCTTGGAAGCGGTCAAGTAGGCCCCAACGGGCTGACCGGCTTCGACGGCGTCACTGCTCGGCAACAGGTGGTAGTCGCCGGCAGTTGCGTCAAGCGGCGTAAAGCGCACGGTGATGGCGTTACCGCCTTCATCGAGCACAATAGCGATACTCAGGCTGTTCTGGTACGGCTTGACGAACTGGTAGGGCAGCGTCGCCGTCGCCGGTGCGATATTGGTGCCGCCGCTGTAATCCCAGGTCGGCCCGGTGGTGGCACCAACACCCAGTGTCCGGGTCAAGCTGCTGAGCATGTTGCCACTGACATTGGCATTGCTGCCGTCGACCTGCAGGTCCCAGACATCGGGGTAGTCGAGTGTGGCATCGGCCATGACCGCCGCATGTTCACTTCCCGGCGACAAACCGCCGGCACCGTTGTTCAGCCCGGCATTGTTGAAGAGGGAGCGGTTGCCGGTAAGGATGTTGTTCAGCAAGGTTACACCACTCAGGTCATTGCCCGCGGTGATGAGTGCGGCATTGAGATCACGGATCACGACACCGGCAGGCTGGGGAGTCGAATGGATCTGCCCGGCACCGAAGGCCAAGGCGGCCGTCGCCGTCGAGTCATTGTTGACAATGGTGTTGTTCACCAGGTCGGCATGAGCGACATCCTGCAGGTAGAGACCAGCACCCGCCATACCGGCGACGTTGTTGACAATTATATTGTCAGTCAGCGTCAGACTGCTGGTGCCCAGTTCGGCGGTGGAGTTGAAAGCGTAGACCATGATCCCGCCGCCGTTACCGGAACCGGCAAGGTTGCCCTGGATCAGGTTGCCATCGATCGTCACGCTACCGGCCCCCTCGCCTTCGACGATCTCACCAGCGACATAGATGCCGCCACCGTCGCCGGCTCCCAGCAGCCGGGCACCGAAGAAAACCTCGTTGAACAGGATCTGGTTGTTGCGAATGACACCGCCATCGCTGTAGCCGACATGACTGATGCCACCACCGCTGTAACGGGAGAAGTTGGCGCTGACCAGGTTTTTCTCCACCAGGTAGTTGTCACTCCCCTTGTAGAGATTGATGCCTCCGCCACCCTGGACTCCTCCATTGCTGGTGACGTTGTTGTGGTGGATATCCACACCGTCGTTGTTGGCATCGATTCCGGTGTTAGGAGTACCGACCGTGATACCGCCACCGAAGGAGCCCCGGTTGCCGGCGACCTTGTTGTTGCTGATCTCGACATCGTAGGTGTCGCTGACGATGTAGATACCACCTCCGGAGATACCGCCGATGATGTGAAAACCGTCGATCCAAGCGTGCGGTTCACCCGGGGCAAAGGGGGTGGCTGTAGCATTGCCGAGCACCATGATTCCCGGGGCCTCGTTGACCTGGAAAGGATCGGCACCGGTGATCGCCAGCACTTTGGCGTGCCATGCGTCGAGATTGTTCCGCGGGACCGCGGCGGCGTTGATGGTCGTGGTATTGGCGCCAGTCTTGGATCCGGCTCCGGAACCCTGCAGAATCACTTCCTTGTGCAGAATGACGTTTTCGTTATAGACACCGGGACGAACGATAATCAGGTCTCCGGCATTGGCAGCATCGATGGCATCCTGGATCTTGGTGTAGTCACCACTGCCGTCCTGGGCGACAATAATGGGGGGATTGGCAACGCAATCGCGGATATGTACGGTGACCGCCATCTGTGAGCTGAGCCCGGTATCTCCCCGGGTAATCACCAGGTGAGCCTCACTGATACCGGCATCGATCACCGCCTGCGGCACCGTTACCTTGACCTCCTGAGGAAACCAGGAGGTAACATTCAGTGGATAGCTGGTTCCCGTAGTCAGGTCAACCAGCTCGACGGTACCGGTCGCGGTCGATGGTGGCAATGGGCCGAAACCTGACAGGTCACCAGTTCCAATGCCAGACTTGAGTATCAGTTCGTCTCCGGCGGCACAGATCAACGGACCCATCTTGGCACCGGTGGCCGGGTCGTTGCGCTCAACTGAAGCCGGAATCGGCGTCCCCCGGACCGGGTCTGCCTTCAGTTCGGCATCAGCCGGCAGGGTAGCGAAGCCGGCCAGGGGCACGATGGGCGTGTCGGTATAGGTCACCTGTCCGGGAGTAAACTGGAAGGTCCAGGGCGCCACGGCAAATTCGGGCTTGTAGTTCGGATCGATGATCATCTGGCCGGGGTTGTCAGGATCGGGAATGGGACCCGGATCATTCAACACCAGGGTCAGCATGTTGGGCGAAAACCCGGAAGGGCTTGGCAGATTGTTGCTGAAAGTGGACGGCAACAGGGCATTGTAGGATCCAAACTCGTCCGTGTAGACCCGGGCTACCTCATTCCCGGCCCAGTCGCGATAGGAGATGGGAATCCACTTGGGGGCGGCCTTCTCGCCGAAAATGGGGCTGGAAGGATCGAACTCCGCCGCCAGGTCGTTATTGACGAATCCGACATTACGGGCTGCCTTGGGTACCCGAGTGTGGAAGTAGAACTCGACTCCTGTATTCTGGCCCTCAACCAGGGAGACCTGTTTCAGATTGCACAGGGGACGCTGCTGGCCGGCATAGATGGACGAAACCAGATTGGCCGGGTCAATTTCCGAATAGGGCTGGCCGTTCTTGTCCAGCTGGAAGGCAAGATAATCGGCCACGGTGTGATTCTTGCCAACGCAGACGAAGGGCAATGCCAAAGGGCTAGGCGTGTAGCTTTCGCCAAAGTCGACATTTTTGTCCTCTTCCTTGGAGAGGACGTAACCGGGCGGAGCCGGCGCCCCGACGATATACTTCCCCTCTGGCAACGGGGACACTTCCTGACCGTTCGGACCGGAAGGGAAATAGGATGTGAAGGCAAAACCACCGTCAAAGACACCATCCCGTACCTGGTTCCAGGTGCCAAAATTGTCGAAACACTCCTTGGCCTGCTGGCCATTGATCTCCGGCAGGTTCTGCAGACAGTTTTGCGGCAGATTCGCGTCCCAGGCATCGGTCCAAGTAATGTTGACCGCATCCCCCCAGTCGAAAACACCCTTCGGTACCCGGTCGACATCCTCGGGGCCAGGAAAATTCCCTTGGGGGTAATTGTCGACATCGGCACGCTGGACTTTTCCGTCACCGTTGATGTCGTCGATGACACCATCACCATCGTCGTCGAGATAGAGATTGACCTGGGCATAGGGGATCCCCGGCTCCCAGCCTTCCTGGGCATCGAAACGGGGATCGTCGTTGGGGCGGGTGACATTGTAGATAACCAGGCCGGCAATTCCGCCATTCTCTCCCGGACTGTAATTGTTCTTGCCCCAGTCGATGATGTTGGTCTGGTTGAGGAAAAGATGCATGGCCTGGGTCAGGACTTCACCCGTGGCCGTACGGGACAGGTTGTTGCCGGTGTTGGGATTGATTCTCTCCACTCCCGAGAAGGTATCGGTGGCCGGATCGTAACTGAGGGTTCCGCTACTAAACTGCGGTTGCGGATGCAGCGTTCCGACAGCTTCAGCAGGCCAGCCGGAAACATCGAGCCCCGCGGCCAGCGGATCGTTCACCGGATCGACCGGACCACCATTGTCGACCACCGCGGTCAGGCCGGTTGCCTTGAGAGTGGCGAATCCAACTTCTACCACCAGCCATTTGAAGAAGGGAAAAACCTCGGCAAATTCGTAGTCGCCGTTGATGTCGGAAGGCTGCAGCTGGTAGATGGTGCCGTTGCGGAAGCGGAGCAGAACATCGCGACCGGGCAGGCCGACTTCACCGGGATCCCGGTAACCATCTTCGTCGACATCGAGAAAGACGCTGCCCTTGAGGGTCCCGAACCAGCGGAAAGAAAGGACGTTGCCAAGATCGACCACATCGCCGGTACCACCGGGACCGGGAGGGACGACAACGGTATTGAAACCGAACAGGGCGTCAAGGTTTTCATCCCAGGTCACCAGTTCGTAGGTTCCCGGCGGTACATTGCTGATGACAAAGGAACTGTCAGCAGCGCACGACGCGGCATAAAGGCCTTTTCCGGTCAGGGGATCGTTCAGACCCACCCAGCAGCCATCTACCGGAGGGCCGGCATAGAAACCCTGCAGATTCGGCGGCCGGGAAAAATGGTTGAACCGGTTGACACCGCGGATCTCTCCGGTGTAGCCGCTGCGATCGATCCAGTCAGGATGAGACGGATCCAGCCAGGGCAGCTTGTCCTTGTTCACGAAACCGACAAAAACATGGTAAAAGCCGGGACCGAAGCCTTCGATAAACCGCTTCGGCTCATTTGCCTTGACCCAAACATCGATGGTGCGGGTCCCTTCAATGGTCGCCGTCTGTATCCACTGGTCGGCCTGATCAGGCGGAGCCGAGACAAGAATTCCATACTTGCCGGGCGCAAGAAACTTGATCTGAACCTCACCGCTGGCGTCGGTCTGCAACGCACCGTTGCCGAGCGTGGTCACGCAAGCCGACGGATCGTTGCCGGCATCGATACAGGCCAGATCGTAGTCGGTGCCCAGGGGATTGCCAAAAGCATCCTGCATGACAAGGCCGGCCATGTCGTGGACCTGTATGCTGAACCCGGCCAGTCCGGGCTCATCGACATTGAGGTCGGGAGCATTGTTTATCGGTCCATGATCCTGAAAGACCAGAACCGATATCTGCGTTGTCGGAATCGGCAACCGGTGAACCACCACCTTGACGTCGGTCTGACCGCTGGCAACCAGGGTTCCGCCCATGGTGTAGCCATCGAAGGGACGTACGGAAATCACGTAACGTCCATCAGGTACACCGATGTCCGCCGTACTGGTTGCCGATTCTCCCTGGGCCACCACCGGCGTGTAACTCTTGTGAATGTCCAGACCGCTGGAAAAGGCAGTCGAAACACCGGCTGGCGTCTGATTGGTGTTGTCTGCTTCAACAAGCCAGCGGAAACCGCCGGTTATGGCTGTTCCATTGCCATCAACCACCGTCACCGTAAAAGCCAGCGAGGGTCCGGCCCAGCCCAGACAGCCCAGCAGAACCACGAAAATCAACCATCGCCAGGAGACTTCTTTCAGAACGTTTCCTGAAGCCAACATTGTCTTGCTCCTCATTCCCTGCCTCCTTCCTCCTGCCTGGGCCGGAGGGCGTCTGGTCTGTCTGTGACGGGCAAAATCACCTTCCGGATGCAGCATCGGTGATTTTCTGCGCTTTTCTCTTACATAAGTCTCTACTTTTTGGACAGGAAACCCGCGACTCCTCACTCGGGAACCGGCATGATGATCAGTTTCACACTGTGCGAATACCCACCCTTGCTGACTAAACTCTACAATAAAGACCACCTTGGTCAAGAATGTGGCGATTAATTTCTAGCAAATAAAACATGGGGGAACGCAAAGAGCGGCACCGGAGAAAACCACCAAGCATGAAACCGGAACTGGAACGGCACCGAACAGAGAATCCGGAGCAATAAAATGAAATTGAAAAAGCCCCCGACGGGCAAACCGCCGGGGGCTTCGGGCAGGGACAGGAAAAGGAGGTCGTGTTACATCATGTCCATGCCACCGGGCATGCCGCCGGGCATGCCGGCCGGAGCCTCTTCCTTCTTCGGCAGCTCGGCGATGCAGGCCTCGGTGGTCAGCATCAGGCCGGCGACCGAAGCGGCGTTCTGCAGGGCGCTGCGGGTCACCTTGGTCGGGTCGATGATGCCCATCTTCAGCATGTCGCCGTACTCGCCGTTGGCGGCGTTGAAGCCGTAGGCGCCCTTCTCGGTCGCCACCTGGTTGACGACGATGGAGCCTTCGAGACCGGCATTGGCCGCGATCTGGCGCAGCGGCTCCTCGAGAGCGCGCTTGACGATGTTGACGCCGAACTTCTGCTCACCTTCGACTTCCAGCTTGTCGAGAACGGCGCCGGCGCGCAGCAGGGCGACACCACCACCAGGGACGATGCCCTCCTCGACAGCGGCGCGGGTGGCGTGCAGGGCGTCCTCGACACGGGCCTTCTTCTCCTTCATCTCGGTCTCGGTGGCGGCACCGACCTTGATCACGGCAACGCCGCCGACCAGCTTGGCCAGCCGCTCCTGCAGCTTCTCGCGGTCGTAGTCGCTGGTGGTCTCCTCGATCTGGGCACGGATCTGCTTGACCCGGGCCTCGATGTCGGCCTCGGTGCCGGCACCGTCGATGATGGTGGTGTTGTCCTTGTCGATGACGATGCGCTTGGCGCGGCCGAGCATGTCGATGGTGGCGTTCTCCAGCTTGAAGCCGACTTCTTCGGAGATCACCCGGCCGCCGGTCAGAATGGCGATGTCCTCGAGCATGGCCTTGCGGCGGTCACCGAAGCCGGGAGCCTTGACGGCGGCGATGTTGAGGGTGCCGCGCAGCTTGTTGACCACCAGGGTGGCCAGGGCCTCGCCCTCGACGTCCTCGGCGATGATCAGCAGCGGACGGCCCTGCTTGGCGACCGGCTCGAGCACCGGCAGCAGGTCCTTCATGTTGCTGATCTTCTTGTCGTGGATCAGGATCAGAGCGTCCTCGAGCACGGTCTCCATGCGCTCGGCGTCGGTCACGAAGTAGGGGGAGAGATAGCCGCGATCGAACTGCATCCCCTCGACGGTCTCCAGGGTGGTTTCCATCGACTTGGCTTCCTCGACGGTGATCACCCCTTCCTTGCCGACCTTCTCCATCGCCTCGGCGAGGATGTTGCCGATGGTCTCGTCGGAGTTGGCGGAGATGGTGCCAACCTGGGCGATCTCCTTGTGATCCTTGACCGGCTTGGAAAGTTCCTTCAGATCGGCGACAGCGGCTTCCACGGCCTTGTCGATGCCGCGCTTGATTTCCATCGGGTTGTGACCGGCGGTGACCAGCTTGACGCCTTCACGATAGATGGCCTGGGCCAGGACGGTGGCGGTGGTGGTGCCGTCACCGGCGACATCGGAGGTCTTGGAAGCGACCTCTTTCACCAGCTGGGCGCCCATGTTCTCGAACTTGCCCTCGAGCTCGATCTCCTTGGCGACGGTGACGCCGTCCTTGGTGATCAGCGGGGCGCCGAAGGATTTTTCGATCACGACGTTGCGGCCCTTGGGACCGAGAGTCACCTTGACAGCATTGGCCAGGCTGTTGACCCCGGCGAGGATCTGGGCGCGGGCCTCCTGTCCGAACTTGATCTCTTTGGCAGCCATATTCTGTTACCTCCTCGAATCGGGTTGGTCGCTCTTACTCGATGATGCCCATGATGTCGTCTTCGCGCATCATGAGGTATTCCTTGCCTTCGATCTTGACCTCGGTGCCGGCGTACTTGCCGAAGAGAACCTTGTCGCCGACCTTGACATCCAGGGGCAGCACCTTGCCGTCCTCGGTCTTCTTGCCGTTGCCGACGGCGATGACCTTGCCCTGCTGGGGCTTCTCCTTGGCGGTATCGGGAATGATGATGCCGCCGACGGTCTTGGTCTCCTCTTCCAGGCGCTCGACGATGATACGGTCGTGCAGAGGTCTGATGTTCATCTTCTCAACTCCTTTCTGCAATGCGTTATGACTGGCATCTCGCCAGTGTTCAGCGAAAAAAAGCAGATCGCCCTTGCCCGCCGACCGGAAAAAGGGCAGTCCTTTGTTAGCACTCACCATAGATGAGTGCTAACAAAGGACAGGGCTAAATATAATCAGGCAATTCTGATTGTCAAGGGTTTTTCGGACGGCCCCAAATCCATCACCTGTTTTGTGGACCGAGGATGCCGGAACGGGTCCGGATGCAAGGCGACCGGCCGATTCGGGCGCAGGCGCGGCACGAGCCACGTCGAGCACCGAAGCGACGCCGGCAACGCAGCAGATGGGCCTGTTGCGGCAGCCGAATCCCGAAATGGGGAGTGGATTTGGGGCAAATCAGCCCTTGGACAGGGCGTCGATGAGGTAGCCGGCCAGGGTATCGGCGATGTCCCTGGCAAGCAGCCGGCGCTGCTGTTCGATGGTCGAGTAATCGTGGTCGAAAAAGACCTCACGGGGATATTCCATCATCAGTACGGGCTCTGTACTGCCGGGCTGAAAGAGTCTGATCCGGCTGCGCGAGCGGATGGTGGTGCTGCAGCACCCCGATTCCTCGACGTAGGCGAAGAGATCCCCGGTGATGTAATAGTGTGACGCCAGCCAGTCGGGGGCGATCTCTTTCAGCCCCTGCTTGAGAATGACGACGTTGTATTTTCTGTCGACACCCTTTTCGATCAGGGCATCAACAAAGCGGTCGAAAATGCCTTCGCTGACCGCCTGCGGCACCATGATGGTGGTGAAAGGGACCACGTAGAGGGTTTCCTCGGAAGGAACGACGGTGAAGGTGCTCTTCTTGTGCACCTCCGGCCGGGACGAACAGGCCGCGACCAGCAGAAGCATGAGACAGAGCAGGCCGCAGCCGCGAAACATTCGGACCAACGTCATGGCAAACCCTCCCACAAGACGAAAATCATGCCGGACTCAGGCGACCAGCGCCCCGCCGCAGGACGAACCGCAACCGGCGGTACAGCCGAAACAGTGCCCTCCGGTCGAGATGGGACGCCCGGCGAGCTGCGCCGGATCGAGCTGGTCGATATGCCGCGGCAGGCCTTCGGCCAGCCCCAGGCCGAGCACCAGGTTGAAATCGCAATCCGCCAGTGTGCCGTCCCAGGCGATACAGATCTGGTGGCGGCACATCAGGCCCTCGACCGTGGCCGGATTGAACGCCTCCTCGAGCAGGGCGCGATACGCCTCCGCCTTCTGCTGACGCTGCAAATCTTCCAGAAAACGCCCGATGGGCATGTTGGCGATGGTCAGCAACCGGGTAAAGACGATGCCGTGCTCCCGTCCAAGATGGTCGCGGTAGTCCTTCTCCAACGCCTGCTGGGCCGGTGGCAGGAACGGCCCGCCGGGATTGTAGACCAGGCTGAGGGGAAGCTCCGGCTGCCGGCCGTAACCGAGCTCGTTGAGCAGCCGGATGGCGTCAATGCTGCGTTCGTAGACCCCCTGCCCGCGCTGGGTATCGACATTGCGGTCGAGATAACAGGGCAGGGAGGCCACCAGCTGCACCTGCTGCTCCCGGAAGAAAGCGGCCGTCGCCTCCTGCCCCGGTTCGAACAAAACCGTCAGGTTGGTCCGCACCTGCACCGGATGCCCCTTCTCGCGCAGTATCCCGACAAACTTCCGGAAATGCGGATTGAGTTCGGGAGCGCCGCCGGTGATATCGACCTGGATGCCGGGGAAGGCATCCACCAGCCGCAGAACCGACTCCATGGTTGGCCAGTCCATGTTTTCGCTCCGGGTCGGCGCCCCCTCGACATGACAGTGGCGGCAGGCCAGATTGCACCTGAAACCGATGTTGACCTGAATGAGGGACGGCGCCGCGGCCGTCAGGTCGCGGCCGGTATGCTGGCGGACGGAACGGCTGAAATCGTTCATGGCTCGCTGCCTTTCCAGTTGGCGGTGGCGGATCTGGGAATGATGGCGGACCGCCGGCGAGGCGAGCAGGCGGTCGATTTCCTCTTTCAGGCTCTGGCGGTCGACCGGCTTGCGGCCCCGTCAACGACAGACCCGGATGCAAACAGCAACGGTGCGGCCAAACGCAACAGATCGTTCAACTTTCTACGTTTATAGCACGCGGACGCCGACGACTGTCAATGACGACTGGCCGAGACCGGTTCAGGCCGGTTCGAGGCCGGCAAACCTGAGCAGCAGCTTCTTCGGACCGACGCTGTTGAAATAGACGATGACCTTCTGGTTGTCCCCCCGCCCCTCGATACGCCGTACCACGCCGACGCCGAAACGCACGTGCCGCACCCGCATGCCGAGGCGCAGCCCCTCTTCGGCGACCGGCACCAGCCGCACCTCGTCCTGATCTTCGTCGGCGTTGACGTCGGCATCGGCTTCCGGTTGCGGCATCTGCTCGAAAATCGAGGCCAGATTGTGTCCGGATGTCCGCCGCAGGCCGCCGGTGTCTCCGGCCAGAAGATGTTCGGGAATCTCGTCGAGAAACCGGCTGCGCGGATTGTACTGATAACTGCCGAACACCCGCCGGCGACGGGCATGGGTCAGGTAGAGCCGCTCCATGGCCCGGGTCATGCCGACGTAGCAGAGCCGCCGCTCCTCCTCGAGATCACCTCCCTCGGCTTCGACCCGCCCGTGCGGGAAGATGCCCTCTTCCATACCGGTCATGAAGACCACGGGAAACTCCAGTCCCTTGGCCGCATGCAGGGTCATCAGGGTCACCCGGTCAAGGCTGCTGTCGTAGGCGTCGATGTCGGTCACCAGGGACACCTGCTCCAGGTAGTCGGCCAGGGTCGGCGCCTGCGACTGGGCCTCCTCCATGCCGCGCAGCAGTTCCTCGAGGTTGCGCAGCCGGTCGGCGGCCTCGCGCGTCTTTTCCTGCTGCAGCCCGGCCCCGTAGCCGGTCCGCTCGATGATCTCGGCCGCCAGCTGCGGGTAGGAGAGCCGTTCGGCCAGCCTGCCGAACTGTTCCATCATCTCGACAAAGGCCGCCACCTTGCGGGCGGCCGCCGTGCCGAGCTCTCCTTCCTCGAGAGCCAGCCGGCAGGCGGGCAGAAAGCCCCCCGCCCGCTCCTGAAGCTGCTGGATGCGGCCGACGGTGGTCTTGCCGATGCCGCGGGCCGGCACGTTGATGATCCTGCGGGCGGACACCGAGTCGGCCGGATTGACCAGCAGCCGCAGATAGGCCAGGATGTCCTTGACCTCCATGCGGGCGAAGAACTTCAGGCCGCCGAACATGACGTAGGGAATCTTCTCCCGCACCAGCGCCTCTTCCAGCACCCGCGACTGGGCATTGGTGCGGTAGAAGACGGCCACGTCCCGCAGATGCCGTCCCTCATCCCGCAGCCGCGCGATCTCGCGGGTAACAAAGCGGGCCTCCTCCAGATCGTCGGGCAGCCCCTGCAGCACCAGCGGTTCGCCCGGCGGGTTGTCGGTCCAGAGCGTCTTGCCCTTGCGGCCGACGTTTCGGGCCACCACTTCCCCGGCGGCCGCCAGGATGTTGCCGCTCGAGCGGTAGTTCTGCTCCAGCCGGACGACCGCGGCGCCGGGATAGTCCCGCTCGAAACCGAGAATGTTGCCGATCTCGGCGCCGCGCCAGGCGTAAATCGACTGGTCGTCGTCGCCAACCACGCAGAGATTGCGATGCTCGGCCGCCAGCAGATTGACCAGCCGGTACTGCACCACGTTGGTATCCTGGAACTCGTCCACCAGAATGTGGCGGAACCGCTGCCGCCAGCGGTCGAGAATGTCGGGACGATGTTCGAACAGGTAGACCGTCAGCAGCAGCAGATCGCCGAAATCGACGGCGTCGGCCTGCCGCATCCGCTGCTGGTAAAAACCGTAGAGATCGGCAATCAGTTCTTCCTGGTAGCCGTCGGTCGGCAGCTGATCGGGCAGCAGGCCGTGGTTCTTGGCCCGGTCGATGGCCGCCGCCAGGGTCGCCGGCTTCAGGGTTTTTTCGCTGATGTTCCTCTCGGCCAGCAGGTCGCGGATCAGCCGCCGCTGGTCCTGGTCGTCGTAGATGAGAAACTGCCGCGAGTAACCCAGGGCCTCGATCTCCTGCCGCAGGATGCGCACGCAGGTGGCGTGAAAGGTCGCCACCCAGGGCAGCTCTTCCGTTCCCAGCAGCCGCTCGAGCCGCTCCTTCATCTCGGCGGCCGCCTTGTTGGTGAAGGTGACGGCCAGAATGCGCCAGGGCTCGACCCGGTGCTCGCGGACCAGCCAGGCGATGCGATGAATCAGGGTCCGGGTCTTGCCCGAGCCGGCACCGGCCAGCACCAGCAGCGGGCCGTCGCCGTGGGTCACCGCCTGCCGCTGGGGCGGGTTGAGTCCGGCCAGCAGGTCACTCATCCTCGTCCTCCAGGTTGCGCGACATCAGGGCGCGATTGTAGGCGGAAATGATGTCCTTGCGGGAGATGATGCCCACCAGCCGCCGGGGATTGTCCGCGGCGACCACCGGCAGCTGCTCGATGTTGCGGTAGCCTATCTTGCGCAGCGCCTGGTCGAGATTTTCCTCCTCGGTGACGGTGATGACATCGGTGGTGGCCAGCTCCTTGATGACCACCAGATCCTTCAGCTCCC
The DNA here is from genome assembly GCF_008124615.1 of Geothermobacter ehrlichii. Taxonomy (NCBI): domain Bacteria; kingdom Pseudomonadati; phylum Thermodesulfobacteriota; class Desulfuromonadia; order Desulfuromonadales; family Geothermobacteraceae; genus Geothermobacter; species Geothermobacter ehrlichii. The sequence goes on from NZ_VNIB01000013.1 coordinate 76,190, forward strand.
GCTCGAAGACCACGCCCATGAAGTCCTGCACCGAAATGATGCCGGTCATCTCCCCCTCGGCGTTGACCAGGGGAAAGTTGGTATGCCGGGTACTGGCGGTGAACTCGGCGAACTGGCCGAGGGTCATGTTTTCCGGCACCGTCTCGACGTCGCGGGCCATGACGTCGCGGACCAGCAACGCCTTCATGATGTTCCGCTCCTTGCCCGCCTCCAGGTCGATGCCGGCCCGGGAGAGTTCGACCGTCTCCAGGCTGTCCTTCTTGAAATGACGGGCGATGGAGGTGCCGATGACGCAGGTCAGCATGATCGGAATGATGACCTGGTAGCTGTCGGTAATCTCGAACAGCAGAAAGATGGCGGTCATCGGCGCATGGGTGGCGGCCGACAGAAAGGCCCCCATGCCGACCAGGGCGTAGGCGCCCGGCGACAGGCCGACATCGGGAAAGGCCAGGGCCGCCAGGTGGCCGAAGGCGCCACCGGCGACGGCACCGAGAAAGAGACAGGGGGCGAACATGCCGCCCGGCAGGCCGGAGCCGAGGGTAATGGAGGTGGCCACCGCCTTGGCCAGCACCAGCAGCGCCAGCAGGGCCCAGGCGTGTTCGCCGTGCAGCACCGTCTCCATGAACTCGTAGCCGTTGCCGAACACCTGTGGCAAACCGACGCCGATCGCCCCGACGACCAGGCCGCCGAGAACGGGCTTGGCCAGGCGGGGAATCCTGACGGCGTCGATCAGGTCCTTGATGCGAAAGTGAAGCTCGATGAAGCCCGTCGCCAAGGCGCCGATCAGGCCGCCGAGCAGCAGATAGAGCACCAGCTCCCAGAAGCTGTGCATGAAGTAGGGAGGAGCGGTCAGTTCGGAGATGTTGCCCAGCAGGGCGCGAGACACCACCGTCGCCATGCCGCTGGCGATGACGATGGAGGTGAAGCTGGCCAGCTCGAACGATGAGAGCAGCACGATCTCGGTGGCGAAGAAGACCCCGGCGATGGGCGCGTTGAAGGTCGCCGCCACGCCGGCGGCGGCGCCGCAGGCGACCAGCACCTTGAGCCGGTCGCCGCTCATGCGGAACAGCTTGCCGAACTGGCTGCCGATGGTACCGCCGATGACGGCGATCGGCCCTTCCTGTCCGGCGCTGCCGCCGGTTCCCAGGGTGATGGCGGCGCCGAGTCCGCGGGTGAAGATGGGGCGCAGGGGAAGCTTGGCGCCCTGCAGGTTGACCTTGACCAGAAAACCGGCGAACCCGCTCTTCAGGTCCTTGCCGAAAAAGATCCACAGCGGCAGCACCAACAGGCCGCCGACAGCCGGAAAGAGAACCAGCAGCAGGCGCTGCGGTGCCCACTGGTCGAAAGCGATGTGAAAAAACGCCAGTCCCTGTTCCACCACCAGCAGGTGAACCAGTTCGATGGTCTGGCGGAAGAGGTAGTTGCCGAGTCCACCGAGCACCCCGATGATCACCGCCAGAGCGATGAGAAAGGTGTTCTCGCTGATATGCAGCCGGGGGATGGCGGCGGTCAGCAGTTTCTGAATCAGCCTGAACAGACGAGCGGCGAGGGACAAAACGGAAAACAGCTCCTCGTGGCCGCGCCCAAGACGCGGCGGACAGTATTTGCGTTTGCCAACAAGCCAGGCTGCTGAAAATGGCAGATACAAGGCATCCGAAATTTCAAGGCATGCGGCGTACCTGTAAACTCGTGCGTCGAATGCCGAGAAATAAGGATAGCACAGCTGGACGGGCCGTTTTCAGCAGCCTGCCTGAGTCACTCCACGGTTACACTCTTGGCCAGATTGCGCGGCTGGTCGACGTCGGTCCCCTTGAGCACGGCGACATGATAGGCGATGAGCTGCATGGGAATGGAGGTCAGCACCGGCATCAGGTCGTCGGTCGTCTCCGGCAGCTCGACCAGGGCGTCGCACGAGCGGCGCAGGCTCTCGTCGGCGCGGGTGGCGACGGCGATCACCCGGCCCCCCCGGGCCCGGACTTCCTCCATGTTGGAGACCACCTTCTCGTAGGTTTCGTTGCGTGGCGCCAGCACCACCACCGGCAGATTCTCGTCGATCAGGGCGATCGGCCCATGCTTCATCTCGCCGGCCGGATAGCCCTCGGCATGGATATAGGAGATTTCCTTCAGCTTCAGCGCCCCTTCCAGAGCAATCGGGTACTGGTTGCCACGGCCGAGATAGAGAAAATCGCGGGCGCTGACGAAGGTGCGGGCGATCTCCTCGATGGCGCTGTCGAGCTCGAGCGCCGTCTCGATCTTGCGCGGCAGGCTGAGCAGTTCGGCGACCTGTCGCCGGCAGTCCTCGGCGCTCAGGGTACCGCGCACCCGGCCGAGACGCAGGGCCAGCAAATAGAGCGCCACCAGCTGGGTGGTGAAGGCCTTGGTCGAGGCGACCCCGATCTCCGGCCCGGCATGGGTGTAGATGACGCCGTCACTCTCCCGGGCGATCGATGAATCGACCACGTTGCAGATGCTGACCGCCTTTCCCCCCTTGGCGCGGGCCTCGCGCAGGGCGGCCAGGGTATCCGCCGTCTCGCCGCTCTGGCTGATCAGCACCGCCAGGTCCCCTTCGCCGATGATCGGGTCGCGGTAGCGGAACTCGCTGGCGATGTCGACCTCGACCGGTACCCGGGCCAGCTTCTCGATGTAGAACTTGCCGACCAGGCCGGCATGCCAGGAGGTGCCGCAGGCGATAATGAAGATCCGCCGGATCCGTCCCAGTTCTTCGGCCTCCAGCCCCAGGTCCTCGAGATAGACGTCCCCTTCGTCATCCTTGAGCCGCCCGGCGATGGTGTCGGCGACGGCACGCGGCTGCTCGTAGATCTCCTTGAGCATGAAGTGCCGGTACCCACCCTTCTCGGCCATGGTGGGACTCCAGGTGATGATCTTCGGTGCCCGCTCCACCGGCTCGCCGGCCAGGGTCAACAGCCGCATCCGCTGCCGGTCGAAGACCGCCATCTCCCCGTCCTCGAGAAAGATCATCTCGCGGGTGTGGCTCAGCATGGCCGGGATGTCGGAAGCGACGAAAAACTCCCCCTCGCCGCAACCGATCACCAGGGGCGAACCGTAACGGGCGGCGATGAGGTGATCCGGCTCCTGTTCGCAGATGACGGCGACGGCATAGGCGCCGCGCACATCCCCCAGTGCCCGGCGCACGGACGTTTCGAAATCACACCCTTCCTTGCGGTACTGCTCGATCAGGTGGGCGATGATCTCGGTGTCGGTTTCGGAGCGGAAGGTGTGTCCCTGTTTCTTGAGGCGGGCCTTGAGCTCGAGGTAGTTTTCGATGATACCGTTGTGCACGACCACGATGCCGCCGGCATGGTGCGGATGGGCATTGGTCTCGGAGGGGCGTCCATGGGTGGCCCAGCGGGTGTGGCCGATACCGAGGCTGCCGCTGACCGGCCTGCTGCGCAGCAGGTTTTCCAGGTTGACCAGCTTGCCCTCGGCGCGGCGGATCTCGATAACGCCGCCGTCGAGGGCGGCAATCCCCGCCGAGTCGTAGCCGCGATATTCGAGCCGCCGCAGCCCGTCAAGAACGATTCCGGCAGCTTCCCGGCTGCCGATATAACCGACGATTCCACACATAAGAAGAAAAAACCCCTCCGTATCTAGCAGCCATCAGGCCGTTGGCTGGACGATTCTTATCCGTTTTTCCGTTTCTTTCTGCGCCGCAGACGCCAGCCTTCGATCACCTTCTGCTCCGCCCGCGACAGGGCGAGGGAGTCGGGGGGAACGTCCTTGGTGATGGTCGAACCAGCGCCGATGAGACTGTTGCGGCCGATGGTCACCGGCGCTATGAACTGGGTGTCGGAACCGACGAAGACATCGTCCTCGATGACGGTGCGATACTTGTTGACCCCGTCGTAGTTGCAGGTGATGGTGCCGCAGCCGATATTGACCCCGGTTCCCAGCTCACAGTCCCCCAGGTAGGTCAGGTGGCTCGCCTTGCTCCCCCGGCCGATCTGCGCCTTCTTGGTCTCGACGAAGTTGCCGATCTTGTTCTCTCCCGCCAGCACCGTTCCCGGCCGCAGGTGGGCCATGGGACCGATATCTGTTTCCGGCCCGACCTCGCTTTCGGCCAGTACCGAACCGGCCTTGATCCGCACGTTGTCGGCGATACGGCAGTTGTCGATGACGACATGCGGGCCGATGGTGCAGCCGGCCCCGATGCGGGTGGCTCCGCGAATGACAGTGCCGGGCAGAAGCTGGGTGTCGGGCCCGATTTCGACCCCGGCATCGACATAGGTGGCCTGCGGGTCGGTCATGCCGACGCCGGAGCGCATCAGTGCCTCATTGATGCGCCGGCGCAGGACCGCTTCGGCGACCGCCAGCTGGCGCCGGTCGTTGACACCCATCGCCTCCTCGGCATCCGTCAGCTGCAGCGCGCACACCCGGCCGCCGGCATCGACCGCCGCCGCGACGACGTCCGTCAGATAGTATTCACCCTGGGCGTTGTCGCAGCCGAGTCCGGCCAACACCTCAAAAACAAAGGGCGCCCGGAAGAGATAGATACCGGTGTTCACTTCGTGCAGGGCCCGCTGCGCCTCGCTGGCATCCTTCTCCTCAACAATGGCCTGCACGCTGCCTTCGGCATCGCGCACGATGCGGCCATAGCCGGTCGGGTCTTCCATGTGGGCCGTCAGCACGGTCACCAGCGCCTGTTGCCGGCGATGCAGGTCGAGCAGTCCACGCAGGGTTGCCGTGCGCAGCAGGGGGACATCGCCGCAAAGCAGCAGCAGGTCGCCGGAGAATCCGGCCAGGGCCTCCCCGGCACAGAGCAGGGCATGCCCTGTCCCGAGCTGCTGCCGCTGCTCGACGAAGAGGCAGTTTCTTTCGGCCATGGCCTCCCTGACCCGGTCGGCGCCATGGCCTACGACCAGAACCGTCGGATCGCAGCCCAGCTCCTCGGCCAGGCCGAGCGGAAAGGCAACCATCGGCCGGCCGGCAAGGGGATGCAGGACCTTGGGCCGGGAGGACTTCATGCGGGTGCCCTGTCCCGCCGCAAGAATCACCGCCGCCAGAGTTTGCTGCTCCATGTTCACCCCCTGAAAAGGTCGAGAAACGGTTTATTATACGCCCCCGCCGCAGGCAGTCAAGCGCCGCCGGCCGGCCGCAGCCAAGGGTGCGTAACCACTCTTTTTCTTTTCAATAACAGGTCCGTCCAGTATAGTTGGACAAGGAGGATAGCGAGTCCATGGACGAACGTCGGAAGATGCTGCTGCAGCTGGACGAGCTGGAGCAGGAAATGCGCAAACTCGAAATCCGCTACGACCAGTACTTCAGCGGCATCGAAAAAAGGGAACCGATGAAACAGCGGGACGCCCTGGCCCGGCGCATCCGGCAGCTGACCAGCCGCCACGTGGTGCAGACGGACGTACGCTTTCGCCTGCAGGGCCTGGCCACCCGCTTTCACACCTACACCAACTACTGGGACCGCATCCTGCGGCTGATGGACGAAGGGAAATTCGAACGGGGCACCGGCCGCATCCCGCCTCCGGCTCCGCCCCGGGCGTCGCAGCCGGAAACGACATCCGACCCGACCGAGCGCGTCTACCGGGAACTGGTCTCCGCCTACGAGCAGACCGGCAGCGGTCGAATTCCCACCCGCGAACAGGTCCAGGCCCTGCTCGAACGACAGAAGGAGAAAATCCGCCAGAAATTCGGCGACCGCGAAATCGACTTCATCGTCGTCACCGACGGCGGCAAACCCAAACTGAAGGTCCGGGCGAAAAAAGCGACCTGAACGATGTTCCGACGTTCAAGCAGAACAGCGCTGGTGCTCGCCGGCGGCGGCATCATGGGCGCAGCCTACGAAATAGGCTGCCTGACCGCGCTCGACCAGCTCTTCGCCGAGCCGTTCAACGTTAACCGGTTCGATTTCTACGTCGGCGTCAGCGCCGGTTCGGTCATCGCCAGCCTCATCGCCAACGACATTCCGCCAGCCACCCTGTTCCGGGCCATTTCGCGGGACGAAAAAACGGTCTTCAACTGGCAGCGACGCGACATCTACCGCCTCGACACCCTCGGCCTGCTCGCCTGCTGCGGCCGGGTACTGACCAGAAGCTGGCACATCTGGCGCAGCTATCGCCGCAACCGTTCCCGTTTCAGCCTGCACGACCTCTTCTACATTCTGCAGGAACAGTTTCCCGCAGGCATCTTCTCGCTCAGGCCGATGCAGCAGTTTCTCTGCCGCTCCTTCCAGAAAGAAGGACTGTGCGACGATTTTCGCCGGCTTAAGCGCCCCCTTTTCATCCCGAGCTATGATCTCGACAGCGGCCGGCGGGTGGTGTTCGGCGACAAGGAACACAGCAACGTCCATATCTGCGAGGCGATCACCGCCTCCAGTGCCATCCCCTTCTTCTTCCAGCCGCAGAAGGTCGGCGGCCGCTACTACATCGATGGCAACATCGGTCGCATCAGCCACATCGACATCGCCATCGAACAGGGGGCAAAACTGATCTTTCTGGTCAACCCGCGGGTGCCCATGGTCAACGATCCGGCACGCATCTGCCTGCCCTCCCTTTCCTACGGACACTGCGCCAGCATCACCGAACTGGGCATCAGCGTCAGCTGGGAGCAGGCGCAACGGATCGAAACCAGGGAGAAGCTCGAACTTGCCATGGCTTACTACCGACGGGCGCATCCGGATGTCGATATCGTCACCTTCGAGCCCGGCCCGGAAGAATCGCTCCTCTTCTTTCAGAGCCCGATGAGTCAGCAGGCGCGCAACCAGACCATGCACTACGGCTACCACCTGACCCTGGGGCAGCTCAACAACCGTCACCAGAAGCTGCAGCGTCTGCTCGAAAAACACCGGATTCCGGTCGAGGACGGTCCGCTGACCGACCGGGCGGCCGAACTGACGGTCTGACCACCAGGGAGAAAACGATGGGCATCGGCAGCATCACATTTCTGACCCTTCATGTCAGGCCCTCGGCCCAGGCCGTCCCGCTGGCGGCAGGATGCCTGGCGGCTGCCCTGCCGCCGGAGCGCCAACGAGATTGCCGGCTGCTCGACTTCACCCTCAGGGACCCGATCGAACGGATTGTCGCGGCGGTGGTAGACACCGATCCCGACCTGCTGGTACTGCCGGTCTATGTCTGGAACCGTCGGCAGCTGGCCGCCGTGGTACGCAACATCAGGCGCAACCGCCCGCAACTGAAAATTCTGGCCGGCGGCCCGGAGGCCTCCGCCCGGCCGGCGGCTCTGCTGGCGGAAGGGATCTGCGACCTGGTCCTGCGCGGCGAGGGAGAGACGACTTTTCCCGAACTGGTGGACGCACTCGACCGAGATGACGGCTGGCAGCAAATGGCGGGACTGTGCTGGCTGGAGGCGGAAGGGATGCGGGTGAATCCTTTCCCTGCGACCCCGCTCGCTCCGGAGCAGCTCCCTTCCCCCTGGCTTTCCGGCGTCCTGAAGCCGCAGCCTGGCGGCGGCGTGCTCTGGGAAACGGCACGCGGCTGCGCCTTCGGCTGCGATTTCTGCTTCGACGCCGGCGGCCAGCGCCGGGTTCGTCCCCTGCCGGATGAACGCCTGGAGGCGGAGCTCGAACTGTTTTGCGAGGCGGGGGTGGGACAGGTCTGGATCCTCGACTCGACCTTCAACCATCCTCCGCAGCGAGGCAAAAAATTGCTGCAACTGCTGCGGGACAGAGCGCCCGGCATCCACTTTCACCTGGAAGCCAAGGCCGATTTTCTCGACCGTGAGACCGCCGCCCTGCTGGCGGAGATCGACTGCTCGGTGCAGGTCGGGCTGCAATCGGCCGACCCCGACGTGCTGCGCCGGGTTCACCGCCCCTTCAATCCCCGCGTCTTCGTCCAGGCGATGAATCTGCTCAACAGCGAACAGGTCACCTACGGCCTCGACCTCATCTATGGCCTGCCGGGAGACGATTTCGCGGGCTTCTGCCGCAGCCTCGACTTCGCCCTCGGCTTCGCCCCCAATCATCTCGACATCTTCCCCCTGGCCATCCTGCCGGGAACCGACCTGGCATCCCGCGCCGAACGGGAAGGGATCGTCTGGCAGCAGGAACCGCCCTACGAAATCAGGGCGACACCACAGCTGCCGGAAGAAGACCTGGAACGCTGCCGCGAGCTGGCGGCGGCCGTCGACCTGTTCTACAACACCGGGCGGGCCGTCGGCCTGCTGCCGGGACTGCTGCAAAGCCTCGGCGTCGAGGCGGTCGATTTCTTTCAGGACTTCACCCGCTGGCTGAAAGAAGAACAGGGGATTTTCCGTGAAGCGCTGCTCGACACCGAATCCTGGACCAGTCCCGAGGTGCTGGCCATGCAGGAAAGCTACATCCAGCACCTGCTCATGCAGCGGCAGCGGCTCGACCTGCTGCCGGCCGCCCTCGACCTGCTGCGCTACCATTTTCATCATGCCGAAACCAGCCTGGGCCCGGAAGTCCTGCCGGCCGAAAGCACTCCCGAGCCGGCCGAAGCCTGGCGGCGCCCCTGGCGCCTGGCGGCGGGGGCCCGGCTGATTCCCTTTCACTACGAAATCGTCGACCTGCTCGACATGGAAGGCGCCGAGCTGGAGGAGATCGCCGCCATGCTGCGGCCGGTCGGGTCGGTCGCCCTGTTCATCCGCCGGGGCTCTGAGGTCTGGTGCGAATCGCTCGAGGAGGATTTTCAGCGCCTGCTCAAAGGCAGCGACGGCATCCACAGCCCGGAGACAATCTTCGCCGGCGGCATCGAAACGGAACAGGGACAGGAAATGCTCGCCTTCGCCCTGGCCGAAGGACTGCTCGTTTCCACGTCCTGACCGGCCACTACGCCCCTGCGCGACAAGCGGTCGCCTCCGCAGGGTCGCTATCGGTTGCGCCCGGAACTATTCCGGAGTCCCCTCCAGTTCGGCAATTCTCTCCCTGAGCCGGCGCATTTCGGTGTGCCGCTCGCTGACGTCGCGCATGACGGCGGCGATCCCTTCGACCCGCCCCTGATCGTCCTTGAGCATGACGATGCAGAAATCGACCGACAGACGGCGGCCGTCGCGGTGCATCGCCGGCACCGAAAGCAGGTCAGTTCCGTATTTTGACTCGCCGCTCTCCATCACGCGGGCATAGCCTTCTCCGTGCCGGTTACGCAGCTTCTCGGGAATGATCAGGTCGAGAGACTGGCCGATCGCCTCGGCGGCCGGGTAGCCGAAAATCCGTTCCGCGCCCTGGTTCCAGAGCTGGATGATGCCCCGGTTGTCGGCGAACAGGATGGCATCCGGGGCCTGCCGGACGATCCGCTCACAGAGCTTGTTCGTATCGAAATCGGTCATGGAGTTTTCTCCGTTTCCGGCTTGCCGCCCGGCCAATAGCAGGCCCAAGCAGCGGCTTTCCAGGTATTCCTTCAGCACCCGGGCGTTGTTGCGCGGGCTGCGGGAAGCATGGACGAAGGTCGCCTCGCGGCCAGCGATCAGCCGGCAGAGTCCGGCCACGCCCTCCGGATTGGCGTCCAGTTCGGCGACATAGCGGCGCCGAAACTCCGCCCAGCGCGCCGGGTCGTGCCCGTACCATTTACGCAATTCGTGCGACGGCGCAATCTCCCGGACCCAGGCATCGAGCCGGGCAGCGTCCTTGCTGATGCCGCGCGGCCAGAGTCGGTCGACCAGAATCCGCAGGCCGTCCGACGGTGCCGGCGGCTCGCCGGCGCGCTTGAGGCGGAGGCTTACGGATTCCGGTTTCATTTACGGGTTCTGGATGTAGGCGTCCTTGCGGGTATAGAACCACCAGTTGATGACCAGGCAGATGAAGTAGAAGATCGCGAAGCCGTAGAGCGCGTACTCCGGCGTGGTCGCCTTGATCTGCTCGCCGAACACCTTGGGAATGATGAAAGCGCCGTAGGCAGCAACCGCCGAGGTCCAGCCCAGCACCGGCCCGGCCTGCTCCTTGTCGAAGATGATCGCGATCGAGCGGAAGGTCGAACCGTTGCCGACTCCGGTGGCGGCGAACAGCACGATGAACAGGAGCAGGAAGGGCACGAAATAGTCCTCGGGGGTCGGCGAGGCGTAGGCGGCCTTCATGAAATAGGCGCAGCCCAGGGCCGAAACCACCATCACGATCGACACCCACTGGGTGACGATGGCGCCGCCGAGCTTGTCGGCTATCTTGCCGCCGACCGGGCGGATCAGGGCGCCGATGAAGGGTCCCATCCAGGCGAACATCAGGGCGCTGGGACCGTTCGGATTGGTGGTGTTGTGGGTCATCACCCCGTCGACCATGATGTGCGAGAAGCCGAAGATGACCTTGATCGACAGGGCGAAGGCCGCCGAATAGCCGATGAAGGAGCCGAAGGTCATGGTGTAGATGATGGTCATCGCCCAGGTGTGCTTGTTGCGGAAGATCCGGTACTGGCGGTTCAGGTTCTCGCGCAGCCCGCCGGTGGTCAGGAATTTCATCCCGTAGACGGTGGCGGCGATCACCAGCGGCAGCACGATCCACTTGCTCAGCAGTCCCAGCCCAACCGGGGGAGGCAGCATCAGATAGAGCCCGGCCGAGGCGGTGACGAAAGCGATTCCCAGCAGGCCGAGGATCATGGCGAAGCACTTCGGCGTCGAGGCCAGGTTCGGCGACACGGTTTCGGTGGTGATATTGTTCATGCCGAAGAAACTGGCGAAAGCAAGCGGCACCAGAAAGAGCAGCCAGACGAAGCCGGCGTTGTGAATGTAGGTTTCGGTGCCGGCCGGAATCTTGCCGATCAGGGTGCCGCTGGTGTTGATCAGGGTCTGAGGCTCGCCGCCGAAGATGCCGACGGTCATCACCAGCGGAATCAGGATCTGCATGGTGGTGACGCCGAAGTTGCCCAGTCCCGCGTTCAGACCGAGCGAGGTACCCTGAACCCGCTTGGGAAAGAAGAAGCTGATGTTCGACATCGACGAGGCGAAGTTGCCGCCGCCGATCCCAGACAGCAGGGCGAGCAGGTAGTAGACCTCGATCGGTGTGGACCGGTTCTGCAGGGCGAGTCCGGTGCCGATCGCCGGAATCATCAGCAGCGCCGTGGTCAGGAAGATGGTGTTGCGGCCGCCGGCGATGCGGATGAGAAAAGAGCTCGGAATCCGCAGGGTGGCTCCGGTCAGACCGGCGATGGCCGAAAGGGTGAAGAGCTGCGACTGGCTGAACGGATAGCCGAGGTTGATCATCTGAACGGTGATGATCCCCCAGTAGAGCCAGACAGCGAAGCCGCAGAGCAGGCTCGGTATCGAGATCCACAGGTTGCGGTTGGCGATCTTCTTGCCCTGGGAATTCCAGAACTGTTCGTCCTCGACATCCCACTTGTCCAGATTGATTGGCATGATGGTTACTCCTTGAAGGCGTCTTCAATAACGGTGAATTTGTCCTGTTCGATTTTCTTCATATCTTCAGGGTGTTTTTCGCGCATCAGTTTCTGCACCGTGAGATGCAGCCAGAGCAGACAGAACAGCGACAGAGCGCACATAAAAACCCAGCAGCTGGTCCACAGCCCGGTCCATTCGAGCAGGTAGCCGAAGATGATCGGACAGAAGAAGCCGCCCAGTCCCCCCAGCACCCCGACCATACCGCCGACCACGCCGACCTCGTCGGGGAAATAGTCGGGGATCAGCTTGTAGACTGCCGCCTTGCCGATCCCCCAGATACTGCCGAGCAGAATGATCAGGATGGCGAAGATCCAGACATTGGCCTGAAAGAAGATCCGGGTGACCCCCTTGGCCAGCAGCTCCTTCTTCTTCACCTTCTGACCGACCTCGACCACCGGCTCATGCCAGGCCTGCTTGGTCGGCAGGATCAGCATCTGATCGTCGTAGGTCTCCAGATCCCGCGGCTTGAGTTTCAGCCGGTAGGTCATGCCGTCGACCGTGATCGCTTCCGGACTGACTGCGGTGACTACACCGGCCCGCTTGGCCATCACCCCACGGCCCGGCGAATAGATTTCCATCTTCGGGATAATCACCAGGAAACTGATCACCACCGAGGCACCCAGCACCCAGTACATGACGGTCCGGCCGCCGAACAGGTCGGAAAGCCAGCCGCCCAGGGCCCGGATCACCCCGGAAGGGAGACTGAAGGCCGAGGCGAACAGCCCGGCGGTCACCAGCGGCAGATAGTAGACGTTGACGAAGTAGGGAACCAGCCACTGCGAGAAGGCGACAAAGCAGCCGAAAACCAGAAAGTAGTAGAGCCCGAAGCGCCAGACCCGGACATTCTTCAGCGGAGTCAGCATCTGGGTGAAGGTCTTGGTCGACGAGGCCGGTTTCTTGTTCTCGGAGAAGATGAAGAAGATCACCCCCATTGTCGCCAGCATGATGGCGTAGTAGACCGGCAGCTGCCGCCAGGCTTCGAGATTGGCGCCGTTGTCGGTCAGCCGGTTGAGAATGGTCGGGGCGAACAGGGTGGTCAGGGCCGCTCCGGCGTTGCCGGCGCCGAAGATTCCCAGCGCCGTTCCCTGGCGTTCGCGCGGGTACCAGACCGAGGAGAAGGCGATGCCGATGGAAAAGCTGACCCCGGCCAGACCGAAACCGAAGCTGCACAGGGCGAAGGTCCAGAAACTGTCGACCTTCGACAGCAGAAACATTGGTATGGCGCAGAGAAACAGCAGGGTGCCGTAGACCGGCTTGCCGCCGAACTTGTCGGTCAGCATCCCGGCCGGCAGGCGAAAGATCGAACCGGTCAGCACCGGAATCCCCATCAGCCAGCCGATCTCGACCGGCCCCCAGTCGAAAACCTGGTTGTCGGCCAGAAAGGTGACCAGCACGCCGTTGAACATCCAGGCGGCGAAACAGACCGTAAACGCCAGGGTGTTGAGAAACAGGACCTTGTGGGATGTGGCCGTTGCCTTTTGCTCCATCATAAAAAAAACCTTTTTAGTCTGTAATCAACAGAGTCGTCGATCTCGCGCAGCGGCCGGCCTCCCTCAGCCCTGGCGCATGCGACGGCGATACCAGACCACTACCTGGTAGGGACGACTCAGGTAGGTGACGGGCACGCTGACCACATGCACCAGGCGCGAGAAGGGGAAAACCGCCAGCAGCAGAAAACCGTTGAAGGCGTGCAGCTTGACCAGCGCCGGCATCACCGCCAGATATTGGACATCGGGCTGCAGCCGTACCAGCGACCAGAGCCAGGGGGAGACTGTGTGGGTGTACCAGAGCCCGCCCCAACGCAGAGTCAGGGCGATGACGACCCCGGAGATCACCTGAATCAGCAGCAGAACCAGCAGCAGCCAGTCGACTTTCGTGGTGACCACGGCAACCCGCGGGCTGCCGGCCCGGCGGCTGATCAGCAGCAGCAGGGCAAAGACCGTACAGATCCCCAGGGCGATGCCGGTCGCCTCCAGCACCAGCAGCCGCGCCGGAGCACCGAGCAGCGCATCCCAGGCACCGGGGACCAGAAAGGCGAGCAGGTGGGCAAGCAGAATCAGCAGAATGGCGTAATGCCAGGGAACCGAGCCCCAGAACAGGGTCTGGTTCTCGAGAAACTGGGATGACTGGGACGACCAGGAGTAGCGGTCGACAGCATAGCGGTAGATACCGACGGCAACCGCCAGGGCGACGGCGACATAGGGAAAGATGCCAAACAGAATCAGGTCCATCATGATACACACTCCTTTGGCGGGTCGGCGGCTGGTCGCTCGTCCCCGGCAACGACCGTTTCGGCCAGAAAGATCCGCAGGGACCGGAGCAGGGCCAGGTAGGGGTGGGCGTCGGCCTCGCCCCCGTCGACGAGTTTTTCCAGCGCCGGCAGCAGGCCGTCCGCGATGATTTCGTCCCGACAGCTCCGGTCATCGATCGAACCGATGAAGCGCAGCATTTCACCCAGGTGATCCGGAAGTTCCTTCCCCGGCGTAAAGCCATGCTGCCGGTAGAGCTGCTGCAGCCTGATCATAAACAGGGTGCGCTGCTGGCTCTCGCCGCACAACTGGTAACCGACATAGGGCTGGCAGAGCGCCTGCAGCTCGAAAGTGGCGATGAACGTTTCCTCGATCCGGTTCGGTTCGCCCTGCTCGACAAAGCGGGCGAACTCCTCCAGGGCGGCGGCCGCCGCCGAGCTGACCTGTCGCAGGGCCGCAACGCAGGCCGCGCTCCGCCCGGCGATATCCGGCCCGGGATAGTCGAGCAGGCTGGCAAACTGCAGGCAGAGATCCTGGTGTTGGCGAAGTCCGCTCATGGCTACCAGCGCCTCTTCGGCGGGCGACGGCTGCCGAAGCCCATCTCCTGCCTGTATTGCTCGGGGTCCATCCCGGCTTCGATCGCCTGTTCCCGCAGCATCGGCGGCACGACGATGCGCTCATTGATCCGGGTCAGCGAGGTCATCCGGTAGATCGCCTCGGTCTGCTCGACGCTCAGCCCGGCGATCTCGCAGGCCTTGCGCAGCTCCTCGGCGGAAAGATCGCCAACGCTCTTGTTTCGGCGCTGAATGCGCACCGCGATCAGCCGCCGGTAGACCGCCTTGACCTCGTCCTCGTTGCCGCCGGCGAACAGGCCTGCCAGGTACTGCAGCGGCAACCGGGCCCGCTCCAGGGTGGTGAAGAAATCAGCGGCGATCTTCTGGGTCCCCTGGTTCTCCATCGACAGCAGGGGCAGCAGCGGCGGTACGTAGAAGAGCATCGGCAGGGTGCGGAATTCGGGATGGAGCGGCAGGGCGATGCCCCACTCCTTGACGAATTTGTAGACCGGGGATTTCTGCGCCGCCTTGAGAACCTGCTCGGGAACGCCGGCCTTGCGGGCCTCGGCCTGCACCTGCGGATCGTTGGGATCGAGAATCATCTCCCGCTGGGCCGCGGCCAGTTCGCCGTCGTTTTTCATCGCGGTCGCCTCGATCCGGTCGGCGTCGTAGAGCAGCACCCCCAGGTAGCGGATCCGGCCGACGCAGGAATGGAAGCAGGCCGGTGCCTCCCCGGCCTCCTGGCGCGGGTAGCAGAGGATGCATTTTTCCGACTTGCCGGTGGTCCAGCCGTAATAGGCCTTCTTGTAGGGACAGGCGGAGACGCACATCCGCCAGCCGCGGCACTTGTCCTGGTTGATCAGGACGATGCCATCCTCGCCGCGCTTGTAGATGGCCCCGGAAGGGCAGCTGGCGACGCAGCCGGGATTGAGGCAGTGATTGCAGATCCGCGGCATGTGGAAGAAGACCATCTTCTCGATGGCGAACAGCTGCTGCCGCTCCTCGGCACTGAGTCTGAGCACCCCGGGGTCGTTGGCAGCGTAGATGGTGGAGCCGGAAAGGTCGTCGTCCCAGTTGGGGCCGGCTTCGATCTTCATCGGCCTGCCGCTGACCATCGACACCGGCCGGGCGGTCGGCTGGTCGTCACCAGCCGGGGCACTGGTCAGGTCGCCATAGCGGAAGGTGAAGGGCTCGTAGTAGTCGTCCATTCCCGGCAGGTGCGGATTGTGAAAGATCTTCCCCAGCAGTCCCGTCCGGCTGCCAAGCTTCAGCCGCAGCCCGTCTCTCTGTTTTTCCCAGCCGCCCCGGTAACAATCCTGGTCTTCCCAGCGGGTCGGATAGCCGGTCCCCGGCTTGGTCTCCACGTTGTTCCACCACATGTATTCGGTGCCCTGGCGATCGGTCCAGAGGTTCTTGCAGGCGATGCTGCAGGTGTGGCAGCCGATGCATTTGTCGAGGTGAAAAACCGATGACACCTGTGCCCGTATGTTCATTGCCTAGCTCCTTTACCAGTTCGGCTCGCCGTCGAGTTTGCGCACCATGATGTAGGTGTCCCGGTTGGCACCGGTCGGTCCCCAGTAGTTCCAGCCGTAGGTGAACTGGCCATAGCCGCCCAGCATCAGGTTCGGCTTGAGCCTCACCCGGTTCAGGCTGTTGTGACCGCCGGCCCGCCTGTTGCCGCGCAACGGTGATTTGGGTACGCCGACGGTCCGCTCCGGGGAGTGGTAGAGAAAACAGATGCCGCGCGGCAGCCGCGAGCTGACGATCGCCCGGGTCACCACCACCCCGTGGTCGTTGTAGATCTCCACCCAGTCGTTGTCGGCGACGCCGATCTCGGCGGCGTCCTGGTCGTTGATCCAGAAGGGATGACAGCCGCGCGACAGGGTCAGCATCTGGTGGTTGTCGCCGTAGGTGCTGTGGATGCTCCACTTGCCGTGCGGGGTCAGGTAGTTGAGCATGATACTCCCGCCGTCGCCGGTCCCGGTGGCCAGAAAGTCCTGCAGGGTGCCGTGGTCCGGCTTCGGCTTGTAGGTCGGCAGATGCTCGCCGGCGGCGATATAGCCCTGGTGGTCGAGGTAGAAGTGCTGGCGGCCGGTCAGGGTTCGCCAGGGAACCAGTTTCTCGACATTGAGGCAGAAGGCGGAATAGGCCCGGCCGTTGTTGCTCAGGCCGCTCCAGATCGGGCTGGTCAGCAGCCGCCGCGGCTGCCGGTCGAGATCGGCGAAGGTCATACGTACACTGCGGTTCTTCTCCGCCAGGTCGGTCAGCGGCAATCCGACCTTCTTCTCCTCGGCCTCGAAGGCACGATAGGCGATCTCGCCGTTGGTTTCCGGAGCCAGATGCAGAATGACGTTGGCCGCATCGACAGCCTCCTCCAGGGAAGGATATTCCTCGCCGCCCCATTTCTGGGTCGGGGCAATCCGTTTCAGTTCATCGTAGAAATCGGCGACCGAAAAACTGAGCCCGTGAGCACCGATGCCGTTCTTGCGCACCTGCGGCCCGTAGGAGATGAAGCGCCTGTAGAGATTGACATAGTCCCGCTCGACCACCACCAGGGCGGGCATGGTCTTGCCGGGGATCGGCTCGCACTCGCCCTTGCTCCAGTCCCTGATTTCCGGCTGGGCCATCTCGGCCGGGGTGTCGTGCTGCAGCGGCACCGCAACGATCTCCCGCACCGGCTCGGGCAGGTGGGTTGCGGCCAGCTCGCTGACCTTTTTCGCCAGGCCCTTGAAGATGTCCCAGTCACTCTTCGACTCCCAGCAGGGCGGCACCGCCTGCTGCAGGGGGTGGATGAAAGAGTGCATGTCGGTGGTGTTGAGATCGTCTTTCTCGTACCAGGTCGCGGTCGGCAGAATGATGTCCGAATAGAGCGCCGAGGTATCCATGCGGAAGTTGATGTCGACCACCAGGTCGAGCTTTCCTTCGGGCGCCTGGTCGCGCCAGGTGACCTCCTTGACGAACTCCCTGGCCGTCTCCGGGGCGATGCTGTTGGTGTGGGTACCGAGATAGTGCTTGAGGAAGTACTCGTGCCCCTTGGCGCTCGACATCAGCGCGTTGCCGCGCCAGATGATCCAAAGCCGCGGCCAGTTCTCCGGCGCGTCCGGATCCTCGACGGCGAACTTCATCTTCTTCTCGGCCAACTGTCTGACCGTCCAGTCGACGATCTCCTGATTGCTGCCGGCGCCGGCGGCCTCGGCCTGCCGGACCACCTCGGCGGGATTGCGGTCGAACTGCGGATAGAAGGGGAGCCAGCCGTTGCGCACCGCCCGGATCTGATGGTCGATGGTGTGCCCCTGGGTGATCGGGCTCTCCTCGGCCACCGGGTTGATCCGCGCCTCGTCGGAAGTGCGCTCGTAGCGCCACTGGTCGGTATGCACGTAATGGTAGGAGGGGGAGTTCTGGAAGCGGGGCGGCTTCGACCAGTCGAGGGCGCCCATGATGGTCGCCCAGGGCGCCACCGGAGCGAGCTTTTCCTGGCCGACGTAGTGATTGAGGCCGCCGCCGTTCTTGCCGACACAGCCGCAAAGCATCAGGGCGACGATGCCGGCCCGGTAGGTCAGGTTGGCGTGATACCAGTGGTTGATGCCGGCGCCGATGATGATCGAACACTTGCCTTCGGTCCGTTCGGCTGTCGAGGCCCACTCGCGGGCGAACTGGATGACGTTGGCCCGGTCGATGCCGGTGAACTTCTCCTGCCAGGCCGGGGTGTAGGGGGCGTCGTCATCGTAGTTCAGCGGATAGTCCCCCGCCAGGCCGCGATCGACGCCGAACTGCGCCATCAGCAGATCGAAGACCGTGGTCACCGCAATTCGCCCCCGGACGGTCTCCAGGTAACGGACCGGCACTCCGCGCTGCACCCTTTTGCCCGCGGCGAAATCGTCGAAGGCGACCTGCAGCACCGCATCGCTGCCTGCCTGCAGAGAGAGCCGGGGAACGATGTCGCTGCCGTCCTGGCCATCCTTCATCTGCAGGTTCCACTGTCCTTTCTGCTGCTGCCAGCGAAAGCCGAGAGTGCCGAGCGGCATACGCGGCTGATCCGCCGTTTCGTCCCAGACCAGAAACTTGAAGGAAGCGTTCTCTTCCCCGGCGTAACGCTTCAGATCCCCGGCCCGCACCATCCGGCCGGCGGTGCGGACCTCCCCTTTCTGCTCGATCTCGATCAGGAAGGGGGTATCGGTGTAGCGCTTCAGGTAATTGAGAAAATAGGGGGTCTGCGCCTTGTGATGAAATTCGCTGAGGATGACATGATTGACCGCCATCCAGAAGGCGCCGTCCTGACCGGCATGCGCGGGCAGCCACCAGTCGGCGTGCTTGGCGGTGATATTGAAATCGGGAGAGAGGACCGTGACCTTGGAACCGTTGTGGCGGGCTTCGGTCAGGTAGTGGGCGTCCGGGGTCCGGGTCATGTCCAGGTTGGAGCCCATCACCGCGATATACTTGCTGTTGTACCAGTCGGCGCTCTCCGCCACGTCGGTCTGCTCGCCCCAGATCTCCGGGGAAGCGTTCGGCAGATCGCAATACCAGTCGTAGAAGCTCAGGTTGACGCCGCCCATCAGCTGCATGAAACGGGCCCCCCCGGCAAAGCTGAGCATCGACATGGCCGGAATCGGCGAGAAGCCGACCATCCGGTCGGCCCCGTACTTCTTGATGATATAAATCGACGATGCGGCGATGATCTCTTCGACCTCGTCCCAGCTGGAACGGCGGAAACCGCCCTTGCCGCGGGCCTGCTGATAGCTCTTGCGGCTCGCCTCGTTCTCGACGATCGAGGCCCAGGCGGCGACCGGATCATCGTGCTCGGCTCTGGCCTGGCGCCAGAGATCGGCCAGAACCCCACGCAGATAGGGGTACTTGATCCGCAGCGGACTGTAGAGATACCAGGAGAAGGAGATGCCGCGCTGACAGCCGCGCGGCTCGTAGGGGGGAATCCCCTCTTCCAGTTCGGGATAGTCGGTCGCCTGCAGCTCCCAGCCGACGATGCCGTCCTTGACATGCACGTTCCACGAGCAGCTGCCGGTACAGTTGACCCCGTGGGTGCTGCGCACCACCTTGTCGCACTGGTTGCGGTTGCGATAGAACTCCTCCCAGGCGCGCGACTTCGGGTCGACGATATCCTTGATCCAGCTCATACCTGATTCCCTCCCTGTTTCCGGGATTGTTCCACCAGAGGTTGCCGCACGGCCCGCAGCCGGCGCTGACCGAGCAGGCCGATGAGGCCCATGAAGATACCCAGGGCGACCAGCGCCATGACCAGCAATGTCCCACTGCCCACCGCCGGGCCCGGCTGCACCGCGGCGAAGAAGGCGCCGAGATCGGCCTGCTCCTGCTCGGTCAGGGGCCGTTCGGCATAGATCGGCTCCATGCTCGGAAAGGCCAGTTCGGCCAGCACCTCGGCCACCCCTTCATCACCGAAGTCGGCATACAGACCGCTCAGATCCGGGCCGAAATTCGCCCCGCCGGCAGCACCGAAGCCGCTGGCGGCAAAACCGTGGCAGGCGATACAGGCGGCACCGCCGTTGGCCAGCGCCTGTCCGCCGGCAAAGAGGCGCGCGCCGCGCGCCGCGTCACCGGCGACGGCGAAAACCTCCCCCGCCGCCAGCACAACCAGCAACACCAGGAAGGGAGCGAGCAGCTGCCACTGCTTCGTTCCACGTCGTCTGTCCATCGCGCATCTCCTTTCGGGAGAAGAGTCAACCATCACCACAATCGAAGCCGACAGTTCCAAAAAGACCATCCAGAACGGACACTTACCACCAGAGCTGCCAGCCGCCGAACCACCAGGCTGCTTAAAACATAGTTTTATCCACCCGGATTCATCACCGACCCACTCCGGCAACGGAATGTCCCGAGATTGGCCTGTTCCAAGCAAACCACGTTTTTTCACCTGTGCAACAGTTCGCCACCTGATTGAATAGAAAAACAATCAAGAATGTTTTCTAAAATAGTTTTTGACTCCGTTCCTTGACGCCGGTCAAAAAAGCCGCATCAACGACGCCGGTCTGCACACTCTCCATCCGGACAGGGCTCTTCCCCGGTTGACGCTCGAAAAACCGGTGCATTTCTCTTGTCAACCTCCACGCGGCCGCGTAAACTTTCTGTCGTTATGCACAATCCGCATATCGAAGAAAGCACTCCCCGGCAGGCCGACCTCACCGGCGTGCTGCTGGCCGGCGGCCGAAGCCGCCGCATGGGCCGCGACAAGGCGCGGCTGTTCTTTGCCGGCCAGCCTCTCTACCAGCGCGCCCTCGAGCTGCTGCACCGCTTCTGCCGCCATGTCCTGATCGCCGGCAGCCGTCCCGACCTGGAAAGACCCGGGCTGCCATCCCTCCCCGACCGCTACCCCGGCAGCGCCCTGGGCGGTCTGTACACCGGGCTGCTGGCAGCGACAACCGACTGGATCCTGGTCGCCCCCTGTGACATGCCCTGGCCCGACGCACGGATCGTCGAAAGGATGCTCACCGTGCGCCAGGGGCACGATGCCGTCGTCCCGCGCACGCCGGACGGATACGAGCCGGTCTTCGCCCTTTATCACAAGAACTGCCTCGGCCGGATGGAAGAGATGCTGCGGCAGGGTCAGTACCGCATCTACGACTTCTACCGGCGCATCGACATCCGCTATCTCGACCCGCCGGAGCTGCCGGACGGCTGGCAGCGTTCCCTGGTCAACATCAACACCCCCGAACAGCTGGCCCGGCTGCTGGAGGAAGAGTCATGATGCCGCCCGTCGTCACCGTCGTCGCCCGCAGCGGCACCGGCAAGACCACCCTGCTGGAAAAACTGATCGCCGAACTGAAACGACGCGGCTACCGGGTCGCCGCCATCAAGCACGACGCGCACAGCTTCAGCATCGATCACGAGGGGAAGGATTCCTGGCGGCTGACCCGGGCCGGCGCCGACACCATGCTGATCGCCTCGCCGCAGCAGATCGCCATGGTCCGGCAGAATCCCGAAGGCGTCGAGCCGCCCCTCGCCGAATGCATCGCCGCCTACTGCGGCGATGTCGACATCGTCCTTACCGAAGGTTTCAAACGCAGCGAGATGCCGAAGATCGAGGTGCATCGCAAGGCGCGCGGCGAACCGCTGCTCTGCCGGGGTGAAACACACGACCCGACCCTGATCGCCGTTGCCAGCGACGTCCGGCTCGAACTGGACGTTCCCTGTTTCGACCTCGACGACCCGGCGGCCGTCGCCGATTTTCTTGAGGAGCGTTTTTTGCGTTAGACCTCTTTGTGGCTGAATGATTTGAAACCATGAAAACCATCCGCGTGCGCAGCAAGATCTGGCTGGAATTCGACGGCCGTCCACTGCTCGGCGACGGCCGGGAACGGCTGCTGCTGGCGATCCGCGACACCGGCTCCCTCAACGCCGCGGCGGCCCGCCTCGGCCTCTCCTATCGCAAGGCCTGGGCACAACTGAAACAGATGGAGGAGCACGCGCCCTTCCGGCTGGTGGTGCGCAGCAAAGGCGGCAGAGGGGGTGGGTCGACCCGGCTGACCGGCGAAGCGGAACGGCTGCTGGACCGCTACGCCCGCATCAGGACCGAACTGCAGCGGCTGGTCGACGAACGGTTCGGAGACGGTGAATGAAACGGCTTCTGGTTTGCCTGATACTGCTCCTGGCGCCGACGGTGGCCGGCGCGGACGAGCTGCGGATCTTCGCCGCCTCGTCCCTGACCGAACCCCTCGGCGAAGCGGCGACCGTCTACGGCGACAGACACCCCGGCGTCCGCATCCGGCTCCACTTCGCCGGCAGCCAGACCCTCGCCGCCCAGATAGAGCAGGGAGCCCCGGCCGATCTCTTCATCGCCGCCAGTCAGGACGCCATGGCGCGCCTGGAAAGGGCCGGCCTGGTCGAGCAGCCGGCCTTCATCGCCCGTAACCGCCTGGTGCTGGCGGTAACAGCCGACATGGCGGAACAGATCCGCACACCAGCCGACCTCGCCCGCCCCGGGCTGCTGCTCGTCGTCGGCAATCCGCAGGTTCCGATCGGCGCCTACACCCGCCGGCTGTTCGAGCGTCTTGCCGGCGATCCCGGTTTCGGCGCCGCCCGGGTGGCCGCCATCCGCAACAACGTGGTCAGCGAAGAGACCCAGGTAAAGGCGATCGTCGCCAAGCTGCTGCTCGGCGAGGCCGATGCCGGCATCGTCTACCAGAGCGATCTGACCGCCCCCGCGGCCCGACGCCTGGTCGGTCGCGCCTTTCCCTGCGGCGACCTGCCCGTCGCCCGCTATCCGGCGGCAGTGCTGACAGGTGGCAACCGGCGGCCGGCGAGAGAGTTTCTCGCCTTCCTCGCCACGCCACCGGGGACCGACATCATGCGACGCCACGGCTTCCTGCCGCCAGGAGACGGCCCATGAGACGGCCGGGGCCCTTCCACCTCTACCTGGCCGGCAGCGGGATGCTGATCGCCCTGCTGATACTGCTGCCGATCGGTGCCCTGCTGCTGGCCAGCTCGCCGATGGAACTGGCGCACCTGCTCGGCGATCACGAGGTGCTGCAGGCGATCCGGATCACCCTGCTCGCCTCGCTGCTGGCCCTGCCGCCGATTCTGCTGTTCGGCCTCCCCGCCGCCTACGGCCTGTCGCGCCTCGACCGGCGCCGGCGCCGGGGGTTGGAGATGCTGCTCGAACTGCCGCTGGTGATGCCGCCTGTGGTCGCCGGCCTGGCGCTGCTGCTCGCCTTCGGCCGCCGCGGCCTGCTCGGCGATTTGCTGGCCGGCGTCGGCCTGCGCCTTCCCTTTACCCTGGCGGCGGTGGTGATCGCCATCCTCTTCATCGTCACCCCCTCCTTCGTGCGGCGCTGCAGTCTGCTGTTCGACAGTCTCGATCACCGGCTGGAAGAGGCGGCCCTGCTGCTGGGGGCCACGCCGCACCAGGTCTTCTTCCGCGTCAGCCTGCCGCTGGCGCGTCGCGGCCTGGTCGCCGAAACGATCATGGCCCAGGCCCAGGGCATCGGCCTGTTCGGCGCCGTCATCCTCTTCGCCGGCAACCTGCCGGGACGCACCCAGACCCTGTCGCTGGCCATCTACAGCGCTTTTGAGTCGGACCCGCCGCGGGCCTTCGCCCTCGGTTCCCTGCTGTTGCTGATATCGTTGCTGCTGCTCGGCGCCGTGCGCCTTGTCACCCCGCGGGGGCCGAAGCCATGAGTCGCCTGCTCTGCCAGCTGCAACGGCCATTGCCGCACTTCGTGCTCGATGTCGAGCTGCAGATCGAGCCGGGCGTCACCGTCCTGCTCGGACCGAACGGCGCCGGCAAAAGCAGCCTGCTGCGCCTGCTGGCGGGGCTGGACCGGCCCCGGCATGGACGGATCAGGCTCGGGGAGCGGATCCTGTTCGACGCCGAGCGGGGGATCTGCCTGCCGCCGGAAAGACGCGCTGTCGGCATGGTCTTTCAGGACCTGGCCCTCTTCCCCCATCTCGACGTCAGGGGTAATATCGAATTCGGCCTGAAGTTGCGCGGCATCGGTGGAGGACCTCGGCGGGAAAAGGTGGCGGAACTGCTGCGGCAGCTTGGCATCGCCCACCTGGCCGGTCGCCGGGTCACCACCCTTTCCGGCGGCGAGCGGCAGAAGGTCGCCCTGGCCCGGACACTGGCCACCGGCCCGCAGCTGCTGCTGCTCGACGAGCCGACCGCCGCCCTCGATCCGGCGGCGCGCGGCGAAATCCGCCGCTGGCTGCAGGGCGTTCTTCTCGGTCTGCGGATTCCGACCCTGCTGGTAACCCACGACGCCGAGGAGGTCGCCCACTTCCGCAAGCGGGTGGCGGTCATGGAGCAGGGACGCATCGTCCAGCACGGCAGCTACCACCAGCTGCTGCGCGAACCGCAGAGCGATTTCGTCGCCCGCTTCGCCGGCATCAACGTCATCGCCGGCCGGGTGGTCGACAACGGTGACGGTCGCAGTTTCGTCAGCGACAACGGCCTGCGCCTGCAGGGAGACTTTTGCACCGGCGAACCGGGACCGGCGACCCTCGCCGTCGCCCCCTGGGAGGTCGCCCTCTTCCACCAGCCCCCCGGCGGCAGCCCGCGCAACGTCATTGCCGGCCAGGTACAGGAGCTGGTGGTGCTCGGCGACCGGGTGCGCGTCACCCTGACCGGCCGCGAGAAGATCGTCGCCGAAATCAGCCTGCGCTCCTGGGAGCAGATGGGCAGATTCAGGGAAGGAACCCGGCTTCACGCCGTCTTCAAGGCGCAGGAGGCGCGGGTGATGAATGTCTGAAAGCAAGGAGAGCATCATGATGCCAGCCACGATCGTCGCAACCTGCATCAGCAGAAACAAGGGAGAACGCAAGACCCCGGTCGACCGGGTCGAACTGCGGCCGGATCACGGGATCGTCGGCGACGCCCACGCCGGCGACTGGCACCGCCAGGTCAGCCTGCTGGCCCAGGAGAGCATCGACAAGATGCGCGCCCTCGGGCTCGATGTCGACAAGGGGGATTTCGCTGAAAACCTGACCACCCGGGGGATCGACCTGGTCGGCCTGCCGGTGGGAGCGCGGCTGAGAATCGGGGAAGTTCTGCTCGAAGTGACCCAGATCGGCAAGGAGTGCCACAACCGCTGCGCCATCTACTACCAGGCCGGCGATTGCGTCATGCCGAAGGAAGGAATTTTCGCCAGGGTGATCGAAGGCGGGACGATCCGCCCGGGGGACGAAATCCGGCAGGTCGACGGCCCGGTTTCGTAAAAAGACCGGGCCCGGCGACAAAACAGGTCGCCCAAAGACCCGGTAGCAAGCTTTTTTGCAGCCTGGCGCCCATCCCCCGGGGGATGGGCGCCTTTTTCACTCAGAAGCGGACAAACGCCCCGACATAGGGACCGGAAAAGGTGGCGTCGACGAAGACGCCGGAATCGTCCACGTCCAGTTCCAGGTAGCGGTAGCCGCCGAAGATGCCGACCAGGGGCAGAGGCGAAAGTTCGACCTGGGCATCGGCATCGAGGAAACTGTTGTCATCGTACTCAAGATAGCCGACCCGCCCGGAAACGCTGACAAAATCGGCCAGTCCGATCCGCACCCGCGCCCCGATCGTCGGCACCGGCACATCGACCGACTCGGTCTCGGTCGTCGACACCCCGCCGACCTCGCCCTTCAGAGTCGCCTCGGCCTGCACCCACTTCACTGACACTTCCGGGCCGACCTGTACCCGCACCGGCAGATCGTCGACATTGACCAGGTACCAGGTCAGACCGGCGTCGAGCAGATCGATGCTGACCTCGCTGCTGGTCGGCACGCCGGCATCGAAGGTCTGGCCGTTGAAATTGATGGAGCGGTTGAGCGTTCCCTGGCCGGAAAACTCGAGCGGCACATAGGCCAGCCCCAGCCGGAAATCACCGAACTGCAGCGCCGCCTCGGCAAAATACTCTTCGCTGTCGTCGAAGCCGAGATCCTTTTCCAGGTCGATCTGGTCGCTCAGGGAGAGCTGGTCGACCGCCACCTTGCCTTCGGGGGAGAGCATCAGATAGCCGGCCTTGAACGATACCATCTCGTCTGCCAGCGCCGGTCCGGCGGCCAGCAGCAGAGCCGCCAGCATTGTCAGCATGAAACGTGCGTGCATGAAAAACCTCCTTCAGGGGATGATGGTGAATGTCCGACTGAATGATGCAAGGAATGAACCATACGCCGCCGGCCGCGTCAAGCTCTCCGCCGCCGGTGCGACAGCCGGCTGCTAACCCTTCCGTGGCCCCTCGCCGCGCCGCCGGCCCGGCCAGTCGTTCACGCTCTCGGCCAGCTGCCGCCACAGGCCGCGCAGCAGGGCCAGCTCCTCCCGGTCGGGACGTGCCCGGGCAAGCAGGCGCCGCAGGCGGAAGAAGGTGGCTCCCGGGCAGGCCGGATTGCTGAAGCCGACCCGGTCGAGCACCTCCTCCATCTGCCGGAACATCGCCTCCAGTTCGGCATGTTCGGGCAGGTCGGCAGCCGGGGCCGGAACCGCTGCCGGCGCCGGCTGGCGATGCAGTTCGTAGAGCAGCGCCAGAACCGCCTGCGCCAGGTTGAGGGAACCGACATCCTCGCTGCTGGGAATCCTCACCCCCGCCGTGCACAGGGCCAGCTCTTCGTTGGTCAGACCGTGATCCTCGCGCCCGAATACCAGCGCCGCCTTCCCGCCCGGCGGCAGCTCCGCCACCAGGTCCGGCAGCATGCAGCTCGGATGCAGGGTTCCACGCAGCCGTCCACCACGACGGGTGGCGGCGACAGCCAGATGCACATCGGCCAGGGCGGCGGCCAGATCGGAAAAGGTGGCAGCATCACCGAGCAGCGAATGACCGGCGACGGCGAACTTGCGCGCCTCCGGATGCAGATACTGGCAGGGATTGACCAGACGCAGATCGCGGATGCCGAAGTTGGCCATCGCCCGGCAGACCATACCGATATTGCCGGGCTGCTGCGGTTCGACCAGAACGACAGCCAGATGCTGGGACAGACGCTTCAGCATGAATTCAACTCCGGAGTCGACAATGAATAGGATTTTACGATTTGTCTTATTGATTTTTTCGATTTAACTTATTGGACTTGCCGGCTTTTTTGTCGTACCTTGCCGATAACAACAAATTCACGGAGGATAGCATGTACCGCCTGTTGCTCAGCCTTCTCATCCTGCTGCTCGCCACTCCCGCCTTGGGAGCCAATGCCGCCGGAACCGTCACCTGGAGCTTCGACCTGTCGGCCCACCAGCCCGGAGCCGAGGCCAGACTCTGGATTCCCTACCCGGTATCGGACGCCAACCAGCTGATTTCCGACATCTCCTGGCAGGGGGACTACAGCGAAGCTGCAGTCTATACCGACCGGCGGCACGGCGTCAGCATGCTTTTCGTCCGCTGGGACAAAAACGCCAAAAGCCGCCAGCTGACCTTCCGTTTCCGCGCCGAGCGACGCGAACAGGCGCGACGCGACCTCGCGGACAGCAACATCCCTCTCGATCCGGCCTTTGCCGCTCCCTACCTGGCCGCCACCTCCCTCGGTCCGGTCGACGGTCCGGTCCGGGCCCTGGCCGAACAGATCACCGCCGGCAAAAAGACCATTCTGGAGAAGGCCCGCGCCATCTACGACTGGACGGTGGACAACACCTTCCGTGATCCGCAAACCCGCGGCTGCGGCCTCGGCGACGTACCGCATCTGCTCGAGCGCCCCGGCGGCAAGTGCGCCGACATCAGCTCGCTCTTCGTCGCCCTGTCCCGGGCCGCCGGCGTGCCAGCCCGGGACATCCTCGGACTGCGCCTGGGCAAAAAGGACGGGCAGGACATCAGCCAGTGGCAGCACTGCTGGGCCGAGTTCTACCTGCCGGGAACCGGCTGGATTCCGGTCGATCCGGCGGACGTGCGCAAGGCAATGCTGAAACAGAACCTCTCTCTGGACGACCCGAAGGTGGCCGAACTGCGGGAATATTTCTGGGGTGGCGTCGACGCCTACCGCATCCGTCTCTCGGAAGGGCGCGACCTGCAGCTCAACCCTCCGCAGCAGGGACCGGCAGTCAACTACCTGATGTATCCCTTCGCCCAGATTGGCAATGAGACCCTCGACTGGCTCGATCCGGCGACATTCAAATACCGGATAACCTTTCGTCAATAAGTCTTTGGGGCGATGACGGCCGCCAGCGGTGGCCGTCATCGCCCTGCTACCCGCCGCGCCCCTGAAGCGGCAACACAACCTCGCCGCGCCCCTGGCGGCCCTTGGCATCCCGCGCCTGCCAGCCGATCTTCAGCGGCGCTCCGACCTGCAGCCTCGACGGCTGTTTCGTATGGATCACCACCGCCATGTCGAAGACCGACTGAAAAGAATCCCCCGTTACCTGCGCGCCGTCGGCATCGAACAGCCGGAACCGTTCGATGGAGACCGGCCGGTCGAAATAGACCAGAATCTCCGGTGGATGCCCCTGCCCCGCCGCCAGGGAGGCATAGGCCGCCAGCGGCCGGGGCGGACCCGGATCGGCGATGCGGTCGGGACGGGGCACGAACCCGCCTTCCGGCATCCCCGGCCAGGGTCGACCGTCGAGAGTGAGGGCGACTCGTTCGACCCCGGCAAAACGCGCCGCCGTCTCGATCAGCACCGCCGCCATGGCATCCAGATCTCCACTTGCCCCGGCCGGCAGGGTCAGGTTGATCTCCCGGCTGTTTCCCACGCGGTTGGCCGTCACCGCCCGGCTACCCGGCGGAAAGGGGTTGAACAGGCCGCTGGCAGCGGAAGGACGGAGCAAAGGGCCGGTCAGCTGGTCGAGCAGCAGCTGCAGCTGGCCGTCCTGCCGGTAGAGAAAGAAGGGAAGCGGCTGCAGACGCCCCGATCCGTCGGTGCGCGGCAGAAAACCGACCCGCGCCCAGGCGGTGCCGGCCCGGACTTTCGGCGCCGCGCCGAAAAACTCCCGGTAAGCGGCATCGGCATTGACCTTGCCGGCCGGCTCCGGAGACGGCTGCTCGCAGGCCGGCAGCAAGAACAGCAAAAGACAGAAACAGAACAGACGAATCGATACAGGCATGGTCCAGACCCCCTTGGCAGGCATTTTCATTCAGTGTAACACGCTATCTGGCGCCGGATGCCGGTCAGCCGAACCGGAATGAACCGAAATAGTGACTCCACACCGGGACCACCATAAAATTAACAAGAGTTTATTTTATTTACATTGAACAGAGCTTCATGCTATTTAAAAAATAAAACGCTGATTCAGATAGACCAAAGCGCATCCCGGAGGGGGCCATGGTCCGATTGCGCGTCATTGTCATCGATCCTGTCGAGAGCACCCGCGAATCCCTCGCGATGCTGCTCTACACCCTCGGCCACGAGGTCGTCCCCTGCGCCGCCCCCGATTTCTGCTCCGGCTTTCGCGACAACGTCTGTGCCTGTCCAAGGGGCCACACCTGCGCCGACGTCCTCTTCATCGGTCAGCACCTCTCCGGCACCCGCGGCATCGAGTTCATCCGCCAGCGCCTCCATGGCAACTGTCACGGGCTGGTGCGCAACATGTTTCTGGTCTGCCAACCCTGGTCGGCGCACGAAGAAGAGATGGCGCGCGAACTCGGCTGCCGCTTTCTGCAGACCCCCATCAACCAGCAGCAACTGGACGACATCCTGCAACAGATCGCCCGCCGAACCGACCCGAACCGCAAGCTGATTCTGACCTTCCCCCGGTTTAGTGGACACCGGGTTAGGCTGCAAGTTCAAAATAGGCCGCCTCGTATTCAGCCGGGCTTTTATAGCCCAGCGTTGAGTGCAGACGGCGCCGGTTATAGAACCGCTCGATGTACTCAAAAATGCTCTGGCGAGCGTGGAAGCGGGTCGGATATCTCTGGTGAAATACCACCTCCTGCTTCAGGCTGCCAAAGAAACTTTCAACCGGGGCGTTGTCCCAGCAATCGCCCTTGCGGCTCATGCTGCAGCGCATGCCATGCTTGACCAGTAACGACTGGAAGTCTGTGCTGGCATACTGTGA
>NZ_VNIB01000014.1 GCF_008124615.1 Geothermobacter ehrlichii
ATGGCAGCGGTCAGAGTCGTCTTCCCGTGGTCAACGTGGCCGATGGTGCCAATGTTGACATGGGGCTTTGTTCTCTCGAATTTTTCCTTGGACATTGCGTCGACCTCCCTTGTTTCGAGAATCCTGTCTTTTTTGCTTTTGTCGGATTGCGGCCAGAACAGATCCGCTTTCGCGTGACTTAACGGCTCCGAAAAACAACAAAAATCTTCCCAAACAAAAGTGAAATGGAGCCCACAACCGGAATTGAACCGGTGACCTCACCCTTACCAAGGGTGTGCTCTACCATCTGAGCTATGTGGGCTTATTCCACCTTTGTCCGCGAAGATCGGTTTTAGTATGGAGCGGGAAACGGGACTCGAACCCGCGACCCTCAGCTTGGAAGGCTGATGCTCTAGCCAACTGAGCTACTCCCGCCCAAAACCTCGAAGAACCGAACTTCTATTAAGTTGTCTTGCAGCCTGGTGGGCGCCACCCGGCGGTGCTCCCAGTACCTGCGGCTCGTGGCCTCCTGGAACACAGCCTCCGGACTTTGCCCGGCAGGTAATTTATCAGTGGTGGAGGGGGGAGGATTCGAACCTCCGAAGTCTACGACGGCAGATTTACAGTCTGCTCCCTTTGGCCACTCGGGAACCCCTCCAAAGGATTGCCTCGATCTATTCTCTTTTCAGCTCGTTGCGCCGTTGTGCTCGAGTGGAGCTGGCGACAGGAATCGAACCCGCAACCTGCTGATTACAAGTCAGCTGCTCTACCAGTTGAGCTACGCCAGCACAAGGAGCGATTTATACCTGAGCGGCGCGCGAAATGCAAGGCCTTTTTTTACGGCCCCGCCCCGCCGCAGCAGCGCAAAACATATAATTTAATTGACCTGCCTTGTCAACCGCCTAGTTGGCCCCGGGGCAATTTTTTTTTGCCCGGCACTGCCCAATAAACAATTTCGGGCGCCCCCCTTGACAATAGGCGACAAATATGGTCATATTTAAACCGCAACAACCACTACGCTTTGGGGTGCTCTTATCCCTCCTGGGAGCACCCCATTTTTTTATCCTGTGACAAGGGACGAGTGACGGGTGACGAGTAAAGACTGGAGGCTGGAAGGAATTCACCTCGTCCCTCGTCACTGTTTTTTCCGTCACCCGTCACTCGTCACCCGTCCCTGAATTTTTGCCGGACCACTTCGAACAGGGCAATGCCGGCGGCGACGGAGGCGTTCAGGGAGGAGACCCGGCCGAACATGGGGATGGCCAGCAGCCGGTCACAGCGGCCGCGGATGTTGGGGCGCAGCCCCCGCCCCTCGGCACCGACCACCAGGGCGACATCCCCGCCCAGATCGACCTCGAAAAGATTGACCGCCTCGTCTTCCCCCGCCAGGCCGTAAAGCCAGATCCCCTGGCGCCGCAGCTCGTCCATGGTACGCGCCAGATTGGTGACCCGGCAGACCGGCAGGTGGTTGAGGGCGCCGGCGGCGGCCCGTTCGGCGACGGCCGTGACCGGACATGAGCGGTCCCGAGGCAGAATCAGCCCGTGACAGCCGGCCACCTCGGCACTGCGAGCGATGGCGCCGAGATTGTGTGGATCGGTGACACCGTCGAGCAACAGAAAGAACGCATGGCGGCCGCTTGCCCGCCAGCGGTCGAGCAGGTCTTCGAATGGACAGTAGCGGAAGGGTTCGAGCAGCAGCACCACGTCCTGGTGCCGCAGGCCGCCGCACAGCCGGTCGAGCTCACCGCGCGGACGCCGGCCGACCGACACGCCCCGCTCTTCGGCCAGCCGCAGCAACGGTTCGATTCGGCGATTCTTCCCACCTTCGGCCACCAGCAGCCGAAGGGCCCGGCGCATGCCGCCGGACAGGGCCTCGCGGACCGGGTTGATGCCGCAGACCAGGTCAGCCATCGGCGGACGACGAAAGCGCCTCCTCGATCTCGGCCAGAATCCGCGCGGCCGCATCCACCGGGTCGTCGGCGGCGGAAATGGGACGGCCGACCACCAGGTAATCGGCCCCGGCCCGGATCGCCTCAGCCGGCGTCGTCACCCGCTTCTGGTCGTTGGCGGCGGCAAAGGCCGGCCGGACCCCCGGGGTCACGATACGAAACTCCGGACCGCAGGCCGAACGGATCAGGCCGACCTCGCGCGGCGAGGCGACCACACCGTCCAGGCCAGCGTCCCTGGCCAGGGCGGCCAGCCGGGGGACCATCTCGGTCACCGGCCGGTCGATGCCGATCTGGCGCAGGGTCTCGTCGGTGGACGAGGTGAGGATGGTCACTGCCAGCACCACGGGGCGCTCGATCCCTTCCCGCTCACAGACTTCGCGCACCGCCGTCGACGTCGCCCGCATCATCTCGCCGCCGCCGAGGGCGTGGACGTTGAACATCCGCACCCCAAGCCGACAGGCCTCGACCGCCGCCTTCGCCACCGTGTTCGGAATGTCGTGGTACTTCAGGTCGAGAAAGACCTCCCCGCCCTCGGCCCGGATCATTCGCACCACGTCCGGTCCGCAGCGCGTGAAAAGCTGCTTGCCGACCTTGAACAGACCGACCTTGCCCCTGAGCAGCTTGACCCATTTTTCAGCCTCGTCAAAAGAATCGACATCCATGGCGAAGGCCAGGTGCCGGCTGGCGTTCTCTTTCATCCGTTCCTCCCTACCAGTTCCCGGACGCGACGGGCGATCTCCTGCACCCGCGAGACCAACTCGGCCGAATCCTCGCCGGGCAGATCGCGCCGCGCCACCATGGTTTCCATGTAAAGCAGTTCGTTGAGAGCCTCCGCCAGCAGCCGGTCGCGGTCGTCCTCTCCCAGCCCGGCCAGATTGGCCGCCAGCCTGCCGGCGTCGAGGGAGCCGTCCTGCCGCAGGGTCACATCCTTGAACACGTAGGAGTAGGGCGGGGGAAGATCACGCAAAAAGTGCTGGACCTCGAAGGCGAAGCGCGGGCTGTACCTGATGACGCGGGCGTGGATGGCAACCAGGGCCGCGTTGTAGATCCGGATCAGTTCGCCGGTCCGCCCCTCGACCTCAACCTGCGGCGGCCGCTCCATGCGCACCCGCTTCTTCTCGATCAGCTGGAACAGAACCTTGAGCCCGTCGAACTCCCCCAGCCCCGACTGCCGCAGGATCTCCCTCGCCTCGGCGGCAGCCCCCTGCCCGATACGCTCGAGCAGCCGCTGCTCGGCCGGGGAAAGCTCCCCGCCGCCCTCCCCCGTCGCCACCGGGCAGTGATCGAGCGAGCCAATCACCTCCATGAACAAACCACGCTCGTCGATGCGCCGCAGTCCCTCCATGATCAGGTTCTGGGTGTTCATGGCGAGGGTAACGATCTGCTCCTCGTCGAAGGAACGGGCGGCAAAGGAGAAACTTCCCTCACTGAAGGTGAACAGATCATAGACGATGGTTTCAACCTGGCAGCGCAGGGCCTGCCACAGATCCTTGGCCGTCACCACCTGCCGCTCGACCAGGATCTTGCCGATGGGACTCTTGCTGGTAGCGAACTGCCGGGCCCGGTCGAGGGTTTCCCGGTCGACCTTGCCCAGGGTGAAGAGGATCTCGCCGAGGTCCTCTTCCGGAAAGGTGCTGGTGGCGCTGACGACCTCTCCTTCCCTGAAATAGAGGGCCTTCTCGCCGCCCAGCAGGGCAAAGCGCAGAATGCCGGTCTTGCGGAACATGTTGAAGAAGGAGAGCAGGTCGGGCAGGGTGATTTCGCCCAGCGTACCCGCCAGGCAGACGTTGTCTTCCCCCCGGACCGTCAACAACAGGTGGCCACCGGAACAGGACGCCACCTCCAGCGTCCGGTTGCGCAGCTGGCGGACGGCGCTGGCCGGCAGGTTGATGCGCCCATGGCTGCTGACGGTCAGTCCGGACATGACCGCGACCTAGTCGACAGCGGCGCACATCGCCGCCCGCACCTGCTCGACGACCCGGTCTGCCATCTCGTCCACCGGATACAGGGTGCGCTCGCCGCTGCGCCGCTGCTGCAGCTCTAGCCTGCCGTCCTTCAGGCCGCGGGAACCGACGGTCACCCGCAGCGGAATGCCGATCAGGTCGGCGTCCTTGAACTTGCTGCCGGGCCGTTCGTCGCGGTCGTCGAGCAGCACCTCGATCCCCCGTTCGCAGAGCTCGCGATAGAGCTTCTCTCCGGCGGCGGCCACCGCTTCGTCCTTGGGATTGACCAAGGTGACCAGCACCTGGAAGGGAGCGATGGGCATCGGCCAGATGATGCCGTTTTCGTCGTGGTTCTGCTCGATGGCGGCGGCCACGGTGCGGCCGATGCCGATGCCGTAGCACCCCATGACCAGGGTCCGTTCCCGCCCCTGCTCGTCAAGCACGGTGGCCTGCATGCTCTCGGAATACTTGGTCCCCAGCTTGAAGACGTGCCCGACCTCGATACCGCGCCAGGTCTCCAGCCTGCCGCCGCAGCGGGGACAGGGGTCGCCGGCCTCGGCCTGGCGCAGATCGGCGAAGCGACTCACCTCGAAATCGCGGCCGTGGTTGACGCCGGTGAGGTGGGCATCCTTTTCGTTGGCGCCGACGACGAAATCCGCCATCGCCCGCACTTCCATGTCGGCCAGCACCGGGATCTCCAGACCGACCGGGCCGGCGAAGCCGGCCGGGGCGCCGGTCACCTTGAAAACCTTGTCGTCGGACGCCAGCTCCACCCAGTCGGCATCGAGCAGGTTGCCAACCTTGACCAGGTTCAGCTCGCGGTCGCCGCGCAGCAGCACGGCAACCAGCTCTCCGCTGTCGGTCTCGACGATGAGGGTCTTGACCAGTTTCTCGGCCGGCACGCCGAGAAAGGACGCCACCTCGGCGATGCTTTTTTGACCCGGGGTGGCGACCTTCTGCAGTTCGGCCGCCGGTGCCGGGGCCTGGGCATCGAAGCGGATTTCGGCCTTCTCGACGTTGGCGGCGTACTCGCAGCTGTCGCAGGAAACGATGGCGTCCTCGCCGGAGTCGGCCAGCACCATGAACTCGTGCGAAAAGGAACCGCCGATCGCTCCCGAATCAGCCTCCACCGCCCGGAACTTCAGGCCGCAGCGCTGGAAAATGCGCCGATAGGCCTGGTACATCTTCTCGTAGGCGACATCTGCCCCGGCATCGTCCAGATCGAAGGAATAGGCGTCCTTCATGATGAACTCGCGACCGCGCATCAGCCCGAAGCGGGGCCGGATCTCGTCGCGGAACTTGGTCTGGATCTGGTAGAGGTTGACCGGCAGCTGCCGGTAGGAACGCAGCTCGCGGCGAACGATGTCGGTGATGACCTCCTCATGCGTCGGGCCGAGACAGAACTCTGCCTCCTTGCGGTCCTTCAGCCGCAGCAGCTCCTTGCCGTACTGCCGCCAGCGGCCCGACTCCTGCCAAAGTTCGGCAGGCGTCACCGAAGGCATCAGCAGCTCGATGGCGCCGGCGCGGTTCATCTCCTCGCGCACGATCTGCTCCACCTTGCGGATGGCGCGCAGGCCGAAGGGCAGATAGCTGTAGATACCGGCGGCGACCTTCTTGATCATCCCGGCGCGGATCATCAGCTTGTGGCTGACCACCTCGGCGTCGGCCGGAGTCTCCCTGACGGTGTTGAGAAAATACTGGCTGTAACGCATGGAAGGCATCCTCACTGAAAGAATGGGCGCCCGACGGGCGCCGCGACGGTTCAGGAAACTACCT
The DNA here is from genome assembly GCF_008124615.1 of Geothermobacter ehrlichii. Lineage (NCBI taxonomy): Bacteria > Pseudomonadati > Thermodesulfobacteriota > Desulfuromonadia > Desulfuromonadales > Geothermobacteraceae > Geothermobacter > Geothermobacter ehrlichii. Next base: position 5,648 of record NZ_VNIB01000014.1, read on the forward strand.
TATTTGCCTTTTTTTTGCAAGAAACCCCGGCAACGAGGCCATGGGGCTGAACGACGGCCCCAGCCCGAAATGCCGGAGCCGGGTCCTCAGTCGATGGCGTCGATCCGGGCCAGCAGCTCCTCGGTGCAACGCTGCATCAACGCACGGTCGCCGCGCGACTCGACGTTGAGCCGCAACACCGGCTCGGTGTTGGAGGGACGCAGATTGAAGCGCCAGTCGTCGAACTCGACCGACAGGCCGTCAGTATGGTCGACCCGGCCGCCCCGGCCCGCGTACTCCTCCTCGACAAGCCGCAGCACCTTCTCCGGATCGGCCACCCGCCGGTTGATCTCGCCGCTGGCCGGGTAGGCGGCGATCCGCTCGGCGACCAGGGCCGACAGCGGCTTGCCGGTGCGGCACATCAGGCCGGCGACCAGCAGCCAGGGGATCATGCCGCTGTCGCAGTAGGCAAAGTCGCGAAAATAGTGGTGGGCACTCATCTCGCCGCCGTAGAGTGCGTCCTCGGCCCGCATCCGCTCCTTGATGAAGGCATGGCCGGTCTTGCTCATGATCGGGGTGCCGCCGGCGCGACGCACGATGTCGATGGTGTTCCAGGTCAGGCGCGGATCGTGAATGATCTTCGCTCCCGGCACCACGCCGAGCAGAAACTCGGCCAGCAGGCCGACGATATAGTAGCCCTCGATGAACTCCCCCTTTTCGTCGAAGAGAAAGCAGCGGTCGAAATCGCCGTCCCAGGCGACGCCGAAATCGGCGCCGTGCCGGCGCACGGCCTCGGCGGTGGCGCTGCGGTTTTCCGGCAGCAGTGGATTGGGAATGCCGTTGGGGAAACGGCCGTCCGGATCGAAATGGACCGGGATGAACTCGAAGGGCAGCTGCGCCTCGAGCAGGCGCACTACCGGACCGGCACAGCCGTTGCCGGGATTCACTACCACTTTCAGAGGCCGCAGCTCGGTACTGCAGAGATAGCCGAGCAAGTGCCTGACGTAGGGCCCGCGAAAGTTCTCCCGTTCGATCTGGCCGACCTGGTCCGCCGGCGGAAACTCTCCGCCTGCGACCAGCTGGCGGATGGTGTCAAGGCCGCTGTCGCCACTGATCGGCCGGGCCTGCTGGCGCACCAGCTTCATGCCATTGAAGTCGATGGGGTTGTGGCTGGCCGTCACCATGATGCCGCCGTCGAACCTGCCGTAATCGGTGACGAAATAGACCTCCTCGGTGCCGCACAGGCCGATATCGACCACGTCGGACCCGCCTTCGGTGAGGCCGCGCATCAGTGCCGCCGCCAGTGCCTCGCTCGACAACCGCACGTCGCGGCCGACAACCACCCTCTTTGGCCGCAGCCAGGCGGCATAGGCCCGGCCGATGCGCCAGGCCAGATCCTCGTTCAGCTCGTCGGGCAGCCGCCCGCGTATGTCATAGGCCTTGAAACAGGTAAGCTTCATGGTCGCTCCCTCCTCCGGAATCTCATTCGCCGACCTGTTATAAAAACTCCCTCCGGCGAAGTCCAGAACTATTCTTTCTTCGCCGGCAGGTTCGAAAACGGCTTCCGGGCAGGGAACCAAGATACGGGACGCAAGCAACGCTGCTAGGGCGGCAGAAAGCCGGTGGCATGGTCATGACAGCTGGTACAGTCCCTGTCGCGCTTGTGGTTGGGGCTGTGGCAGATCTCGCAGACGCCGAGTCCGTCGCCGCGATTGAAATCCGCCGAACCGTCGACATCCGACTCGAACACCACGTCGCGAACGACGCCCAGAGTCTTGTTCTCTTCGCGGATCCCGGCGTCGGGATACCAGGTCGGCGGGCTGTCGTTGTAGTCGTATTCGATGCCGATCAGGCGGATATTGGTTCCGCCAGCGCTGTTGCCGCGATTGTCGTGCGGATTGTGGCACTCCAGGCAGGTGATGTAGCCGATCTCCCCCGGCAACCGGTTGTCCGGGTTGTGGGCGGCGGCCTCGGTGGCAATCCCCAGGGGGCCGTGACAGGCCAGACAGGTCGTTTCGGTGGAAAACTCGTCGAGCAGTCCGGTGTCGGAAGCACTGCCGTGCAGGCTGTGGCAGGTGTCGCAGCCGTTGTAGTTCTGGTGCGCCGCGATCAGCGCCTCGGCTTTCAGCGGCAAAAGCAAGAGCAACAGGATCAAAAGAAGCGGCATCCGACTGTCTTTCATGGCCACACACCTCCCTGCCGATAGACATCGACCCGCGCCAACTTGCTGTTGGCGACCAGCAGATCGCCGCTGTCGGCATCAATCGCCACGTCGAGGGGGAGAAAAAGCTCGCCGCCGCCGGTACCGGCCTGGCCGACGGTGCCGAGAAGCGCACCGGTCAGCTGATCGAGAACCAGCACCTGGCCCAGCAGGCTGTCGACGAGAAAGAGATGTCCTTTGCCATCGACCGTCAGCCCCTGGGGAGCGGAAAAGATGCTCGTCCCGCCAAGCATGCCACCGCCGGTCGTTCCGGGCAGCGACCGCAAAAAGGTACCGTCTTCCGCATAGATCCGTACCTGCGGCACATCGGGCACGCCAAAGTCGCTGACCAGCACTTCCCGGCGCTGTGCATCGTAGCCGACGGCGGTAGGGGCGTTAAGGTCGCCCGAGCCGATGGCGAACCCGGCGTCGTTACCGTCGAGGGTGAAGACCCGGATCACCCTGGCCTGCAAATCGACGACATAGACCAAGCCGGCGGCGGCATTCAGCGCCAGGCCGTTGGGCCGCTGGAATTCGCCATCCCCCTGTCCCAGGCGGTAGAGCAGGGCGCCATCCGGATCGTAGACCGAAACCCGGCCGGCGCCCTGCTCGGCCACGAAAACCCGTTCCTGCGCGACAACGACTCCGGCCGGTCGGGGACCGACGGGGAAGCTGTCCCGCATTTTCAGGCTCTGCCGATCGAGCAGAAACACCCTGTCGCCGAGATGATCGGCGACCCACAGGCCGTCGTCCGTGACCGCGGACAGACGCACTGGCGATTGCAGTTGCGGCGGCGCACCATCGTTGTCGGCGCAGGAAAACAGGACCAGGCAACAGCCGGCCAAGAACAGGAGACGAATCGGCAGTTTCATCGGCACCTCCATCGCAAGATCAATCCCTAAACACGGCTGGACAACCAGAAATATAACCAGATCAATTGCAGCACCCGGGCCAATCCTCGCTAGAAAAAGCCGGTTCCATCCGGACACAGGTCACCAAACCGAAAGGACGACATCAGCCCTCACTGGACAACCAATTGAAATAAAAGGACTTTACCGAGAACACACCCTCAACCGATCATCGACTCCCCGATACCGGCGGATCGGACTGCACCCGAAAGCTGCGCTCCAGAACAAATGCTCGCCGCCGCAGACCAGAACCTCGCCGTGCATAAATTGCATGGTTGCGCGCCAGAATTTGCCAGGCAAGCCGTTCGCCTGATATCCGTAACAAAAAAAACGAGGGGCCGGTGAACTCTCACCGGCCCCTCGTCGATCGATCTTGAATGGCGCGCTCGACAGGATTCGAACCTGTGACTCGGCTCCGGAGGCCATTTTTCTTGAAAAACACAGAAACACAAAAAGCACAATAGCATGTTGTAATAACGAGAAAAACTGAATTTCAGGAATTAGCACAGACATGATTTCATGAGACAAATTATTTCTTTTTTGTATTTTTTTGCAACAAGCTGCGCCAGGCGGCTGACCATAGGCTGCAACCCAACAGCCAACATCAATTCTACTGAACACATAAACAGGTCGTGACCGGCAATGTGTTCAGCCCGGTGGTCGAGCCGGACGAGACTCCGGTGGCCATCAGGGAATCCGACAGCAAGCCTTTCTACGCCAACAAATAAGCGGGCCATGAAGTGGCGCAACCAAAAGCCCTGCGCCTTCTGCGTGATGTTCGCCGCCACCGGCCGACTGCTGCCGGACTTCATTGCCGGGCTCGGCTCGATCCTGCCGGATGCACTGAAGGCCGGACCTGCCCGGCACCGGACGCTGCCCCACTGGCCAGTCATCTATGTTCTGACTATCATTGTCCTGTTGCCGGCCATCAAGCTCATATCCTGGTGGACGTGGCTGGTAACGGCCTGTCTGGTTATCGGCTGCCTGCTGCATCTGGCCGAAGACGGACTGAGCAAGGGCGGTATTCCGCTGCTGAATCCGGCTGGCCGGAAATTCGGCGCCGGCTGGTACGTGACGGACTCCATCGCGGAAACCTTCGTGGTGGTCGGGATTGTTGTCCTGGCCCTGGTCGTTGCCGGGAAACGGGGATTTCTCTCGATGGACTTTCTCGCCGTCGAGATTCAGTGGCTGCTTTCCTGGTGGAAGTGAATTCGCCTTCCCGTTGCCCCAAAAACAGGCAGACGGCAACGGGCCAAGTCAGTCCCGAAACATGGGACGACCTTATCCACAGAAAACGGGCTGGTTATCCAGTGTGACTGTTGATTGACGGCCGGGCTTTGCGCCCCGGTTTTTGGACGAATTTTTACTCTACATAATTGCTCTTCCGTAAAGTAAACGGCTCACTGTTCTGCTCACCGACCATGAGCGGCCGGCGTGGGCTGGAGCCACCAAGTGGCAGCACAAGGAGCGCACCTGCAGGATTGTGCCTCCTGAGAAAGTCCAGCAGACGAGCCAATAGAATAGAACAAGGAGGCACAGGTGACCGTGGTCCAGGCGGGCAGCAAAATTCTGCGCAAACTTGTCGTGGCTGTGATGGCTCTAATCTTGGCTGGCTGCGGAGTCACAATCGCATACAATGGGAGCAAACCCGCGACAAGATACTTTGGCGCAACCATCGAGGATTTGAGAATCCTTCTGTGCCCGTTCTCAAAAGGGTGGGGTTGGCGTACCTACGGGGTTCTTACGCCTTTCGTCGGCTTCTACGATCTCTACGTATCTATCCCCGTCGATGTCATCGCAATTCCGTTTGTTTTCAAAAATCGCAATCAGGAGCTTCTGTCGAGATTGATGGAGCGACAAACAAAGGACTATGTGAGCCTGCCCTTAGAACAAGATGAAAATGAAGCGACACAAGCCCAGATGACCACAGGTGCGACTGAAGAGAAACCCCAGGATTCAGGGCCGGATTGCCCCAAAAAGACACCATCGGCGCCTCGCTCTTGAAAATTTCCGCTCGACCAGTGGTCGAGCATAGATGGCCGGGAAACTATATGGAGAAAAAAAACATGTTGAACTTGTCCAAACATCCCTGCCCCCTGCCCTCGCGCCGGACCTAACTGACCTGCTTGCCGACTGGCTCAAACTCGATGTCGCCAACGGGGATGCCTGTGCCGACACCCTGAAGACCTACCAGGGACAGATCCAGAGCTGGCCGGCCTGGTGCGGCGAGAATAATGTCCATCCCGGACAGGCCACAACCGAGGATGTCAAAGCCTGGCGGAAGGCCCTGATTGATGCCGGCGCGAAGCCTTCAACGATCTCGCTCAAGCTGACCACCATCCGCAGGTTCTACCAGTCCGCAGTGGACAGGAGGCTGATCGACAAGAACCCGGCAGCCAACGTCAGGGCGCCTCAGGAGCGCCGGGCCAGACAGGAACAGATGAAATACCTGTCGGCGGGCGAGGCGGAGTTGCTGTTCTGGGCCATCCCGACAGATGGCGGTATCAAGGCCCTGCGGGACCGGGCCATGATCGGCCTGATGGCACTCGAAGGGCTACGCCGGGTCGAGATCGTCCGGGCCTGCGTCTCAGATATTGAGGGGAGCGGCCATGACCTGCGGCTGCTGATCCACGGCAAGGGCAAGGACCGTTTCATCTACCCCCGCGAGGATACGGCTCAGGCTCTGGGGGATTACCTTGTGGCCCGTGGCCCTGTTGCCGGAGACGAACTGGGGGAGCCCCTTTTTGTCCAAATCCGCAAGGGTGGTCATCCCGAAGGCCGGATTACCAGACAAGGCGTGAACTCGGTCATCAACCATTATCTGCTGAAGGCCGGTCTGAAGCGGGAGGGGCTTTCCTGCCATGCGTTGCGCCACACCTGCGGGGCGCTGCTCTACCAAGCGACGAGGGACATTCGGGCCGTTCAGGAAACTCTCGGGCACAGTAACATTTCCACTTCTGCCGGCTATGCCCACATTGTCGAGCGTGGGCAGGCACGCTACACGAGGCAGATTCCGGTGGAACTGAAGAGGTGACAGAGAATCTGGCAGCTCAAAGCGTTCTTGTACTTCTGGGGCAATGGTGCGTCGATGGCAACCTGTTGGTAACCTTGACAATGCGATAAAAACGCGCTAACAAAAAGTTGTTCTATAGGAGGGGGATTATGACACGAGGAACAAAGCCGTCCGGGAAGAAGCCAACCGGGCGGCTTTTGTTTTTTCTCTGAGCTGCAAAAGCGCACAGATATTGGAATCCGTTGCTATGGATGAGAAGGCATAACAGGGCAATTTGGTCACAATCTCGTCTAACGCATTGATAACAAAGCTATAAAATGGCCCCAAGCGTGGCAGGGTAGTGGGGGCAAGGTAGGCCATCCAGAAAAAAGGATGGGGAGAGATAATAACAAGTTAGATTTATAAAAATGAATAAAATCATATACGACAATATTCTTCAAAATGAATTTGCATGGGCAATTGAGGCGTACAATACATTAAGAAGCGGCGAAGCACTCTTAAAAGAATCTAAAGAATATAAAGAAAAATGGAAAAAATGCGTAGCAATTAGAAAAGAAAATACAAGCCATACTATAACTGAAGAAGAAAAGGAATTTATGTTGTGGGGTGCTTTCTATCAAAAAGCATTACTTTTAGCTGCTTTCGGCATTGAAAATCTTATAAAAGGTTTGTGGATTGTAGAGAATAACATTTCGTTGAAAACTAAAAATGAAACATACACCAAACTTCCAAATGAGCTTAAAACGCACAATTTACATCAAATTGATATAAAAATCAATTTCAGCCCAAAAGAACGTCAAGTATTAATAGAGCTTTCAAATTATATAAAATGGGTAGGCCGTTATCCTGTTGCACTTAATAGTGTTCAATTTTGTTCTGAGCGCTTCCGCAATCCAGGAATACAATACTATATAGAAGACGCGGTAGTAAATAAAACAAATTTGGAATGCTTTCCTGATGAAATATACTCTATATACAATAAATTAATTTCAGAAATAAAATCAAAAAAATCTAACAATGTAATCAAGCGGAACGAAGATACAGTGGCGGTTCTCGAATAGGACTCTGCCAACTCGAGCCAGCACGTCACGTCCGCCTATCACCAACCGTTATACAATACGAAGGAGAGGAAAAAATGAAGCCTTTTTTGAGATTTTTTTTGTTTATAATCCTTTTCATAATGTTGCCAAGTATTTCATCCGCTGATTGTGTTTATGGAGCAAAAGATAAAAACAAATTTATTAGAGTAGATAGCCATACAATAATCCTGACTGGGGGCTATGGCCCAGATATTTTAATTAAGACATACTGTTTTATATACTCATCTTCGGAGGTCTTAGTATTAAAAGACGATTTCTGTAGCTATGATAATGCAGTGTTGTATATAGATGGTGAAGCATGCGATGCCCAATCAGTAAAAAAATTGGATTAATGCATAAGGCGCTCCACCTGACCGCTATTCCGCTGCACTCCATAGCGGAAAGTGAGCTTGGTCGTTAGGTGATATGGTATGAGAATAGGTGGCCACATGAATTCGACTGCGTCAAAGCGCCAACGGGTTATTACAGCAGTCAACACTCCGCTTGGCTTCTTTGTGCTTGCTCTCCTCATTGTAGAGGCTTTCTTGGCAACCGTTCTGATAGGCGCTAACCTTGATGCGGCACAGAAGATTACTGGTATGTGGCTTGGTATAGGGCTTTTTATTTTTGTAACAACGGCCGTATTTGCCTTAGTTTGGTCCAAACCAGAAAACCTAACATTTGACAAGGAAGCTCACCTTATTGATCGTGGCAAGGCCTATGGAACAGAAAATCACGAAGTAGATACTCCAAACAAATTACCGAAAGATCGTGCTACGCCAGAACATATAGAATCATCAATCAGGAAAGGAGACGAGAAATGAGAAAGGCCTATGCAATTAACTACGACCTCTCGGCTCCAAATCGTGATTATGCAGGACTCTATGAAGCGATTAAGAGCTACCCAGGATGGTGGCATTATCTTGAGTCCACTTGGCTTATCGCTGCAGACAGCACACCATCACAAATATGGGAGAAATTGAAGCCACATATTGATGATAACGACAGCCTACTCATTATCGAGGTTCGCAATAATGTGTCGGGATGGTTGCCAAAGAAAGCGTGGGAGTGGATACGCAAAAATGTGCCAGATTAACGACACCGAACGGCGCGTCACATGACCACTACTCCGCTGGCGCTCCATAGCGGCAGGTAAGCTTAGTCGTTAAAATCCAAAAATGACAAAACAAGAAATCATTACTGTTGCACAAGACATTGAATATTTTGCTAATGACTGGAATGAAAACGCAACTGAAGCCTCAATCCGTAGAGGCTCACCTATACTTCGCAGATTATTGGTTGAGCGAATTCTTGGAAAAGCGTGGCGTGCGGTTGGAAAAGAAAAAGAGCCCATAATTGTCGGTGTCAATTTGGATCTTATGGTTGGCAGTTATGACCGAAACAATCTTGAAATTGCTCTCGCGGGCGGGGCTGCTCACGCTGGCATCTACGCAGCTGGCTACATGCTCACCAAAGGAACCACTCATCTACGCCCACCCGAACGTAAAAATGGTTCAATTGACCATATTATGAAGTATGAATTTCCGCTAAATCAATATCTTGAATCTACATGTGCAATTGTTGCTGGCGCAACAATTAATAGAAGAGAGCTAATTAAATACGTTGCTAATGTAAAAGGCGGAGTACATTTAGGCCTTGGATCAAAGGCCAAACAGAGTATCAAAGCTAGAAAATCGCATAAAACATCACAACATAGATGGTTTGTTTTTTGAAATTTTATCTATTGGCCAGAGTATTGGAAAATCACCAGACTGCCTTAAGCTTGCCTCAACAATAAAAAACGTATGTTTCTAACCCTTATTCACATCCACCAGCTGTCAAGAACAAATTTCCTGCAAACACAGACGACTATCCTGTAAATACAATGCGTACAACAATTATTTTGGCGCTAATCTTGACACTCCTGACCGCCATCCCCTGCCTCGCCTCTTCCTTCACGGGCCAAGTCATCAAAATCTCCGACGGCGACACGATTCAGGTTCTCGATAGCGGTCGGCCAGTCAAAATCCGCTTGGCCGAGATTGACTGTCCGGAGACCAGCCACGGGCCAAAGAAACCGGGCCAGCCCTTCGGTCAGGCTGCAAAGAAATTTGTCCTCGACCTAGTAGGCGGAAGAACAGTACGTGTCGATGTCGTCACCAAGGACCGCTATGGCCGCATCAGTGGCAAGGTCTTACTTGATGATGGCACATTGTAGCCCGTGGCCCTGTTTTCGGAGACGAACTGAGGCAACCTCTCTTCGTCCAGATCCGCAAGGGCGGTCATCCCGAAGGCCGGATCACCAGGCAGGGCGTAAACTCGGTTATCAACCATTATCTGCTCAAGGCCGGCTTGAAACGTGACGGGCTTTCCTACCATGCGCTGCGCCATACCTGTGGGGCGTTGCTCTACCAGGCGACGAGGGACATTCGGGCCGCTCAGGAAACTCTCGGGCACAGCAACATTTCCACTTCCGCCGGCTATGCCCACATTGTCGAGCGCGGGCAGGCACGCTACACGTGGCAGATTCCGGTGGAACTGAAGAAGTGACAGGGAGCCTAGCAGATCAAAACTTTCTGGTATTTCTGGGGCAATGGTGAGTCGATGACAACCTTGACAAGGCAATAAAAAAACGCTAACAAAAGATTGTTCATACGAGAGGGGGATTATGACACGATGAACAAAGCCGTCCGGGGAGAAAAACCAACCGGGCGGCTTTTTTGTTTTTTCTCCGTGATGCAAAACCGTGCACAGATATTGGAATCCGTTATTATTAGATAGACGAAAAGGCATAGCAGGGTAATTGAGGCTAAATTCGTCTGAAACCTTTACAATAGAGCTATAAAAAAGGACCCCCAAGCGCGGTGGGGAGCGAAATCAATGGCACATCGTGCAATAATTTTGAAGAACGCAAAAATTAGGCCACACAAAGCTTTTATGAGGCCTACCTTTGATGCACCCACAGTTATCGTAAGCGATCAATTCGATTACGTTGAGTTGTGGCTAAAAAGAAATTCTAGCCTAGAATCTGTTCTTTATTGGAAACAGGCAGAAAACTTTTATAAAGCAAGTTCTATTCTGCCAGACGGATCTAAGGCGATAACATCCTACTATTGTATGCTGAATGCAGCAAAAGCTTTGTTATCATCAAAAAATATTTCCTTTTCACATTTACATGGTTTGTCTGGGCGTTCAATCGGGAACAAAACAAGCCTTGCAAATGAGCTATCAACAATTAAGGGGACTGGAATATTTGTTTCACTATCAAGATACTTCGGCGCAAACCTTTCGGGCAGACATGTTTCTGTTAAAGATGCACTATACAACCTTCCTTTCGTCCATCGCTCATTTACGGTCACATACCGTGGAGCTCAAGAACTTTTTATTCCTATTGTAAACCCTCACTTTGTCCGTCAAAATAGGGGAAACGAAGCTTGGTTTTGCGCTGAAATCATCGATGACAAATATAAGAAAAGGGAAATTTTTAGCAGACAACGCGGATGGGAAGTAGACATTGGCATTAAGTCAAAGTTTGTTATACGCAGAAAAAGGAGATTTAAGTGGAATACTTCCCGCGGCTCAAAAAAGTCAGAACGCATCAATCAACTAATAAAGTATCACCAAAAAATCAGGCGTGATATTAAATACATACATGGTTCCCATCGACTGTGGTACTTCAAGCGTAACGACAGGGTAGATGGTGTTTTGCCTTGGCCAACACCAGTATTGATTTACATTGTAATGCATAGATTAAGTGAATTAACTCGTTATGACCCAAAGCGTCTCCGAAGACACTTTGAATGCCAACACAACTGGTTATTGTCAGAGTTCATCAACCAGGCTGCAGACAATTTTATTGATCAGATTGCTAGCGATATAACAGGACATGAGTTAATGGTTCCAGGTTATAGGGCTAGATTCTAGCTCAAAGTACCAACTTTGAGACGAGGTTACAAAACAAGACATGATGCGCTTTTCGATCATGTTGACTAACCATGTCCTATACGAACCCTACCTATAGCTATGACTGTTTCCCATAGCGTTTATAACCGTTCAATTGTACAATGATACGTATCGGCTTTATCAATTTTTGAAACCCCGATGAACTCGGAGTCCTACACGCAAATTCTTGGATATGTCCGTTTAGCAACCCATCTACCAAGGTCCGACGATGTCTGCCTTGCGAATCTGCTCGAGATCCTCGGAGTCGAGACATCCTTAAAACGCATCCTTCCTGTCCTCAAAACGTTCGTCCAAATCCGGAAAGATTTGGAGCTCTGCATCCCGAAGAACCTTTTATGGGCACCTGCCCGGGCAAGGCTGAAAGACGCATTCTCTCTGGCAGAGCATCTTCTTCAAAAGCGCTCTCAAATCCAGACCGATCTCCCCAGCCTGGACCTCAGGCCAACTGAGGTCAGGAACAATGTCTTTCAAAAACAAATTTCGGAAGGCCCCTTTCTTGCCACCCTCGGGTACCTTCCGACCAACCCGGAACATCTGGGTCATTGGCACCTACTGCTGGCTCAAATCATTCTTGTCCGTCTCCTGACCGTGCAACTCAATCGGGAAGGCGAGGCACGAGAACAGCTTGGCAGAGCCCTCCGGACCGTCCGCGGGCTTGCGGACGATCCCTTGCTGGCCCAGATGCCGATGGGCCCATGTGTCCCGGAAAGATTTCTCGATGACTTGCGTCGAATCGAGAATGAAAAACTCACTCCCCTGACCACTTATCTCGAGACAGCCCTTGAGCTGTGCCGGCCTCACCCTTTCAGCCTCCCCGACCTCAATCGAGAACAAACCTCTTCAGGGGCAGATGACACAACGTTCGAAGAGGAGAGCGAAAAGGCCACGCTTGTGGTTGAAGACCTTCGGCCGACGGAGGAGGAGAGCGAACCACCGGAAGCGAACAGCCTTGTTTTTGCTTTCCAACGGACCCTGCCCGACGGCAAGCGCGTTCAGCAGGACAGCATTCGGGCCACGACACAACGCCAAGCCCGGGAGAACCAGATGCTGCCGGGCTCTTGGGACAATCTCAACCAGCATGAGCTGGAGGTTCTGGTCAAAGGCATTTTCAGCGAAACGAGACATGACTGCATCGAGGCGAGAATCCAGCTTGGCATCATGCTGTTCGCCGGGCTTGATCCAAAACGCATTCGTTGCCTATTGGTGGTCGATCATCCCGACAACGCCGAAGGGCCAGACACCTACATCTCGCAAACCCGTTGTCTTCGTCTTCGGTCAGAGGAACCCCAGTTAAAAACCCGGCCTTCTACCGAGGCAACGCAGCAGACGTGGCAAAGACAGTTCCATGTTGACCTGCCACTGCCACCCTCGCTGGCAAAGCTGATTGAACGGTATGTGGCCCTCCGTTCTTCGACGACACCGACACAGCTGTTTGTAGGCAACGCACCTTCGTCCTGCCAAAGTTTGTTGGCCAAACTTCGGAAAAAGGCTTCCAGACTGACCTTCCACCGGATCCAGGACCACCTTCTCTATCGGTTGGCGAACCTTCCCAACTCGGACATCGCAGTTGCCAGCCTGCTGCTGGGGCGTAAAATCTACCTGGCCAGAACCCGGGTGCATTACGCCGCATTTGACCCGGAGTTTTTGCAACAACTCTACATCAGAGCCTGCAACGACCTTCTCCGTGAAGCGGGTCAGCAGGACCGGATACCAGAGCGGTACCCACTGGCTCCTCCTAGGATTGTCGGTACTCCGCGTCGTCCCCGGCTTGCAGAGGTTCAACATCTGGCCGATAAACTGAAAGAACAGATTGACCAAACACCTCTTCCCCGAACACAGCAGGAATGGGTTGCTTGCCACAACAGCTATACGCTGTACACGTTACTTTTCCTGGCATATTGCACCGGACTCAGGCCGAACCACACACCGTACATTCCTCCGCAGAGAATCGACCCGGCCAACGGACTCACCGTCATCTGGGACAAGTCGGGCATTGACCAGTATCACTGCCGCCTGGCATGGCTGTCACCGGAATGTGTCCACCAGATCAATCACTACCACACCTACATCAACCGTTACTTTCAGACCGAAAAAGGCACGGACAATCCGGCCGAGCTCAGCATCTTCTTCCTCTCTCCCGAGATGAAGCCTGTTGCCGTCACTCGCCAGGAGCTCGTCAGACGTTTGGCCGAAAACGGTTTTTTTCTACCGCCCAACGTCCAACGGCACCTGCTCAAATCGGAACTGCAGGAAGACGGTTGTCACTGGGAGGTCATCGAGGCGCTACTGGGGCACTGGCATTTGGGAGAGGAACCTTGGGCACAGACCTCGGCCTTGCACCCGGACGACTTTCGGCAAGAGTTGAGCCGTTACATTGTGCGCCTGCTCGAACGGCTTGGATTCAAGGCCATCCAATGGCCACCTGAGCGGCGAGGGAGAAGAGAGATTATTCGTCTACCTGGACTTCCAGCTTCCAAAAGGCCGGGCCGTACCAGCCAAATGCAAAAGGCTTCTGCCCGCAAGGTTCGGCAGATCCTTGATGATCCCCCCGGAGAGCTGTGGCAACAACTTTTTGGCGTCGCCTGGCCCAACGGGCTCAGTACCAAGCCCGAACAGATTCATGTTCTGGACAAGCTGCGCTGTTATCTTCCGGATATCTACAAGGGCAACGCCCGACCTCAGGTGAACCTCGACCAACTACGTCAATTCATCGAGAAGCTCGAACCGCACCCGGTGGACCCGAGAGTCTACCATCGCCGAATCTCCTTTCTGATCCGGGGGCTGGAAAGAGGACGGGACGTTCAAAATTGGGACATCCCCATCCCACCCAAACCGGTCATCAACCGAAAACCGAGAAATCTGGCAAAACTTTCCCTAGTCGACCATGTATTGCAAGCGCGTCTTCTGGAGAAGGCCCTGGTCAAAGAGCTGGAGAATCCACCGCCTGACGACCCGCTTATTGCCCTGGGACAGATTCTCGTAAGCGCAGTTTTGTTCGGCGGCATCAACCACCAGACATGGGCCGAAGCGCTCGTCAAATCCCTGCCGGACAAGGTCTACCTGTACCAGAAGACCTTATGGGTCGATCTCTGGCGGGAAGACATTGACGACATCCCGCCCCAGGAGCGCTGGCGCCTGCAGCGGAATCCGACGCTCTATCGCCGCTGGCTGCCCGACCCGGTAACCCGTAACCTGATCCTGCAGTTCTACTCCCGAACGCAACGACCTATGGAGAGACAAAGCCTCTCTCTTAAGTCGATCTACGCGGCCTACCGCAAGCACCTGAAAGCACAGGGGCATGCCTTACCCACCCTCCGAGACCTGCTACGCCTTGGACAGGCACGAACCACACTCACCAACGAACCGTTCCTGAGTGCCTACTCGCAAAACAAGATCCTTTCGGCCAGTCTGCCCGATCCGGCTTGGGTACGTTTGCTGACCAACAAGGCGGTGGGCCATCAACGTCCAAGCATCCGACGCCGAGGCGCCATCATTACCGACAACCATACGGATTGGCTCAAGCTGCAGAAACAACTGATTCGTGAGCTGAGACATCGCATCGATACGTCAAGCCGGAAAACCGGCGACACCTCCACAGAACAGACGCCTTCCAGCCCGGAACAAACCAAAAATGCCATCGCGACCTTTTTGGCCGACCACCAAGAGCAACTCAGTGAAGCAACAGCCCTGCTCGGTCGTTGGGCCATGCAACTTCTTTCGGCAAGGATCTATCCGCAGGAAAACCGCAAGGTCCAACCGGAGGCAAAATCGACCGTCATCTCCTACCTTGAAGCGTTCGATGACGAGTTTCTGCTGCATGCTGTCGGGCATGACATATCGGAGATGGACGAAGATGACTTCAAGGATCTGATCAGCAAAACCGCAAACGAGATTATTCGGACACGCACGAACCAGAATAACGACAAAATCATCAACGACAGAACGGTCTGGGTCATCGAGCGACTCAACCAATTTTTGTCCTATCTCCACCTCTTTGAGGAGTGCCCGGACCTTTTCGTCGATTTGAAGAAGAGCGGAATCCGCGTATACAAGAAGGACAACAAGGTACGGGCCAACCTGCTATCGGTCGGCGAGTACAGGGATTTGCGCAGTGCCATGGGGTGGAAGAGGAGACAAGACCTCAGCCGCCGTCAGCGCATGACCCTGGTCGCCCTGGTTCTGCTCTACCGTACCGGCATGCGCATCAACGAGCTCGGTGGAATTCTGGTTGAAGAATGTGTCGGACGGGAGCAACTCGAAATTCTGGTACAACGCAACCGGCTCCGCGGCATTAAAAGCAGGCAAGCTCGGCGTCGACTGCCCCTCTGGCTGCTACTGCCCAAAGAAGAGTTGGACTTCGTCAGAACATGGCTCACCTACCGCAGAAAGGAGCCGGGAACGACAGACGATGCGCCCCTGTTCGCGGATGCTCCCTTCGACATGAAGCCAACGCCTCTGAATGCCCTGGTCGGTCCCATCCGGGACAAGATGGTCGAGGTCACAGGCGACGAGACCCTGACGCTTCATGGTCTGCGCCATACGTTCGCCAACAATCTGCTGACCAGCCTGCTTTGCGAACCGACTGAAAGCAAATCCTCCATTTTGGCTGATGACGACCTTTCCGCCGCCGATCGAATCCGGTTGCGCGAACATCTGCTGGGAGACGGAGCGACCAGCAAAAAGGCTCTCTTCTGCCTGGCCATGCTGCTTGGCCATGCCAGCACGGACACGACTCTGACATCTTACATCCACTTGTGCGACAGACTCGTTGTGCATAACAGCCAGCGAAAAGACAGCGCCCCTCCCCTTACGACAAAAGCTATCGCCAGGCTGACGGGACGCGGCCGGCGCATGGGCCAGAACCTACTGAAGAAGCAGACACATCCCCTGGACAAGGTCCTTCCACCACTCGACGACAGTATCCGGCAGGCACTGGCACACCCTCTCCTTCAGGAGGCAAGGAGTCGAAAAACCCCAGCCTTTAAGCCCGATGAGAAGACCTTATCGGAGTTGCTTTACGAAAGGATCGTCGAGCACAAGGACCAACTCCCCACTCAGCTCAAATGGCCGGAGTCCAAACCGGAGATGGAGGTTCTGCAGGTTCTGTTTGAACAGGTGGCAAAATCAGACGATCGCAACAAACCCCCAACAGCGGCGAAAGCACTTCTCGATGGGTTCAGAGTGCGCCACAATCACATTGAAATAAGCCACATTCATATCGCGCACCAGGCGCTCGCTTTTTTGGAATGCCTAGGAATCCCCACGGCAGAGATCACTGTTCATTGTCCTCGCTTCACACGTATAAAATCGCCGAGATCCCTTGAAAGAAAATGGAGAGCGGCGACAGGCCGTTTCCTTCATGCCGCGCCGCCGCAGTGCCGGGAAAACTTGCCCAACGGCAAGATCCGGATCCCGATCCGCTATCTCCTCCATGACGGAAAACTGGTCGAGACAGACAGGAAGCTGGTCAATTTGGTGGGGGTGGTGATTTTTCTAGTGTCAAGAAACGCATACTAAATGCCATGAAACAAAACATGACTTGTTCTGGCCCCAAAAAAGACAACGTCTTTCGCCACATTAAATATCCAAGTCTATAATCGTAACACCTTTCCTGCTGACCTCTAAAACAGCTTTCATACCTGCAGGAAAAAGGTTACGAACAAATTTTTTAATCTTATTCCTTGCATCTTGTGAGATATTACAATTACCTACATCACCAACAACATCAATTCGAACGTTAACACCATTTTTTACTAATGTTACGACCGGCAGAACCTCCAAAACAATTTTGGTAAAATTATCTTCCTTAGGCGAGGAGAACAATTCGACATCAGATTCTTTCTCATCTTCTAAACTTTTATCACAATATTTGACACTTCCTATTGATTCATTTTTAAAAACAGACCAGCAAGGAACAAGAACTGCGCGAATAGAGGTGTTTTTAACTACAACACTAGCAACCTTTTTTATAGTATTTTCCATTTCAGAAAAATAGATAGGCGACACTGAAAAACCATTATCTTGAGCAAGCGACTTGAACTCAAATAATATTTTAATTTGACTGCAAGCCTTATTGCCTCCATCAAGCATCGAAAGCAACATTGAAAAAAACGCGTCAAAAACAACATTTACAAATTCACCATATGATCGTTGATATTCTATAGAGATAGAAATTTTTACATTATAATTATTTTTATAGTCTTCATGATATATAGAAAACCTTAAACTACCATCAAAAATATTGTTAATAATATTGATTAAATCTTTTGCTGCAGACAAAAATTTATACGTCAATTCGGCTACTTCATTTGTGACTTTTCGACTTCCTACATTATAGAATTGAAGATAAAAGGTATTATATTTTTTCATGCCACACACCTCCTCTTCCGTAAATGCCGAGCCAATCGCCCGCGAATAGCGTGATAAGGCACAAAGGCCCTCACCTATATAAAAGGGGGAGGGTGCAACATTTTCGCGAAAAAAAATTACACAAAAATGCACTTCATGGTTTTTATATAATATTTTCAAGCACTTGTATTCCACAAACAAACTGGACACATATTTGGTTGCAGGCCCGCACCGAACATTTCATGCGCACCCCGAAGGAGAAGCTTTTGTGGGTGCAGGGCTTCGACACGGTGGAAAAACTGCGCTAGGCCCTCCTGGCGTTCAAGGAGCGATTCAACCGGCATTGACTGCCCCAGCGCCATGCTTACATCACACCAGCCAGGTGCACGCCGCCCATGTACTCATGGCGGAGGCGGCGTGTTTTTTTGTGCAAAACAGTGTCCAGAAATTCGGGAGCTTTATGGCAATCCGAAAAAGCCACGCTCTCAGATTATAAAGTTTGCGAGCTAGGATGAATCAGACGACATCCCGGCAACCGCCGCTCAGTCGGGGGAAGGATAAATCAGGCGACACCCTGGCAACCACCGCCCTGCCAGGGGAAGGGATGAATCGGGCGACACTCCGGCAACCACCACCTTGTCGGGGAAAGGGATGAATCGGGCGACACTCCGGTAACCACCACCTTGTCGGGGGAAGGGATGAATCGGGCGACACTCCGGTAACCACCGCCCTACCTGGGGAAGGGATGAATCGGGCGACACTTCGGTAACCACCACCTTGTCGGGGAAAGGGATGAATCGGGCGACACTCCGGCAACCGCCGCCCTACCGGGGGAAGGATGAATCAAGCGACACTCCGGCAACTGTGACCTTCCCCCGGTTTGTTAGATTTTTTTATGAACAACTAGATACCAACGGAAAAATGGTTGTTGATGAAGAAATTCTTTATCCCAAAAAGACTGAAGCTACCCCCTTACACACGGCCAATGTCTGCTATCCTTCATCTCGCATGACACGTCGTTTTCTGTCACAAGCGACCTGTACCCTTCGCGATGCGAACAGATGGATAGATTGGAGACCTGCATGAAAGCAAATCTGATAGGTCGCGCCGGTGATGTTGCCCGGCTCGACATTCCTTTCTTACTCGACGCGGTACCGGCCGGTTTTCCCTAGCCGGCCTCCGACTATAAGGAGCGCACCCTTGATCTGAACGAAGCTGTGCGTCAGAAACCCCGCCGCCACCTACTTCGTCCGGGCGCAGGGGGACTCGATGATCGAGGCCGGCATCTTTCCCGGCGACGTGCTGGTGGTCGACCGCTCGCTGGAGGCCCGGCACGGCGAGTTGACGGTAAAAAGGCTGAATTTCGTTAGAATACGCATTAAATAAAATCTTGACTGTACCTCTCGGCCGGCCAAAGCTGGCCCACAACCAATAGTTTCAATTAGGTTCGCACAAATTTGAGTGAAATCGGCAAAGAACGTTTGCTTTAGCACAAATAGCTTTTGTATATTGGGAATGTTTGAAGAAACCAAGATAGACAGAGGTTACCAATGAGACATGTCCCGACCTCTCTATATATCGACACTGAGTTTTTCAAAAGACAAGGCCTCCGTTTTGACACAAGGGCATTTACCGCCTTAACGGATACATTTGCCAAAGGCGGTCTCCGCCTGATCGTTCCGGAGATTATGGAGCGCGAGTTATTTCGCCATTTTGAACGAGAGGCTGAAAAGGCAGCTAATGCTGTCATAAAAGCTCATAAAGCATACCCTATCAATAGCTTGGCCCTTGTTGAACTCCCGTCCGAAGAAGAGTTAAAAACGAAATGCATTGAAGAGATGCACCGCCATTGGTCTTCCTTCAAGGAGCATTTTGTCGTTGAGAACCTGCCCATTGCTGTCAATCTGGAGGATGTTATTGACTGGTATTTTGAAATCCGTCCTCCTTTCTCAGAAAAGAAACCGAAGGAATTTCCAGACGCGTTTATTATCAGCGCACTGGACAAGTACCATAAGCAGCACCACGCAAACATTGCCGTCATCGGTTTTGACGGTGATTTTAGCCAAGCCTGCGCAAGCAGGCGCTATATCTTCTATTTCCCTGATCTGGAAAAGTACATCGAGGCATTTCTGCCTGAATTGTCAGGAAAAGACAGGTTGCCCGGTGACGTTGACCTTACGAAACCCATTACAACCGAAGATCTGACGGAACTGAAAGCCATACTCGCTCGCGGCAGCCAGGCGACTCCGATTGAAATTGAGCGGGTCATGCAACTGTTGGAGAGCAGAGGATCTAATTACGATTATTTTTTCCAAAATGCTGACGACGCTGTTTGGTTACAATATCTTTCGGAAAAAGGATATTTTCTCAATCCCCCCGACGTAGAGAAGACCACGGAAGGACATTGTGTTTTTCCATGGTGGCCCCCCCTTGAGTATCTGATACGCATTTTTGACGCTGCACCTGCTGATGTGATGGATATAATTTCAAAACTTCCGAATACGAATAATTTTCGAATTTTGGAAGGAATATTGAAGATTGTGTTAAAGGCCGATTCGGCTGACGCGACTTTGAGATTTTCTCGATTTATCACATCCTTTATTGAAAACTACCGGTGGGGTCATAATCTCATTATTAATTTACTGAAAAAGCCTTTCCTTTTTGATTCACAGCTTTCAGAAGTTACGCCTGCCTTATTACTCAAGCTTGTCGAATTTCGCAAAGACCCTCGTGAACAGGAAAAGCGGTCCCGACGGAAAGAAAACCCTGAAGATTGGGACACCTCGCTAAAGCCGATCCCGCGTTTTGATCAATGGGAATATCAGCAAATCCTTGAAAAAGGTGTTCGCCCCTTGGCCGAGCATGAACCCTATCAGGTTGCCCGCATCTTGATTGACGCGGTGGCAAGCATGATCCGCCTGGGAATGCATCCGGAAGATTTCGAAAAAGGGAGGGACGAAGACTTCTCGGAAATTTGGTGTCGGAGGTTGGATAAGCCGGAACGTGACTATCAGGATGTGAAGGAAACCCTGGTGCAGACGTTGACCTATGCCTGCGAGCAGGTCTATGACAAGGCTCCGGAATCCATTGACGCCCTGGATCAGGCATTACGAAATCATCGCTGGAAGGTGTTTAAGCGTCTGCGTCAGCATCTTTACGCATCACATCCGAATGATCAGACCCTCCCATGGATACGCGAGCAGATCCTCGGGCATGATGATTATTCAAAGTGGGAGCATCACTACGAATTCCAATTAATGATCCGCAAAGCCAGTGAACACTTCGGTACCCGATTGCTCAGCGAGGACGAACGAAAAGCTATTTTCGACGCCATTCTCAGCGGTCCTTCGAAAGAGGATTTTCGCGAATGGATGGGTGAGCGATACAGTGAAGAGGCTTTTCAACAACGTCAGCGCTATTTTCACCGCATGCAGCTACGCCCATTTGCCGCACTGCTAAGTGGAGAAGTTCGAAATTATTTCGATAAGCTGGAAGACGAAGCCCAAGCTGAAGCTGTTACCGATGACAGTTATTCACCCTACGGCGGGGTAACCGGAGGCACTGTCACTTTCCGGAGTCCGAAGTCCGTCAAAGATCTCGAAAGCTTCACAGATGAGGAGCTTCTGGCCTATCTGAACGACTGGGACGAGGAGCATCGAGATAAGGATAATTGGCTGGTTGAGATCAATATCTCCGCGCTTGCTGGCGTCTTTCAGGCTCTGTTCAAAGAAAAGATTGCGCCAGATGGCGAGCGTCTAGCTTTCTGGATGACGAACCGTGACAGGATTGCACGGCCAGTTTATGTCACCGCCATGCTCAAAGCCATGCTTGAGCTCGTCAAGGAAAAGAATTTCGGCAACCTGGACCAATGGATGGAGTTCTGCGCGTGGGTCTTGACGCATCCGGACTCGGCGCGGGTGGAAGGTCAACCCGAGCCGCGAGACGAGTCACGCGACCATCCGGACTGGGGCAGCTCACGCAGGGCTGTGGTTGATTTCATTGACGCATGTGTGAACAAAGATACGAATGCCCCAATTACCGCAAGAGACGGCCTTGCCGCTCTGCTTCGAAAGGCGTGTTGTCAGCTTGATTGGCGACTCGATCACAACTGCCCGGTGCTGCTTAACCGAGACGATCCTATCACCGAGGCCATCAACAATACTCGCAGTCGGGCTCTCGAGTCTCTTGTCAATTTCGGCTTCTGGGTTCGCCGTCAGTCACCAGAAGATCATTTGCCAGAAGTGACCGACATCCTCATTAAACGTATAACCGAGGATGCTGAAATCCCGTTAACCCGACCTGAACATGCGCTATTGGGGATGCACTTTGGAAACCTCTGCACCCTCAATCGGGATTGGGCCATTACCCAACGAGGCGCCCTGTTCCCTCAAGGAAATGTGCCTGTTTGGCGAGATGCTTTTGGCAGCTATATCCGCTTCAACCGGCCGGTCAAGGTGACATTTGAAATTCTGCGGAAGGAATTCGAATACGCGCTTGAAAACCTGAATGTCCTGACGACCGCGAAAGACGACGGTAGGGAGCTTGTCGACAGGTTGGGCCAGCACCTTTTCACCTACTACATTTGGCAAGTCTACCCTCTAACGGGTGAAGAAAGCCTACTAGCACGTTTTTATGACAAGACCAGCGATGACCGCAAACGTTGGGCTCAGCTCTTCGACCATGTGGGCCGCTCACTGAGAAACAGCGGTAAACACCTAGACAAAGAGTTGACCGATCGCGCAATCGCCTATTTCGATTGGCGTCTTGAAGCCGCTGAGCCGCTGGAACTCAAGGAATTTACCTTTTGGCTGCAAGCTGAATGTTTCGATCCTGAGTGGCGTTTACGCTCTTACGCGAAGATTCTCGATCTTGGGTGCGGGAAGGATGTAGGCCTTTCCTTGGAGGTGAGAACTTTAAACAAACTGCTTCCGGAGCATCTGTCATTGGTCGTTGAATGTTTTACGAAAATCACGGATACCATGGACCAAGACGCACAGATGTACATTTCGGCCGACGAGGCCAAACCTATTCTAAAAGCTGGCCTGAATGCTGAAGATCCTCTGATCCGGGAAAACGCTGAACGTGCCAGGGAAAATCTGTTGCGGCTAGGCCGCTTTGATTATCTAGACGTTGAGTGAGGGGGAGTATGTAACGACTGACAACGAAAAGAATGTACCAAATTTTCGCCATTGAGTTCCTGCTCTTCACCAGCCAAGCGGTTGATTGAGGCCCGCAACTCGATATTTGGGTCTTGAAATGGTGAAAATTGGGACAAAACCCCGATATTCGCCGAGACCGTTAGGCCGAATAGTTGTTGTTTCCCCGAATCCAAAGTCATAAGTCCGAGAGTGACCGGAGACCTGCATGAAGGCAAACCTGATCGGTCGTGCCGGCGATGTTGCCCGGCTCGACATTCCTCTCTTTCTCGATGCGGTGCCGGCCGGCTTCCCTTCGCCGGCCTCCGACTACAAGGAGCGCACCCTCGACCTGAACGAACTGTGCGTCAAAAATCCCGCCGCCACCTATTTCGTCCGGGCGCAGGGGGACTCGATGATCGAGGCCGGCATCTTTCCCGGTGACGTACTGGTGGTCGACCGCTCGCTGGAGGCCCGGCACGGCGATGTCGTCATCGCCGAGTTCAACGGCGAGCTGACGGTGAAGAGGCTGGAGCTGAAGCCCGAGGTGCGGCTGGTACCGATGAACCGCCGGCACGCGCCGGTGCCGGTGCCGGAAGGGGCCGAGCTGGAGATCTTCGGCGTGGTGACCACGGTCATCCATAGTTTGCGCAAGCCATGAGACGTTTCGCCCTGGTCGACTGCAACAACTTCTACTGCAGCTGCGAGCGCCTGTTCCGCCCGGACCTGAAAAGGGTGCCGGTGGTCGTGCTCTCCAACAACGACGGCTGCATTGTCGCCCGCAGTCCGGAGGCCAGGGCGCTGGGGATCGGCATGGGCGTGCCCCTGTTCAAGGTGCGGGAGACGGTGAGGCGGCACAACGTCCGGGTCTTTTCGTCCAACTACGCCCTCTACGGCGACATCTCCGCCCGGGTGATGCAGACCCTCGAACGGTTCAGTCCCGACCTGGAGATCTATTCCATCGACGAGGCCTTTCTCGATCTGAGCGGCGTTGCCTCACCGGTCGCGTACGGACAGGAGATCCGCGCCACCGTCCGCAGGCACGTCGGTGTGCCGGTGAGTGTCGGCATCGCGCCCACCAAGACCCTGGCCAAGCTGGCCAATTACGCCGCCAAGAGATTCGCCGAAACCGGCGGCGTTGTCGACCTGAGTGCTCCACACAAGCAGCGGCGCCTGCTGGCGATCACGCCTGTCGGCGAGGTCTGGGGTGTCGGCCGCCGGATCGCCGCCAGCCTGCAGAAGCTGGGCGTGACCACGGCGCTCGATCTGGCCCGCATGGAGCCGCGCCGCATCCGGCGGCGCTTTTCGGTGGTGCTGGAGCGGACCGTGCGCGAGCTGAACGGGGAAAGCTGCATCGGACTGGAGGCAATGCCGGCGGCGAAAAAGCAGATTGTCTGCTCCCGCTCCTTCGGCGAGAAGCTGACCGGCTATGCGGAAGTGCGCCAGGCGGTGTGCGAATTCGCCGCCCGCACCGCCGAAAAGCTGCGGCGGGAGGAACTGCTGGCCCGCATGGTTCATCTCTTCATCCGGACCAGCCCGTTCGACGGCAGCGGGCCCGGCTACAGCAACGCCGCCACCGGCACGCTGCCCTGTCCCAGCGCCGACAGCCGGGCGATTCTGGCCCTGGTCACCCGCCTGTTCGACGACATCTGGAAGGACGGCTGCCGCTACGCTAAGGCCGGCGTGATGCTCGGTGATCTCTGTTCGCCGGACCAGGTACAGCCCGATCTGTTCACGGCCGGAGATGACCAGGACCGGAGCGACAGGCTGATGCGGGCCATCGACGCCATCAACCACAGTGGCAGAGGCAAGATCTGGTTCGGTGGCCAGCGGCCGCAGACCGACTGGTTCATGCGCCGGGCACACCTGTCACCGGCCTACACGACGCGGTGGGAGTGCATTCCGGAGGTGTGCTAAGGTATCGTAAGAGGAGGATCAACATGGGCTGCATGGTCATCGCTGGATATCTGCTCGCGGCTTTCGCAATTTTCGTGATTGTTCACGACAAGATCGTGGACAAACGCGAACGCAAACGCGACCACACGAAGCACCCCCAACAAGGTTGAGAAAAGAGCCTCTCCAGCAGCGGACAGTCAGGTTAGTCGTCCCCGAAAAACTCCACAATGCATCTGAGGCAGGCTGAGAAATCTGGTAGCCTACGAGGCTCAAGGACGTGTCCATTAGAACGAACACCAAGGCAGAAAGGGGCAAAACATGGGAAAAGGATGCACCGACTCAAAAGAAGGAGTCAAACCTAGCCTCAAATGCTGCTAGTTCGTCGGCTAGATAGTTATGGGATGGTCCCCGCACTTGCCACCAACACACTACCCTTCCCCCGAAAATGTGGATAATCCGAAAAAGCCACACTCTCAGATTATAAAGCTTGCGAGCAATGATGAACCAGGCGACTCTCTGGCTGCCGCCCCTGCTAAGGTAGGGATGAATCGGGCGGCACCTTGGCAACCGCTGCCTTGCAAAAAGATAATGGTGTAAGCTTGGCAGTTAATTGACTGGGAAGCTTACGACCAATGCGCGCAAACTAGGTTGTGACCTCGCCAACGACAAACAATTCGGTAATTGGCGTGATACGGAATCTGTGCTCTGTCTTTTTTAAAGCGCCTGCAGATTTTACAATTTTTCCAACAGCGTCAATGTCGCCATCAGAATACTGCTGAATGATGTCTTTACATTCGTCGCAGAGCTGGTTGAACCTCTCGATAAGGACAACCACTCCCTTTGACGATTTCTTCATGATCTTTTCTTTGGTGACCTGGATGTGCGTCAACAGATCGCCGGCCGTCAGGACGCTGCCTTCAAGGGCGATGAAATCAAACCCCATCTCTGTGGCAAATTTCTTGATGGTGGTCGTTTTGCCCATGCCGGTTGGTCCAGAGAAAACGGGCACGCGAACAGGTCTGGTTTTGTCGAGCAATGCACGATCAACGTAAACTCTCTGATTGTATTTGTACGATTTATGAAGAGCATCAAGCATCTTCACATAGGGAGAGCTTTTCCTCTTCGCTATTTCCGACATCGCATTTTGACACCATTGCAACAAGTTTCGGTCTTCTTCCCCGTAAGCAATACCTTCTACCATGAGTGACAAATGATTCAATTCTTCGATTGAAGTGATGTGGTGTAACCCTGAAATAAGAAAATTTTTCGCGGTGTCAAAATCGTTTAAATCGTCGATTGCCATAAAGATGACCCGTTCCAGGTCATCACCGCTTGCAATCCTCTTGAAAGCCTCTGAGAGGATGGCTTTCTTTGTTGCATTGTCGAGTTGTTCGTTATCGTAGATAAAATCCATGAATTCTCCGGTATCGTTAAATTTTGAGATTTTCTTCTTGATTTCTTCAGAGATCATAGGCTGCCTCCGGCGATCAAATGTCATGGGTTGTGGCATATGTCGGCATGTCAAAATGAAATGTGCATTCGGCTGCATTCCGAATTTCTGGATGACAGCCAGTTGCCGGTCGCAAATGGCCTCGGCCCCTGTCTCTTTTGTCAGCCCGGCGACATGGCTGCCTCCATGTTGGCCGCCAGCGGATTTGATTCGTGCCTGCCCGGGGCATCAGAACAATATCGTGCTTCCCCTCTCGTCCTTGGAAGACTCCCAAATATCTACCAGTTTTCCTCTGCACCGTGGGCATCCTGAGGGAACACACGTGTCGCAGTAATAGACTTCTTTTTGGCACTTGGTACAGTATCGAGGCATCTCTTGCTCTGTATATCTGCTGTATGTGTTGCGACATTTCTCGCAGTTTCTTGATCTTGCAAATATAAGCATTTGTTTGCCTCCTTTGGTTGCTCATGTTGCTTTGGCATCCATGTGCCTGTTTAAAAAGAAATATATCTGTTGCTGTATTCCGAGACCCGTGTCAGCCACCGGTAGTCTTTTTCCGTCAGCTCGTCGACCTCGAGACCTCTTGCGAAGATACTTTCAACGTCCCATTGGTTCATGCTCTTCAGGTCGACATATTTCACGTTTTTCTTCCGGAGAAAATTTTTCAGCTCTTCAATGTTTTTTGCTTCAACCGCATGAAAACATTTGTATCCATGCCCACGTTCTTCGTAACTGACAATGTCGACGTATTCAACAATTCGCCCTGGTGTTTGAATAAGCATGATCGTACTGTCTATCGGTTCGTAACCCCATCCGGCGTCTTTCTTGATACGTCCATCGATAAAGGCCGCGAGCCTTTTCACCTTTTGCGGATAGAGACAATCGTCCCAGAATTTGATGAGATCTTTTGAGATGTCATCTTTGCTGGATTTCTGGATGCCAATCCAGCTGTCGGGAACAAGAAAATCGAAATTGTGTTCAAGTTCCGATTCCAGCCGTTCTCTCGATACTTTGTTGAAGAATTCGACCTTCTCCTTCCGGTCGAATCGGCTGGAGTAGGCAATCAGGAAAAAGGGCTTTTCGATGAGTTTGAGGGCCTCCTTGCAATGACTCATTCCCCTGACATCGGGAAAGGGCGGGTCGAAGAACAGGAGCATGGTATTTTCCACTGAGAGAAAAAGGAGGTTGGTGTTCGGATTTTCATTGATTTGCGCCAGCCATTCTTCACGGTTCATCGCAACCTCCTTTCTGCGGTGGGCTACACGAAAAGCAGATTTTCGGGGTGCAGCTTCCTCTCTCCGTTCCACCGGTAACCGCACAGGACGCCTCCCCTGGCGACGCTGAAATCGACACAGGTGGCGTTCGGGGTCAGCAGCCTGACAGGTGGTCTCATCCAGTAGTGACCGAAGAACACGGGCTTTTCCCCGGTGGGATAGATGTTCCTCCCGTTGTCGGTCAGTGGCAGGTTCGGGATAGCTGGCAGCTGGTCGTCCGGCAGCATGGCAATCTCCCGGTAGGTTCTGCCGGATGCTTGCCACCACTTGACCCTGATTTCCTGTCTGGCGAAGCCGTCCTTGTCCTGAAGAACACATCCTGCCGGCAGAGGGATTTCGGTGCCCTTCAGCAGGGTTTCGATGATCCGGTGCTCCGATGTCCGGTCATCGACAGACCGAAACAGGAAGTGATCGTCGAGGCAGAAGGTGTTCGTTGGCTGGCTGCCGTTGCCGGTCAGCGACCGGATCAATCTGGCGTCCCATTCGGCATGGATGACCCGCAGGCCTTCCAGTTCGAGAAAGAGAGGCAGGGACCGAAACCAGGCAATGGTCTCGACAAGAAGGCTTTCCCGGCCGGCAAATTCGGCCAGAAAGGCAGCGTGTTGCGCGGTATTCTTGGCAGAATGGGGCCGCAGCGGCTGGCCTGTTTGCGGATGCCGGGTGTGGTAGCAGATGGCATTGTATTCGTGGTTGCCCATGACGGCGAGAGCTGCCCCGCCGTCGACCATGCGACGAACGATATCGATCACGCCGAGATTGTCGGGTCCCCGGTCGATGAAGTCGCCGGCGAAGATCGCCTGACGTTCCGGGTGGCGGAAGCATCCGTTGTGCTGGCGATAGCCGAGCTGACGCAGCAGAGCCCGCAGAGCGTCGGCATGGCCGTGAATGTCGCCAATGATGTCGTATCCCGTAGAACCGGTCGTTGTCATCAGCTTGTCCTGAACCCGAAGTTGAAGAAGATGTAGTCACCCGTTCGTTTCAGGGTTGTGCTGGCTTCGCCGGGCAGTCCGGCGATTTGCCGGGCGATGCGAACGAGCTCGTCATCCGCGATGCCTCCGAATTGGCTGGCCACAAAGACCAGGGTATTGCCCCTGATGCCGTCCCAAAGCCATTTTTCCCACAGCACGTTATTGCCGTCGAAAGTCAGGTACCGTTTGGACAGGACTTTCGTGTCCTTGTCTACGGGCCGGTTGTTGAATAGTTTCCGGTTGCACATCGGTTCGATTCTCTGGGACATGCGGCGTGGGCATGCCATCAAGGCCGCAGGGTTTTCGCCCCAATCGGCATCCTGCTCAACTGTATAATCCAGGCATGCGACAAACGATGTCGCATTGGTGACAAGGAATGCAGGGGCTCCGATCTGCTGTTTCCGGGCGGGGAGGGGCCGCTGGTTTCATTGGTAGAACTGGTGGAGTTTGGCCGCGATGCTTTTGAACTCCTGGCGGAGGGCTGGAGGCCCCAGAATCTCGACCGTATCGCCGAATCCGAGCAGCCACCAGCGCAATTGATGGCTGTCGAGAACGGTGGCTTCGAGTATGACGTGGTCATTGCCATCTTCTGTTATGGTCTGGTCTTCGCTGAGCCGCCGCTCCTGCAGGTGACGTGACGCGCCGGCAGCAAAACGGGCACGCAGGCGGATGGTCTTGCCTTCTTCGAGAGGCCATTCGAAACGGCCGTTGCGCATGTGTTGCTCGAGATCGAAGCCATCGGGCCGTTGAACCTCTTGTTCCAGCAGTTCGACTTCCAAAAACCGGTGCAGGGCGTAGTGGCGGACGTCCTGGTAATCGTCGATACGAGCCACCAGGTAGATGACGGCGTCGGAAAAGACCATTCCCAGGGGATGGAAATGCAGTTGTTTTTCCCGGCCGTCGATTGCCGACCGATAGCGTCCCCTGAAACAGCGATCTCCGAAGAGGGCTTCAGTGATGGTCTCAAGGACCTCTTCACTGATGTCCGGCGGGAGCAGCGGCTGGGTGCGCGAAACAACCTTCACCTTTTCCGGCCAGTGGGCGTGGCCACCGGAAAGCTTGTCGAGAATGGTTTGGGCGCGCCGGAAGTGTCCTTCCAGGCTGCGGGCACATTGCCCGGGAAGCATGCGCAGCATGAAGGATTCGACCATCCGCAGAGTGAGTGCCGCACTGGGGCCCATGCCAGGAATATCGAAGGTCTCGGCGTCTTTTTGCCAGGACCAGCCGGCGGGTTTACGACCGTCGCTGACCAGCGGAAAATGCCGGGACAGCTTGTCGAGGTCGCGCTGGATGGTTCGTCGTGTGGTTTGATACCCCTGTTCGTTCAGTTTGTGTTCGAGTTCGGCGGTGCTGATGCGGCGAGGCTGGCGCGGAATCAGGCGAAGCATCAGCCATTGTCGGAGTAGGGTTTCCATGGGGCTTCCCAGAGTGGCACCTTTTGACTTGGTAAATGCCCGCAACTTGATGGCATCTTTCAACCATTTAATACATCAAGCGGTTTCTTTGTCTCTAGCGGCCCGAAAGATGCCAGTCGAAGATATTTCTACTCGCCATCCGACTTCTTCGACAGAGCAAATTTGGCGCCTAATCAAATTAAGTTATCATTCAAACGTCAATCCTACACGTCCTCTTCCAAGATGTTCCCATTCTCCATTAACCACTGCTTGGCTTTGTCCATCATCGGAGATTGTGACCTGACAATATTCCAGAACCTTGATGTGTGGTTTCCTTCCAACAGATGAGCTAACTCATGAACGATGACATAGTCAATAATGAACATGGGCGCCTTTATCAACCGCCAGTTGAAGTTAACGTTGTTCTTGACGGTACACGACCCCCAGCGGTAGCTGCTATCTACGATCTTGGCCTTGTTGAAGGCTACACCAAGCTGGCGGGCATGATGGCGCACCCGTGGCAGAATCTTTTCGTGGGCCTTTTGGATATACCACTCCCGCAAAACGGTCTTCCGATTCTGAACATAGGAGGCGGGGATATAAAAGCGCTGGGCGAAACGGATCTCGGACAGGTCGGATTCGACCACTTCAATGCGGTAATGCCGCCCCAAATATAGCGCCGACTCGCCACTGACGAGTTCTTTCCCCGGGGCGTGAGGCAATTCCCTGTACTTTTGCGGATGATGGAGTTTTTCGTAGATCCACAGGCGTTTGGTCTCAACGATCTCGCGTATCTTCGCTTCCGGTGTGGTCATGGGTGCATGGACGATCACACGCCGGTCGCGCTCCACTGTGATGGTGAGCTTGCGCCGCTTGCTGGAACGTCGGATTTCGTAAGCGAGCTCCATTTGGTCACTCCGCGTAGAGGATGATGTCGTTGTTCTTTTCGGCGATTTCTATAATGCGGCTGATGATGTGTTTATAATTTTCTTTCATTTTGGGTAGTCCAATAAACTTTTTTGAAAGCAAAATCTTCTTGATCTCCGCAGTCAGATTGTTGCGTGCCGGGATGCTCTCCCAGAATCCGGTCAGCTTCAGTTCGCGCTCAACGACCAGGGATATCCGTTGCGTCAGATCCACCAGCATCGCGATCTCGTCATCATTCAGATCTTTCTCGCCGAACAGCTCGCGGCGGAAAGAACGGAAAAACGGCATCTGTTTCTTGCGGTGCAGATCGTAGGTTGGTTCCTGAGATGCAGCGATGATCTTCTGACGAAGCTTCTCAAGTTCATCATAGACTTTGGCCCAATTGTGATGAAACTCATCCAGAATCCTCTCCAGCGCCTCGGCAAAAGAGGCTTGCAGATCCGGATCGTCATCGAGCTCCACATCCAGATGGTGGCGTATCGCATGTTCAACCTCGGCCGCCTTGGTTTTTGTTCTCTTGTGCTTGCCTACCTGCTTTTCAAAGTTGTCGTCGAGAATTGAAATTGGTGGCACCCTAAGGTCGATGCCTTTCGACACCAGATATTCGTCTGTGATGGCCCGTAGCTTGGGCGGGATGCCTTTCATGCTCAGGCGTTGGTCGCGCAGGTGCTTACCGGCAAGCACATTAATTTCGGTCAGCGCTTTGTAATCATCAATGTAATCAAGCGCTTCCTTGGCCGGGAAAACGGTATTCAGGCATTTGGTAAACTGCTTGAAAGCCAGTATGAAATCGAAGCGGATGTCTTCGTCGTAAAATAGATCGAAAAAGGCATCCGTATCGCTCAGGTCGTTTAGGCCATGCTTTTTCAGCAAATCCATGATCGCCTTGTGCGCCGCCTCCAGTTCGCGGATTTCCTCCTCCGGAAAACTTAGTGCTTCAGTGATCTGCTTCTGCTCACGCTCGTCGTAGTCCTCCAGCGCCTTTTTCAGGTGATGGCCGATACCAACATAATCAACCACGAATCCCTTGTCCTTACCTAGGCCACCCACTCGGTTGACGCGAGCAATAGCCTGCAACAAGTTGTGGGCAACGACCACCTTGTCTAGATACATCACTTGCTCCACCGGCGCGTCAAAGCCGGTCAGCAGCATATTGTTGACAATCAGAATCCCCATATTGCCATTCTGGCCATCTTCCTCGCTACCGAAAGCCAGTTTGAAGCGCTTGATGCTGGTCTCGTGCCGCGACTTGTCAGTATATTTTTTCAGATGCAACGGGTCATTATGCCCGCCGGAGATGATTACATCCGTCTCCAGCTTTTGGAGTAGCTCGAGGTCCAGCTTGCGGGGGTTGTTCTGTCGCAGCCTACGCAGGGAGAGTCGTAATGATGCGTCAATCCAGCGCTTGTAACGCACTGCCGCCTCACGGGAGGTAGCCACGATTTGCGCCTTAAAGCCATTGGGAAAGACATGAGTCAGATAGTGCCGCACCATATCGCAGGCTTTGGCCTTGATGGTCTCCTTTGCTTCCAGGTAGGCATCTCGCGATCCATATCCCAGAATCTGCAAACGCTCGTCCAGGTTGTAGTCGCTGAAGACATCCTCGAATGCCGTATCCATGCCTTTCTGGTCGGGCACGTCGGCATAGTGGGTGCGGCCTTCATAGACAATTTCCAACGTCACCCCGTCCTCAATGGCCTGGCGCATGGTGTACTTGTCGATATAGTCGCCGAACACCCGTTCGGTCTTGTCTATGGGGGTGCCGGTGTAGCCGATACGGGCGGCGTTGGGGATGGCTTTATCCAGATTAGCTCCCAACAGCGCATATTGCGAGCGATGAGCCTCGTCGGTCATCACCAGGATATGCGGGCTAGAGTTTAGCTCCGGGAAAGTCTCAGACAGCTCCGTCTCGCGGAATTTGTGAATCATGGCCATCACCAGATCAGAAGCGTCGGAGCGGAGCAGTTCCTTGAGCGTCCTGATGCTGTCGGCCACCTTGACCGTGAAGCCAATGCCCTGGCTGGTCTCGGCTAATTGCTGCTCCAGTTGAGTGCGATCGGTGACGAACACCACTTTCCACTTGGCCAATTCCGGGTGCTGGTACATCTCCCGTACCATGAACATCATAGTAAGTGACTTGCCCGATCCCTGAGTGTGCCAGATAATGCCGCTGCGCTCTCGCGGTGTCTTGCCCTCAAGCAAACGTTTGACCGCCAGCTTGACAGCACGGAACTGCTGATAGCGCCCCACGATTTTGATCGTCCGGCCCTTATCGTCGGTGGAGAACAGGGTGAAGGTGCGAATGATGTCCAGCAGATTGCGAGGGTCACACATGCCGGCTACCAGTCGCTGCTGATCATTGGGGCCGCTGGCGCCGTGTTCCAGCTCATCCACCGTGCGCGGGTAAGGGTCTGCCCAACGGTAGAAATGCTTTTCGCTGTGCGAGCTGATGGTGCCGAACTTGCATTCGTTGCGGCAGGTGGCCACTACGAACTGGTTGTAATAAAAGAGCGGCTGGCTGCCTTCGCCTCGGTCGCCGCGCTGCTCGCTGTAGCGCAGAAGCTGGTCAATGGCTTCAGGGATGGCGTCCTTGACCTTGGGCGACTTGCACTCGATCACCACCACCGGCAGGCCGTTCAGAAACAGCACGATGTCCGGAATGATATGGTGCTCGGTGCCCAGGATACGTACCTTGAACTGGCAGACGGCGGTAAAGTCGTTGTTGGCCGGATTGTCAAAGTCGATAAAGCGCACCGTGGGGCTTTTCTCACCCGTCTTGCGGTTCTCGCTGACGCTGGTGTTCTCCAGCAGCAGATGCAGAACATGCCGGTTGTTCTCCATGAGGTTGCTGCCGGGGAAACTGGCCGTGAGGTGCTTGATCACCTCCTCGGTCTGGTCCGCCTCCAGCCATGGATTGATGCGTTTAATGTTTTCTCTCAGAACCTTGGGAAGAATCACCTCGGTAAAACTTTCTCGCCCCGTGTCGCTTGGCTTCTGCTTCTGGCCGGTAAAGTCGATGATGTTCCAGCCAAGCCCCGCCAATTGGTCCAGCAGCGGCTTTTCCACATGGTTGCGCTCGTCGATCTTGATATGTGCAGGGGTCTTATTGAGGCTCATGCGCAGGCCTCCTGTTGTTCTTTTTCCAGTAGTGGCGTCACGCGGACTTTGCCGGTGAGCAGGTCTTGCATGAGAGCATTCTTAAGAGATTGCAGCTTGAATAAATCTTTGTTTAGATGCTTCAATGTTTCATTGTGGCTTCCTATTATTTGAAATATAGTAATTTGCTCACTAATAGGAGGTGTGCGCACTAAAAATTTCCGAAAATGTTCCAAATGAATGTGTGCAAGTCCGGTTCCAGCTGATAGTGAGCCAAGTTGCATCATAAACTCACCGCTGTCGAAAAATGCCCAAATCAACTGTGGCATACAAATTTCGTACTTTGGTCTAAGCAAAGCAACAGATACAAAAATGCTAAACTCTGGAGCATCCTCGGGTACTATCCGGGCGACACCTAGTGTTCCATCTTTTGTCACCAACACATCACCTGCGGTTGGATTTGCGCGTTTTTTGTATAACTTGTGAGCATCTTCAGATATAAGCCTAGTATTTGAAAAATCAATTCCGGGAGTGGATGTGAGATCTGTTACTACAATAAATGGTACGCCAGACTCTACATAATTTGGCGTGTGATGTACGCCATCAACGATTTGTGTTGTCAGATGCTCCATCCTCAATACATTCCACTCCACCGGAATCGGCCCCAGTGGGGAATCTTTGAATTTATGGGTTTCTTCAGAGCGGAGGTTGCCGTGTTCGTCGATGCCGCGGATGAGGAGGTCCTGCATCAGGCCGGTCTTTATGCGCTGCTGCTTGGCAATCAGCGCCTCGGTATGCTCAATCGCCCGATCCACCGCTGAAAGGACTTCAGCAATTTTGGCTTGTTCAGTTATAGAGCCCGGAAGGTCCAAGAATACCCAATTAATGAAACTTGTTTTTAATCCAGGCTGCGCTGATCCAGAGATCTGTAAACTTATTTGCCTCTGAATACTTTCCGATAAAAGGCTGTAATAGAGGTACTCTTGAGTTATTTTCTTGCATTTTCCTCGAAGTAGAAAAAGGTGTTCGTTGATACAGGCATAATCCTGATCACCAGAGAAGTAAAATCCAAC
Source organism: Geothermobacter ehrlichii (assembly GCF_008124615.1). Taxonomy (NCBI): domain Bacteria; kingdom Pseudomonadati; phylum Thermodesulfobacteriota; class Desulfuromonadia; order Desulfuromonadales; family Geothermobacteraceae; genus Geothermobacter; species Geothermobacter ehrlichii. The sequence continues at coordinate 40,351 of NZ_VNIB01000014.1, forward strand.
CTTTCCAGTCTGAGCACCGTCTTTGTTAATAAGAACATCACCAGGAAGAAGGTGCCCTTTGGACATTCCTTTGTAGAAATCCCATGAAACGAGTTTGACATTTTCAAGAACTACCTTGCCTGAAGGTAAAATATTTTCTCCCCCGAGGCTTGGTACATCCCCATACTCACTATTAACGCCACCCTTAGGCCGAGAACCGCTTTCAATTGTTTCAAGAACTGAAAATAAACTTTCCCGTTGCCAATCTGCATTCATCCCAAATACCCCAAACCTTTTAGAAACTCATCCAACTGTTCCATCGTCTCTGTCCGCTGTTGCTCCAGCTCCCGCATGGAGACGGCATACTTGTTCCAGAGCTTTTCGACGGCGGTAATCAGCGCCCGTTTTTCGGCGTTGAGGTAGCGCTCCAGTTCGGTATGGGCGATGTCGTGCAGCTTTTTCAGGATCAGCTGCCTAGAATTTTCTTCGGTCAGCTGCCCGCCGATCTCATCTAGCAGGGCGTCGGTTTTTTCCAGCCGTGCCTTGATAACAGACTTGTCCTTGTTCAGGGCGTTGGCTTTGCGCTTGTCGGCTTTATTGGTGGGGTCGAGCTTATTCAGCTGTTCATCGATCTGGCGCAGCAGTTCTTGCTGTTCGGCATTGAATTCGTCAGCACCCAGACGCTTAAGCTGAAGCTTAGTCTCCAATGCGGCCTGTTGTTCCTTGAGTTTGGCCTTTTTCTCCTTGATGCGTTTCTCGATGCGCTTGATGGTCTTGTCCTGTGCTTGCAGTGCTTCGCGTTCCTTGCGCGCGGATTCGCCCATCGAGTTTTTGAGGTCGTCAATCAGTGCCTTGAGAGCCTTCTTGATGACGGCGGCGGTGATTTTCTCGTCCTCCTCCGGCTCGTAGCCGGCCACTTCCTGCGCCGTTTCCACGGCTTCAGCCAGTTCGCTCTGCGCTTCGCTGATGGCCGATTCCATCGTCTCGATCTCGTCCGCTTCCACTTGGAAATATTCGGCAATCAAGTAGTCGTCCGGGATCAGGCTGTGGTGCCAGCCGGTGGAGACGATGGTCTTGAGGTCGTAGCGGATCTGCTGCCACCAGTTAACGAAGACGCCAGCGCTCTTGAATTCATCCAGCACGCCGAGTGGGATGAGCTTATCCTTGAGGGTGGTGAGCAGTTCGGACCGGACCTCGGGCAGCTTCTTGCCGTCGCGCAGTTTGGCGAAATCCTCGCGGGCCACCGCCCACCAGCTCGAGAGCGCCTCGGTGTGGTGGTCGAGGGTTTGTTGCAGCCCAGGCTCGGCTTCAAACCAGGCCTTGATGGCGGGCTTACCGTCGATGGCGTCCAGAAACAAGAGATAACCGGGCCGCTCGGGTTGGAACAGGGCATTGGTCTCCATGCCGAAGCGCTGGAAATCCGCCGTAAATAGCGAGACTTCGGCCTCGGGAATGCCGCCGATCAGGTGGGCCTGCACATCCTCGGGTTCCGGTTCCGGGGTGTTGTCCACATAGCGGCGGATGTTGAGGTTGTAGTCGTGCTGCTCGACGATTTCTTTCTTATCCACCAGCCGTGAGTATTTGGGAATTTCCAGCTTGTGGGTAAAAACGTGGTCGATCTTTTCGATGTCTTCGGGCCGCAGCTTGTTCTGGTTCTTGCCCTCGGCGTATTCGCGGTCGGCGTTGATGAATAGAATCTTGCCCCTCAGTTCGTCCGGCTTGCGCTTGTTGACCACCAGCACACAGGCAGGGATGCCGGTGCCGTAGAACAGCCCCGGCGGCAGGCTGATGATGGCCTCGATGATGTCGTCCTCGATGAAGATCTCGCGGATAAGCTTCTCCTTGCCGCCACGGAACAGCACGCCGTGAGGCATGATGGTGGCCATGTGGCCACCGGGTTTGAGGCTTGCGACCATGTGCTGGACGAACATCAGGTCGGCCTTCTTGCCGGTTTCCGGGCACCATTCGCGGAAACGTTCGGGGAAGCGCATATTGGCCCGGCTGTAGTTCTGCGAGAAAGGTGGATTGGCCAGCACCCGGTCAAAGGTGCGGGGCTTGCCGTTTTCCAGGATCAGCGGTTCTTCCAGCGTGTCCCCGTTCTCAATGGCGAAGCGGGTGATGTTGTGTAGGATCAGGTTCATATTGCAAATGGCCCAGACGGTACCGTTGGACTCCTGTCCGTAGAGAAACAGGTCGTTGGGGTCCTGTCCCTGCTCCTCGACATACTGGTGCGACTGGATGAGAAAACCGCCCGAGCCGACGGTGGGGTCGTAGATGGTGTTGCCCGCCTCGGGCTTGACCAGTTGCACCAGCAGGCGCACCACCTCGGCGGGGGTGTAGAATTCGCCGCCTTTCTTGCCGGCGCTGTCGGCAAAGTACTTGATAAGGTATTCGTAGGCCGCACCCAGCAGGTCAGGGAACTCGAAATTGTCATTGATCAGCGGCGGGAAGCTGCTGAAGTGATCCAGCAGATCTTTCCATTTCTGGTCGGGGATCTTGGTCTTGCCCTTGACCGCATTAAAATCGATGTTGTTCTTCAGGACTCCGGCCAGCGCATCGTTTTCTTCTTCAATGGCGGCGATGGCTTTGTTGAGCATGTTGCCGATATCATGCTTCAGATCCTTGAGTGCGGGGACGAGATTACCGTCTTCGTCGGTCCATGACTCATGCCAGCGCGCACGTTTGGGGACGAAAAAGGTCTCGCCGTAAGAGGTCTTGTCTTCGAGGATCTCTTCCATCAGCTCGGGCTGCTCCCTGAGGTGGGCATACTCCTCACGCAGCTGTTCCCGCTTGCGGTCGAACTCGTCGGAAAGCCTCTTGAGGAACAGCATGCCGAAGATGAATTCCTTGAACTCCGAAGCGTCCATCTTGCCGCGCAGAATGTCGGCAGCCTTGAAGAGGAAAGACTCAAGTTGAGAGAGCGTTATTTTTTCTTTCAATGGATTACCCCTTGCCAGTTAGTAATCGTAGCTAGTAGCGTTAAAATGAATGTTTATCTCTAAGCTGCGGTGTTCTCTGCGAGGTTAGAGAAGAACACTCACCCCATCTCCAATCCGAACCTGCCACCCTTAGCATTCCTATCCAAATAGCCCTGTCAGCAAATTGGACCATGGGGCAACGCAGAGAGAGCACGTCTTTGAGGGTCACCGTCGTAACAAAAGTTGGGATGGTTGGAACTTTTACCTCTGTTGTTGAGGACGTCCTTGGCCATTACCTGCCAACTTTCCACAAGGTTTACCATCAAAATCAAACAGCAATAGAGTTCGCGAACACTACTGGCTTTCGCAGAACCTACTCACCCAAAAATTCCAACTATATACTTTCCCCTCTGCCAAAAAGAACCCCTCCCATTTGTAAGAAGAACCAGAAGATACGGTCTGACAGAAGCAATTAGATGTCTTCTTTAACTGATATGGCTTGGGGATGACCAGAAAAGCTTACCGATGGGGCGCAAGGCCTGCCCCCATCTTGCCCCCCTCCCTGCAACCGATCCCATAAATAGTTGTTATTTTAACACTAACAGCCCAATTCCCAAAGGAGAAGATTGGCCCTTGAGACTACTGTTGGAGGACTTCGCCTCAGGCGTACAAATATTTTTCCTCGCCCTTGCACCAGCCAAGGTGCAACAAAACACCTTCTACCTCTCCAACCGTAACCAACCTGCCGATCTCGGCCTTTTTGCCGAACAGATTTACGAAGAAGCGGAAGTCGTCGAACCATTCATTGGTTTGACTGAAGCTGTGAACCAGCATGACGGCATGCCTAGCGGGAAAACGGTGGGCCTCAATCACGGCCGACGCCGTCCGGTGCAGCAGCTGATACCGAGTTCCCAATGGCGGGGGGCTGGAGAGACCCAGCTGCTCCTGAAGGTAGGCAAGTCGCTCCATCTTTCCTTTCGAGGCATCTTTGTACCATTCACCGATGGTTGGCCCGAACGGCTCCGAAACCTTTCCCTCGACGGCAATCGAGACCAGCTCTTTCTCCTTCCTAGCCAGAACCCAGAGATCACTCTGTGATGGTCGCGTTCCCCCGGGGAGTGGAACTTGATGTTCCGGAAAGCCCAACAACATCCCAAGGCCATCGAGAACCGTTCCTCGGAATATCCTTTTGACCTCAAGGGGAAAACCATCGGCCTCCTGCCAGCAGTAAGCAAAGGCACGAGCCGAAAATCCGGGTTTCCACTGCTCCTCAGGTTCGGCCAGAAACTGTTGCCAGTCTTCAGCGGATTGTGCAGGTATGTAGATTTTACTCATTGCTTGAAACCTTTCCCGGGGAGACTGTCTCCCGTAAATTCTTCACTGCCGAGGTCCCTTGGACGGCTGAAATTCTACCAATTCGTTGTGACAAAAAAAGTCACAATAATCGCCTGGCGGAAAAAAGAACCAACGCCCCCACCCCCATCATTGCCTCTGCCAAGATGAGGTGGCGGTCAGCCTGCTGGAGAAGGTTCTCGACTCCACCGGACGTGCTTTTCCTTGCGTGGTGGCAACAGAAACGCGACAGAAACTCTGCCGGTCCCGCCGCGGGAACCGGCAACATTTTCCAGACGCACCACCTAGCGGGCTTCCCGACGGGCCCACGGACACCATCGACGTTCCGGAAGCCGTCGCCGAATGGGCCGGCAAGCTTCTGCGGGCCATCTACCAGGCCCGGCAACGCTAGATTGAGGCGGGAAAGGAGCTACGGTGCCTCGAGGTCGAGATAACGCCGTATCGTCAGAAAACCTTCGTAGCCCTGCTTCATGATGGCAAGCGGAGGGCGATGATCGAATCGCCGGTTCGGCTGGGAGACCCACCGATAAGCCAGCTCTTTGTTGTGCGGAAAGATTTTGCGCAGTGCCTGGTGAATCCCCAGCAGATGGCCGACCCTGGCGATCAGATCCTGCCGGGCAGCCAGGGGATGGCCTCGCCGGTAGCGGGCGATGGTCGTGCGACTCTTCGGGGAGAGTCCGAGCAGAACGGCCTGCTCCTCCACCGTCAGCTGCCAGTGATCGAACAGGCGGGTGACCATCTTGGCCAGACGACGCCGGCTGTCGACGTCATACAGGTCGATGGCGGGCTGGACGGCAGGCATGGCACCCCTTTCCAGAATGTACTTCCGATAGTGTCGGGACGCCAGGCGGAAGCCGGGCTTCCGCCTGGCAGACAACCTAAAGCTTACGTCCCTCTTCGACCTTCCGCAAGAGTTCGGAGGCCGCTGGTCGTCTTCCTTGTCTTTCACTGTCCCTGAGTGGCCAGTCCGGCGCTGATCCGGTCGGCGCTGCGCACCACTTCGGCCATGGTCAACCGGGGAATCCTGCCATCCCGCCGTCCCTTGCGCCAAGTCAGCAAGTAGCGCAGATCGGCGGCGATTGCGGGCCTGTGCCGGTCGAGCCATTTCAGGTGCGGTGCCAGCACCTCCAGGGTCAGCTTGTCGTGATCCAGGGTCTGTCCCAGGCTGGTGCGTCGCATGTCGGCGGTCAGTGTCAGCACCTTGCCGATGTCGTGAAACAGGGCCGCCACCATGCCGCATTCCATCTGCTCGCGACCGAATTGCGGATGACGAAACACCGACTGCACGCACTCGAGGCTGTGCTGCAGCAGACCACCGGGCCAGGCATGGTGATGGCGCAGGCTTGCGGGCGCCGAGACGAACAAAAATGCCAGCCCGTCGTCGCCGAGGACGTTCAGGGTGAACTGCCGCAGATGCGGGTCGGTCAGATGAGCGACCCAGGCATCGAGATAGTACAGCAGCCAAGGCAGCGGGCAGACGCTTTGCGGAATCAGCCGCACGACCTCGCCCAGCCGGTCCTGGACGTCACCGATCCGCTCGACATCCAGAACGATCCCGTCCCGGCGCCGGCGGATGGCACCAACGACCTCGACGCAGCGCAGATCCTGCAGCAGCGACTCGGTGTCACTGTCCGGCGCCCAGAGATAGGCTGGCACCCGTCCGCTCATGTCCTCGAGTTCCAGGGCGACGTAGGGGCAGCCTTTTCGGGTATGCCGCAATCGCGGACGGCGCAGCCGGTAGAGCCCCCGAACCGTCCCCCTTCCCTTTTCAATCAGCGTGCGTATCGGCAACATCCTCGACTCCTTTCAGGCTGCTCACCAGCAGCCGCTCGAAGGCCGAACCGTCCCGACGGGTCAGGTTGGGCACGAAGCGGGAATAGACGGTGAACAGCATCTCGGTGCTGGAGTGCCCCATCTGCCGGGCGATCCATTCGGGGTTTTCCCCGGCGGCGAGCCAGAGGGTCGCCGCCGTGTGCCGGGTCTGGTAGGGACGCCGGCGCTTCATGCCTAGCAGCTGCAGTGTCGGATACCAGATGCGCTTGGTCACGTTGACATGATCCAGCGGCTTGCCCTGGCGGTTGCAGAAAACGAATCCTCCACCAGCCCCGGTGACATCCCACTGCTTCTTCAGGGCCTCGTACACGAGGCTGCTCATCTGGATCTCGCGAATGGACCCGGGCGTCTTCGGTGTCTCGATGCGGCCCTGCACCAGGGTCTCGCGCACCAGGATCTCCTTCCGGTCGAAATCGACGTACTTCCACTGCAATCCGTCGATCTCTCCGGTCCGCATGCCGGTGAAGAAACGCACCGTGTAGTAATTGCGATAATCCGGCCGCACGCGGGCGAGAAAGGTTTTCACTTCCTCCAGCGAAAAGGGATCCACGTCGGTCTTGGGCACTTTCAGGGGTTTGATGCCGACAAAGGGCGTGTTAAAGTGAAATCGGTCGGCCGCATCATTGAGAATCATGCGCAACGGCGTCATGATGTGATTGATCCTCATGGGCGACAGCCCTACCCTGTTTCCGACCCGGACTTTGGCGAGTGAGGACCGGAACTTGAGGATGTCACCCTTGGTGATGTGGCTGACCGCCATTTCCCCAAACTCGGGGATGAGGTACTTGTCCAGGATGCCGCGCACCGTCACCCGGTGCGAGATCTTCCAGGCGACCTCGTTTTCGAGAAACCACTCCTCGCAGAACTCTCCGAACAGGGGCGTATCTCCCGGCACAACCTGGGTAGCGGACGGTCTCTGGACAAAAGGCTTTGCCGCCATAACCCGCTGCAGATTCCGACTGCCGGGAAAGTAGCTGGCGTAATCGAAGGTTCCCAGCTTGATCTCCTGTTCGATGCGCGCCATGAACGCTTCGAGCTTTTTCCGGTTGGCCGGCGTATCGTCCAGCAAGGTCTGCTCCCGACAGCGAATGCCATTGTAAAAGAAATCGAAATACAACTTCCCTGTCTCTTTTCTCACCCTGACCTTACCCATTGATCACACCTCCTCCTGCCAGGGGAATCACAGGTCGCTGCTCAACGGAGGGCTTGACCATGTCCCGCTCGATCGCCTCCCAGATGTAAAGGACCCGCCGCCGACCGAAAGGACGAATGTAATGGACCCCCTCGATGAACACCGCATCCTTCAGGGTGCCGCGGATGTAACCGGGTTCGTACTTGAGACGGGCTGCCAGCTCCTCCGTGGTCAGGTAAGTACGCTCTTCCATTTTGCACTCTCCTTTCATCGTTTGTTGAATATATTCGTCATATAACACTCGTTTTCGTTCTTGTCAATCACATTTTTAGCTTATTCTCTACACATGAACACCAGAGTTCCTCCTTGAAGACTTCACGTGTCAAAAAGAGGGATTCAGCAATTGAATTTTCGAGAAAAAGAATTTAGATTGGGCGTCAGAGGAGGAAGACGTGATTCGATACAGACTGAAAGAATTGATGGCTGACTACCAGTTCCGCACCGGGCAGAGGCTTACATTCGATGAACTGGCAAAGCAGACTCAAATCCACAGAACCACTTTATCCAAGATTGCCAACCAGCGGAGCTACAACACCACCACGGACAATATCGACCGGCTCTGCAAATTTTTCAGGTGCAACGTCGGGGAGCTGATGGAATACGTGGAAGATCCAACGGATTGAACAAAGGGTACACACCGCGCATTCTTGGACCAAAGGTCCTATCTGACGGCCCTGAGTCGAACGGCCATCCACCAAACAAAATTGGCACGATTTTTCAGTCCCACAACATCCCGTTTTTCCAAAAAGCTCATATCCCCTTGCCGACCGAAGGTCAAACCGGGTTGACCTTCGGTCGAGGGAAAACCGGCGAATTCGGCAACCGAAGGTCATTCCAGACACTTCAGCGTCACAAATTCGTCACAAAAACGTCACATAAAAACAAACGGGCTACGGAAATCATCCGTAACCCGTTGATTTTAGTGGCGCGCTCGACAGGATTCGAACCTGTGACCTTCGGCTCCGGAGGCCGACGCTCTATCCAGCTGAGCTACGAGCGCGTGGAGGCTTTATATAGCCCAAAGCGCGCAGGATTGCAATTGGAAAAAACGTTCTTCAGGGCAACTGTCCCGTCGGCTTCCCTTTCTGCTATAATCGGCCGAACACTGATGGAGAGGAAGGCCACGAAATGCGCCTGCTGCTTGTCCTGCTCGCCCTGTCACTGCCCGTAACCAGCCTGGCGGCGCCTGTCGCCACTCCGCAACTGACCGGACCGACCTTCACCGCCACCCGGCTGACAGACAACGTCTTTGCCCTGACCCTGTCCCCCGGATCACGGGCGACCTCCAATGCCCTGCTGGTGGTCGGTGACCGGTACGCAGTGGTCGCCGGCGCCCACATGACCAGGGAGACGATCGACGCCCTGGTGGCCCGGACGGCCGCCATCACTCCCCTGCCGATCCGTTATTTCGTTCTGACCCATCATCACCGGGGCTACACCCATATCGACTTCGACTTTCCGCCGGACGCCGAAGTAATCATGTCGTGGCAGACCTGGCAGGCCCTGGCCGGCGAGACGCGCGCGATTTCCTTTCCCGTGCTCTTTTTCCGCGATGGTCTGACCCTGCGCATCGGCGGACGGAACCTGGTACTGACCAACATCGGCCCGGCGCACACCGACGGCGACGTCATCGCCTATCTGCCCGAATCGAAGCTCCTCTTCACCAGCGACCTCTTCTACGCCGGTGGTGTCGGCTACATGGGGGACGGCCACATGCAGGACTGGGTGTTGGCCCTCGAATTTCTGCAGAGTCTGCGGGCGGAGCGCATCATCCCCGGCCAGGGGCCGGTCAGCCGGCCTGAAGATCTCGTCGAATACACTCGCTTTTTCCGTGATTTTCTCACCGAGATCATCGCCCACCTGGAACGGGGCGATTCCCTGAAACAGACCCTGAAGAGCTTCCGCCTCGACCGCCACCGCTCGCGGCGGGGATACGCGGAGTTCATGCCGGTCAACATCGAACGGGCCTGGACGCAGCTCGCCGAAACCGTCACCCCGAAACGCTGAAGGCTGAACCGTCTGGCCAACGACTCCCCGGTGGGAACGACCATTCCCGCCGGGTTGCCGAAACATCGGACCTTTTCAGCGGTCTGCCTCCTCCCGCTCCTCGTCCTGGTAGGTCTTGCGCAACAGCAGGCTCAGCACGCCGGCGACCAGCAGCAGCACCACGGTGATGCCCCCCCAGAGCTTGCGGGTCGACAGTTCGGAGCGGATTTCCGCAATCCGGCCGGCCACCTTGTCCAGCTCGGCCTGGACCGACGCCGTTCCCTCGTGCACCCGATCGACATCGACGGTGTGAAACAGCCGGTGAAAATTGTTGCGGGCGGAAAAGACCTTGCCGCGCAGCGGCTTGACGGCAATTCCGACCCGGCGCAGAGCATCGATCGCCTTCTCCAGATCGTCGATCTTGTTGTCAGTGGACGCCAGCGCCGCCCGGATGCGGGCCGCCCGGCCGAAACTGTGACAGCGGGTACAGTCCTTGTCGTTGATCAGGGCCAGCGAGGCGCGCTGCACGGCATGGTTGCCATGACAGGTGACGCACTGCGGGCCGCCCTCACCGAGCGCCCGGCCGTGCTTGCTGTCCAGGTAATCGTCCCTGACACCGATGTGACAGCGGCCGCAAAAGGCCGGAATTTCCGCCTCTTCCGGCGCACCGAGAAATCCCCGGTCGGGGCTCATGGCCATGGCGAAATCGGTCGGATCGCCCCCGTGGCAGTCATGGCAGGAGATGCCGTTCTCCCGGTGGACGCTGTGCTCCCAGTCCCCTACCGGAGCCCCGAGCCGCCCCTGCATACCACCGTGGCACTGCTGGCAGACGGTTTTCGCCGGGCCGGCCGCACCCCCTTCATCTTCGGCCGCAAGCGCCGGGAGAGCCAGCAGAAAGAGCAACGGCAGAGTCAGAATCCAGCTTTTGCAGCAGGTCGTCATGAGTAATGCCCCCAGATGGAAACCGCCACCACCAGCAGCAGGCCGATAACGTAACAGGTGACAAAAAGAGGCCGCCTGGCCGGACGTCGCTCCTCACTCCGGTCGATGAACGGCAGCAGCGCCAGGAAAGTCATCAGCGCCCCCTGCGCCGCCAGTCCCAAAAACTTGCTCGGGAAGATCTTGAGCGTCTGGTAGGCCCAGAGGAAATACCACTCGGGTTTGATGTGCTCCGGCGTGGCAAAGGGATCGGCCGGATCGAGGGCGTCGAGGGGAATGAAGATCTCGGGCGCGAAGAAGGTCACCCCCACCAGCACAGCCAGAACGAAACAGACGATGGCGGCCTCCTCGGTCGTGTAGTTGGGGAAGAAGGGGATGCCGTCCGGATGCTTTTCATGGCTGTAGACCGCACCGACCCTTGCCGGCCGCGCCTCCTTGCCGAAGGGCGGCACCGAAATGCCGCAGCGCCGGACGCAGAAGAGATGAAAACCGATCAGCCCCATCAGCGCCCCCGGCAGGACCACCACATGCAGGGCGAAGAAACGCCCCAGGGTCTGCGGCCCGACCGAAGGCGATCCGCGCAGAAACTCGACCAGCTTCGGGCCGATGACCGGAACGGCACCGGCGGCGTCGGTGGCCACCGTCGTCGCCCAGAAGGAGAGCTGGCTCCAGGGGAGCAGATAACCGGTCAGGCAGAGCGCCAGCCCGAGATTGAACATCAGAAAACCCGAAAGCCAGGTCAGCTCCCGCGGCTTCTTGTAGGACCCCATGAACAGCACCGAGAGCATGTGCAGCAGCAGCACGACCACGATCAGGTTGGAGCCGACCGCGTGCAGGTTGCGGATCAGCCAGCCGTAGGGCACCTCGTTGACGATCCGTCCGACACTGTCGAAAGCCTTTTCGGCATCGGGGATATAGTAGATCAGCAGCAGGATGCCGGTGAGAAACTGCAGTCCGAACAGCACCAGCAGCACCGTGCCCAGCGCGTACCAGGCGTTGATGGTGCGCGGCACCAGGTAGCCGGTGGTGTTCTGCTCCCAGAGTTCGCGAACCCCCAGCCTGACATCGAGCCAGTCGACGACCTTTCTGATCATTTGTTTCCTCCCTGGAGGATGGCGGACTATTCCTGAACGGACTGCACGCCTGGCGACATCTCCCGCGTCCCTCCTAGCCGATGACAAGCTGGTCGCCGTCGAGGACGACCGGAAAGTTCTGCAGCGGGGCCGGTGGCGGGCCGCCGAGCACCTCGCCGGTGGCGGAAAAACGGCCGCCATGGCAGGGACAGAGAAATTCGCCCTTGTTCTGCTGCCATTTGACGATACAGCCAAGGTGGGTGCAGACGGCGGTCAGAGCCGTGAATTCTCCCGGTCTCATCTGCAGCAACACGGTGGGCCGCCCACGGAACTCGAAGAAATGGGCTCCGCCGACGGGCACCTTGTCGCGCGGTACCCTGACCCGGGCATCGGCGTCTGCCCCGGAACGGGGCGACAGGTAACGCAGCACCGGCCAGCCGAACATGGCGCCGACGGCGGCACCGATACCGGCCAGCATCACGGTCAGGAAGGTCCGGCGCCTGGCGGGAGAAAGCTCGCTCTGGTCCATGGAAGCTCCTCGCAGATCTGTTCTCTGTGTCTGTTCGAAACAGGGCCGAAGCGGTGGGGATGCCGCGGGCCGTCACTAAATTGCTGGAATTATAACGTCCCCACGGCGACCTGCAAGCAACAGAGACAAAGATGATAAAATTTATCATCTATCAAGACAAACAACACGTACAGCCAGGGATCCCCGGTTGTCATCCCCCTGCTTACCGGGCGCCGGTAGCGACCCTGACCTGTACCGGCACCCGAATTTCCGGCAGGCGGCTGCTGTCGGTCCGGATCAGCAGATAGCCGCTGACGACCGGTTTGCCTTCGCCCGGCCGGGCGATAACTTCAAGAGTCAGACTGGCCCCCGGTCCCAGCAGCGTCGGCTCAAAATCGACCTTCAGTTCGCGGGCCGTGGTGCGCACCGGCCCGATGGTCACCGGCGTCCTGGAAAGGTTGGTCAGGGTGATTTCCGCCTGTGAGCGCTGGCCGGGGGCCAGCGGGCCGATAATCAGCGAGCGGCTGCTGAGGCGGATCTCCTCCTGCACCTTGCCCCGCAGGTGAAACTGCACCAGGCTGCGTGTCGGATCGTTGCTGTAGAGGTAGATGGTCTTGACCACGCCGCCGCGAAAGCGGGTCGAATCGAAGGTGGCCTTCACCTCGCCGTCACCACCGGGCGGAATTTCCTTCTCGGATACCAGCACGGCGGTGCAACCGCACGAGCTCTTGACCCGGTCGATGAGCAGCGGCTCGTCGCCGGCATTGTGAAAGGCGAAGGCATGCTCGATCTTTTCCCCCTGGAGCACGGTGCCGAAATCGAAATCGGTCTCGTTGACCTCGATTTTCGGCCCGAGAGCACAGGCGACGGACGGCAACAGCAGAAGCAGCAGGCAGAGAATCGGTTTGCGGTTCATGACGATATCCTTTCCGTGGTTTCGCCCTGAGCTTAACCGAGGCCGCCCGCCGGTGCAAGTTCGTCGATTTTTTTCATTTTTTCGTTCATATCTGCCCTCGCCTTGTATAAAATGAGTGCCTATTTTCCATGGGGGTACCAGTTTTTTTTCATGTCTGAACTGAATCTGAAACCGCTCTATTCCGCCGAAACCGTCGCTGCAACCGTGACCCGGCTGGCGACCGAGATCAACCGCGACTATCAGGGAGTGGACCTGCTGCTGGTCGGCATCCTGAAAGGCTCCTTTCTGTTCATCGCCGATCTGTGCCGGCAGATCGAGGTTCCGGTGTCCATCGACTTCATGCGCCTGGCCAGCTACGGCTCGGAAACCCAGTCTTCGGGCATCATCGAGCTGCGCAAGGACCTGGAAATCTCCATCCGCGGGCGGCATGTGCTGATCGTCGAAGACATCATCGACAGCGGGCTGACCCTGCAGTCGCTGCTGCACCGGCTGCGCGAACGGCAGCCGGCGTCGCTGAAGGTCTGCGCCCTGATCGACAAGCGCGCCCGCCGCGAAGTCGACATCGAGGCCGACTATGTCGGTCTGACCATGGACGACGGATTCATCGTCGGCTACGGACTCGACTATGACGAACGCTACCGCAACCTGCCCGGCATCTATATCGCCGAATTCCCCTGATACGGATTACGGCACCCTGACAAGGAGGGGTATGGCATGATCATTCAGTGCGAAGCCTGTCAGACCCGCTTTCGGCTGGCCGAAGAGAAACTCAAGCCCGGGGGAGTGAAGGTACGCTGTTCGCGCTGTGGAAAGATCTTCGCCGTTCCTGGTCCGTCCAAGCCGCCGGCAGCGCCACCCAAACCGGCGCAACCGCCGTCCGAGCCGCGGCCGGAAACGGCAAAAAAAGCAAGTAACGCCCCGGCCGAAAGCGGAGGCACCGACAGGACGGCAGCGGAAACCGGCGGAGACGAATTCGATTTCGACGAATTCAACATGGAGAGCTTCGACGAGGAGCCGACGGCCGAAACGCCGGCCCCCTCAGCGGCCGGCTTCGCCGATATCGGCGACGAGCTGCCCGACCTCGACCTGCCCGACGATTTTTCTTTCGACGACGAACCGGGCCAGAAGACCGACAGCACCTTCGACACGTCAGCCGACCAGGCGGAGTCAGGCAGCGGCGATGACCTGCTGGCCGATTTTTCTCCGGATGACCTGCTCGACGAAACGGAAAGGCTGGACGCGCCGGTGCCTGTCGACATGCCCGAGATGGACGACATCTTTTCCAGCGACAACCAGCAGGGGCACTGGGATGCATCGGCCATCGAACCGGGAGAGCCGCACATCGGCGGCGACCTCGGCAAGACCTACGAGATGGGCGACGATCTGTCCAGCCTGCCGGAAGTCGACTTCCCCGACCCGGGCGAAATCGACCAGATCGACCTTGACGCCGAGGAATCTCCCGGCATCGATCTCGACGCTGCCCCCTCGCTGGAACTGGGAATCGACGACGCAAAAACGGCTGTCGACGACACACCGCCGGCTGACGACTTCGTGTTCGAGGAAGAACCGGCAGCCGAGCCCCCGCCGACGGAGCCCGTCCCGACACGGCCGACAGCCGAAACGACGGCGGATCCCCCGGCCCGCAAGAGAACGTCTGCTGCGACGCCGCGAACCGGTCGCGCCCAACCGGGACTGAACCGCCGGCGCAAGAAGAAAAAGAGCCGGGCGCTTCCGCTCTTTCTGCTGTTCCTGCTCGTGCTTGCCGGCGCCTACGCCTATCTCGCCGACCGGCAGGGGACCTGGGATCCGGTGATCCTGGCCGGCCACCTGCAGCAGATGATCGACAAAAGGCCGCCGGAAGACCCGACGGCGCACATCGAGTTGCGCAACCTGAAGGGATTTTTCGTCACCAACCAGAGCGCCGGCCAGATCTTTGCCATCTCCGGCGAAGCGGTCAACCGCTACCGGACGACCCGTTCGGCGATGGTCGTCAAGGGGATCATCTACGATCGCAAGGGGAAACCGGTGGTGCAACAAAAGGCCTTTTGCGGCAATCCACTCGACGAAGCGGCCCTGCGCACCCTTCCATACTCGAAGATCGAGGAATCGATGAACAACCAGTTCGGCGATTCCCTCTCCAACCTCGACGTCGCGCCGGGCAAGGCCGTCCCCTTCACCATCGTCTTCAGGAACCTGCCGGGTGAAGTGGCCGAGTTCACCGTGGTGGTCGTCGACTCGCGACCGGGCACGCAATAGCAACAATCCATGCTTCCGCACACAACAAAACGGCCGCCTGTTTCAGGCGGCCGTTTTGCATCGGCACTTTGCCGGAACTCCGCTCAGGGGGCCTCGATGGCATCGACCGGGCAGCTGTCGACACAGGCGCCACAGTCGGTGCAAAGGGCCGGATCGATCACCCGTTTGTCTCCCTGTTCGGAAATCGCCTCAACCGGGCAGACCGGCTCGCAGGCGCCGCAGTTGATGCACTCGTCGTTGATGGTGTGTGCCATGGTCCCATACCTCCTTGTTCTGGTTGCGTGGTTGGCAGGTCGAACCTGCCGGTACTGAATCGAGTCTACACAAGATGTATACACGCTGTCCAGCGGGGAAAGATGACAAAAAACTTGCAATGCGCCATCCCTTTCGGCTAGTCTTGGCGCAAACTTTTTAAAACCGTGGTTTATTTTTCGATCTAACGTTTTGCCTGGGGAAATTTAGTCAAATCTTTTTTTGGCAGAGGCAAACATTTCTGCATTCAGGGAGAGCGCGACTCCGGTCGCCAAATCGTGGGAGGAGGTTTCATACAATGGATATTCTGGCATTGAATTGCGGCAGTTCGTCGGTCAAGTACCAGCTCTACGACTGGGAAAAGAAGGAAGTCATCGCCAAGGGGATGGTCGAGAGGGTCACCATCGGCGATTCCTTCATCGTCCACGAGGTTCCGGGACGCGAGACCTATCGCGAAGAGTACGAATGTCCGGACCACAAGGTCGCCATCCACCTGATCGTCAAGATCCTGACCGACCCCGAGTACGGCGTCCTCGAGGACATGAGCGGCATCAGCGCCGTCGGCCACCGCGTGGTGCATGGCGGCGAGAAATTCACCCGCTCGGTACTGATCGACGACGCGGTGCTCGAGGCGATCAAGGAAGTGCAGCACCTGGCGCCATTGCACAATCCGCCGAACATCGCCGGCATCGAGGCTGCCCAGGCCAACCTGCCCGACGTGCCGCACGTGGCCATCTTCGACACCGCGTTCCACCAGACCATGCCCGAGCACGCCTACATGTACCCCCTGCCCCACGAGTGGTACGAAAAATACGGCGTCCGCCGCTACGGTTTTCACGGCACGAGCCACCTCTACGTCTCCAAGCGGGCGGCGGTGCTGCTCGGCAAGGAGCCGAAGGACTGCAACCTCATCACCATGCACATCGGTAACGGCGTTTCGCACACCGCCATCAAGGGCGGGATCTCCGTCGACACCTCCATGGGCCTTACGCCGCTGGAGGGCGCGGTGATGGGAACCCGCTGCGGCGACATCGATCCGGCCATCCCCCTCTTCATCCAGCAGGTGGAAAACCTCGGGCCGAAAGAGGTCGACACCATTCTCAACAAGAAATCGGGCATTCTCGGTATCACCGGCCAGTACACCGACCGGCGCGACGTTCTCGAGGGGGTCGAAAACGGGGACGAGCGCTGCAAGCTGGCGCTCGAGATCGAGGCCTACCGGCTGAAGAAATACATCGGCGCCTACTGCGCCGTTCTCGGCCGGCTCGACGCCGTGGTCTTCACCGCCGGCGTCGGGGAGATGGCCTGGAAAATCCGGGAAAAGGCCCTGGAGGACCTGGAGCACATCGGCATCAAGCTCGACCGGGAGAAGAACCGCAACACCATGACCCGCAAGAAGGAGTCGGTCATCTCGACGCCCGATTCGCCGGTCAAGGTCTTCGTCATCCCCACCGACGAGGAGCTGGTCTTTACCGAGGACGTGGTCGCCATCCTGGAAGAGACCTACACCGACCACATGAATTTCACCTATTCCTTCTCGTCGAAGGATTTCCAGCGCAAGTAACCGGACAGTGGACAACAGCCCGGGGCCGGCGGCAAGCCGTCGGCCCCGGGTGAAACCGCGCCCCGGCAGCGCCTACTGGCCGTAAATGTCGGCTCCGCGAACCCGGCTGCGTTTCAGGTCGTAGCGGAACCAGGCCTTGACAGTCAGGCGCTTTCCCGGATAGACGCTCGGCAGCGGCCCGTAGGGAGCCCCCTTGCGCACCGCCGCCAGGGCGGCCCGATCGAGGGCACGGGTCCCCGAAGAACGCAACAATTCGACTTTTACCACCTCTCCCTGGCGGTCGAAGGTCATGCGCAACAGGCAGCGCCCTTCACGCCCCTGGCGTACGGCGCTCGACGGGTAGTTCCAGACATTGTAGATGTTGTCCCGCAACCGCTGAAAGAAGGAGAAGAGCAGATCCTGCTCGGTGTCGAGCCAGACCTCGTCCCCCACGGCCACATCGGAGCGCTCCTTGCGCCGCCACTCACTGTCGAGACGGGCAACCGTCGCGTCCGGCAGCTGAAGCAGGGACTCGACGTCGGGCAACGGCCGCGCCTGGTCGCCGGTTTTGGTCCGCTGCTCCTTTTCGGCCGGCACAACCGGCGCAGGGGCCTTCGGCACCTTGACCGTAGAGGAGACGGTGGGGCTTTGCGCGGCGGGCTTTCCCTTTCTAGGCTGCGGGGCGACCATTTTCGGCCGGGGCCTGGCGGCCGGCGGCGCCGGTGCATCCGGTCGTCGGTCCTCGGGACTGTCACCACGTGGTGCGGTTTCCCGTTCGACCACCTGGTTGCGCGCCGCCAGGCGCTTTGCCGGCTTTTTGCGCGGCCTGTCGAGCTCGGGTCGCACGGGCAGGTCGAGTTCGCGCGGCAACATACGGACCACGATCCGCTCCGGAACCCTCACCTTGGGCGCGAAGGGGTCGAGATTCCTGGTCAGGTAGAGAAAAACCAGGTGGAGCAAAAGGGAGAGAAGCAGGGCTCCCCAGAGCAGATTCTGTTGGCTTCGGTTCCGGTTCATGCACGATATCCAGGCGGGCAAATCCCACCGGAATTATAACCGAAGCGTTCGAAAAAAGGGTGATTTTTGCCGTGGCGGAAACAGATTTCCGCCACGGCATGTTCAACCGGCCGACAGTTTACCGAATCTTGTCAGCTCAGTCAGAAAAAGGAGGTACGTGTCATGCATTTGGTGGAGAGAATCAAGAACAAGGCCCGAGAGAACGTGCAGACGGTGGTCCTGCCCGAGGGCTATGACGACCGGATGATCGAGGCCGCCGGCCGCATCGTAGGCGATGGACTGGCCAGGGTCATCCTGCTGGGCAGGCCGGAAGCGCTGCAGACCAGGGCGACGGAACTCGGCGCCTCCCTGGAAGGCGTCACCCTGGTCGATCCCGCCACTTCCGACAAACTGGACGCCTATGTCGCCGAGCTGGTCCGTCTGCGCGAAAAGAAGGGGATGACCGCCGAACAGGCCCGGCAGACCCTGACCGCCGAAGACAACCTCTTCTTCGGCGCCATGATGGTCCGCCAGGGCGACGCCGGCGGCATGGTCGCCGGCGCCTACAACACCACCGGCGACGTGCTGCGGGCGGCCTTTCAGGTCATCGGCACCGCCGCCGGCATCAAGACCGTCTCCTCGGTCTTTCTGATGGTGACCAAAACCCCCGAGTTCGGAGAAAACGGCACCATCTGCTTCGCCGACTGCGCCGTCAACCCCAATCCCGACGCCCAGGCGCTGGCGGAAATCGCCGTATCCACTGCCGCCAGTTGCAAGAGTTTTCTCGGCGTCGAGGCCCGCGTCGCCATGCTCTCCTTCTCGACCAAGGGCAGCGCCAGACATCCCGACTGCGACAAGGTGCTCAAGGCGCTGGAAATCGCCAGAGAGATGGCGCCCGAGCTGCAGATCGACGGCGAGCTGCAGGCCGATGCGGCGCTGGTGCCCAGGGTCGGCGCCAAGAAGGCCCCTGAATCGACGGTGGCCGGCAAGGCCAACGTGCTGGTCTTTCCCGACCTCGACGCCGGCAACATCGGCTACAAGCTGGTCGAGCGACTGGCCGGCGCCGAAGCGGTCGGACCGATCATCCAGGGGCTGGCCAAGCCGGTCAACGACCTTTCCCGTGGCTGCAGCGTCGACGACATCGTTTCCGTCGCCGCCATCACCGCCGTGCAGGCGCAGGCCTAGCACCCTCATAGATCCAGGTGTTCCAGCAACAAGGGCCGGTGGGTTGTCCCACCGGCCCTTGTTGTTTGTATCCTGCGCTCAGTACCGCAAAACAGCCTTTACCCTGCCTCCTCTATTCCGACGGTCCCCAACACAGGCACGGCTGGCGAGCCGCCCGCGTCTCGTCGAGACGCCCGGTCCGGGTGCAGCGCGGCGCCTCGTGCAGCAGGTCGGGGTTTTCCTCCGACTCGCGGGCGATGGCCAGCATGGCGTCGCAGAATTCGTCGAGCACCTGCTTGCTTTCGGTTTCGGTCGGCTCGATCATGATGGCGCCGTGCACCACCAGCGGAAAATAGATGGTCGGCGGGTGGTAGCCGTAGTCGATCAGCCGCTTGGCCAGATCGAGGGTGTGGCAGTCGCCGCCGAGCTGACGGTCGGAAAAGACCACCTCGTGCAGCGAGCGCTGCCTGTACGGAAGGTGGAAGGTCTCCTCCAGCCGGGCGCGGATATAGTTGGCGTTGAGCACCGCCAGTTCGCTGACCCGTTTCAGGCCGTCGCCGCCCATGCTGCGCAGATAGGCCCAGGCACGGATCATTACCCCGAAATTGCCATTGAAGGAACGCAGCCGGCCGATCGATTGCGGCCGGTCGGCGTCGAGGCGGTAGCCCTCGTCGGTCTTCACCACCACCGGCGCCGGCAGAAACGGCTCCAGACACTTGGCCACACCGACGGCGCCGGCGCCTGGCCCGCCGCCGCCATGGGGCGTGGAAAAGGTCTTGTGCAGGTTGAAGTGCATGACATCGATGCCCATGTCACCGGGCCGGGCGATGCCCATCAGGGCGTTGAGGTTGGCGCCGTCGCAGTAGACCAGGCCGCCACCCTGGTGAACGATGTCGCAGATTTCGCGGATGTGGGTTTCGAACAGCCCCAGGGTGTTGGGGTTGGTCACCATCAGGCCGGCGACGCTGTCATCCATGTGCTCGCGCACCACCTCCGGCGTCAGCACGCCCCGGTCGCTGCTGGCGATGGGCACCACCTCGAAACCGCAGAGGGCGGCGGTGGCCGGATTGGTGCCGTGGGCGGTATCGGGAATCAGCACCCTGGTGCGTCCGCCGCCGCGGGATTCGTGCCAGGCCCGGATCATCAGCATCCCGGCCAGCTCGCCGTGGGCGCCGGCCGCCGGTTGCAGGGTGACGGCGGAAAATCCGGAAACCTCGGCCAGCCCCTGCTGCAGCTGGTACATCAGCTCCAGCGCCCCCTGGCTGAGGTGGTCGGGCGTCATCGGGTGCAGGTCGGCCAGTCCCGGACGCCGGCAGGCCACCTCGTTGACCTTGGGGTTGTACTTCATGGTGCAGCTGCCCAAAGGATAGAAGCCGGAATCGACGCCGTAGTTCCAGGTCGACAGCCGGGTGAAGTGGCGCACCACGTCGACCTCGGACAGCTCGGGAAAACCCTCCACCTCGTCGCGGACCAGACCGTCGGGCAGACTGGCCGGCGGCACGTCGAGCTCCGGCAAGCTGTAGCCCCGACGTCCGGGAGTGGAAACTTCGAAGATCAGGTTCTCGTTGAGAACCAGGCCGCGGGTTCCGACGCGACTCATGCCGTACCTCCTTTCAGCCCGGCTACCAGCCGGTCGATATCCTCCCGCCGGTTCTGCTCGGTGACACAGATCAGCAGCCGGTTGCTCATGGCAGGATCGAACCGCCCCAGATCGACACCGCCGAGAATGCCCTCACGCTCCAGACGCGCCAGCAGTTCGGCCGCCGGCATCGGACATTCGACCACGAACTCGTTGAAGATCGGCGCCGAATGCGGCAGGTTGAAACCGGGCAGCTCGGCGATCCGCTCGCGGGCGTAGGCGGCCTTGGCCAGGTTGTGCTCGGCCACCTCCCGAATCCCCTGCTTGCCCATCAGCGACAGGTAGATGGTCACCATCAGGGCGCACAGTCCCTGGTTGGAACAGATGTTGGACGTCGCCTTCTCCCGCCGGATATGCTGCTCGCGGGTCGACAGGGTCAGCACGAAGCCACGCTGTCCCCGGTTGTCGACGGTCTCGCCGACCAGCCGTCCGGGCAGCGAGCGGACCGCTTTCTTGCGGGCGGCGAAAAAGCCGACGCCGGGTCCGCCGTAGGAGACCGGCAGACCGAAGCTCTGTCCCTCGCCGACGGCGATGTCGGCGCCGCATTCCCCGGGCGACTTGAGCAGGCCGAGAGCAATGCCCTCGGCGGTGGCGGAGACCAGCATGGCCTTGCGGGCGTGAACCGGTCCGGCCATCGCCGCCAGCGGCTCGATGACGCCGTAGAAGTTGGGATAGCCGACGATGACCGCCGCGGTGCGGTCGTCGAGGGCGTCATCAAGCGCCTGCAGATCGGTCTGGCCGCTTGAGTCCAGCGGCAGCCCGACCAGCTCTAGACCGAGATAGCGACAGTAGGCGGCAACGGTCTGCCGGTATTCGGGATGCAGGCCGTCGGAGATCAGCAGCCGCTTGCGCCGGGTCGCCCGCACCGCCATCAGAGCGGCCTCGGCGGTGGCGGATGCGCCGTCGTACATGGAGGCGTTGGCGACCTCCATGCCCGTCAGCTGGCAGACGAGGGTCTGGTACTCGAAGATCGCCTGCAGGGTCCCCTGGCTTATTTCCGGCTGGTAGGGGGTGTAGGCGGTGTAGAATTCACTGCGCGAGGCCAGGTGATCGACCACCGCCGGAATGAAATGATTGTAGGCACCGGCGCCGAGAAACGACGTCCAGCAGTTCAGCGAAGCGTTCTGCATCGCCAGCCGGTCGAGCTCCCGCATCAGTTCGGCCTCGGAAAGGGCCGGCGGCAGATCGAGCGGTCGATCGAGCCTGATCGCTTCGGGGACCTCGACGAAGAGATCCTCGACACTCTCGACGCCGATGGTCGCCAGCATCTGCCTGACATCTTCATCGGTATGCGGTAGGTAACGCATCATAACCTCCGGAAATCTGGTCCTCAACAGGCGCAGGCCATGGCCGGAAAGGCTTCCGGCCATGGCCTGCGGAGATCGGACAACAACAAGATGGCCCCGTCAATCCGGCCCAAACCCGCGCCGACCCGAAAGACGCCGGCGGCGAATCGACCGACGGGCACAAGCGCCGGCTCAGGCCTCTTCCTCTGTCAGGGCCTCGTAGGCGTCGGCCTCGAGCAGGTTGTCGAGCTCCGAGGGATCGGAGAGGCGGATCTTGATCATCCAGCCGTCCTCGTAGGGCGAAGTGTTGACCAGCTCCGGGGTGTCGGGCAGCTCTTCGTTGACCTCGACCACTTCGCCGCTGACCGGTGCGTAGATGTCGGAAACCGCCTTCACCGACTCGACAACGCCGAAAGGCTTGCCCGCATCGACCTGGGCGCCGACCTCGGGCAGTTCGACAAAGACCACGTCCCCCAGGGCGTCCTGGGCGAAATCGGTGATGCCGACGGTCACGATGTCGTCCTCCACCAGAACCCACTCATGCTCTTCGGTATACTTCAGCTCTTCCGGGAATTCCATGCCAGCTCTCCTTGTCTAGACTCGCGAGTACTGAAAAACAGGGGCTCCATTTCAGGAGCGCCTGTTCTTGATGAACGGGGTTTTGGCCACCCGGCAACCGACCTTGCGGCTGCGGATGCCGATCTGCAGTTCCTTGCCGACGCTGCTGCACTCCGGCCGAACCAGCGCCAGGGCGATGCCTACCTTGAGGGACGGCGACATGGTGCCGCTGGTCACCACGCCGACCTGTTCGTCGCCGTCGTAGACCGGGTAGTCCTGGCGGGGGATGCCGGGATCGGTCATCACCAGGCCGACCAGCCGGCGGGGAATCCCCTCCCCTTTCTGCCTGAGCAAAGCTTCCCGGCCGATGAACGACGGCTTGTCGAGCTTGGTGATCCAGCCCAGGCCGGCCTCGAGCGGCGAAATCTCGGCCGAAATTTCATGGCCGTACAGGGCGTATTTCATCTCCAGCCGCAGGGTGTCGCGGGCCCCGAGCCCGCAGGGCTTCATGCCGTCCGCCTCGCCGGCGGCCATCAGGGCCTCCCAGATCGATTCGGCCGCCTCGCTGGCGAAGTAGAGCTCGAATCCGTCCTCCCCGGTGTAGCCGGTGCGGCTGATGATGGCCGGAACACCCGCCACCTGTCCCTCGGCGAAATGATAATACTTTATCGACGGCAGCTCACAACGGGTCAGCCGGGAAAGAATCGCCTCGGCCTTCGGTCCCTGCAGGGCGAGCTGGGCGTAATCGTCGCTCAGGTTGCGCAGCTCGACGTCGGCAAAGTCGCCCTCATCCAGCACCTGCTGCATCCAGGCGAAATCCTTGTCGGTATTGGCGGCATTGACACAGAAAAGAAAGCGGTCTGCCGCGAAGCGGTAGAGGGTGACATCGTCGACCACGCCGCCGTGCGGATAACAGATGGCCGAATACTGCACCTGCCCGTCGACCAGCCTGGAAGCGTCGTTGACGGTCAGCTGCTGGATGTAGTCCAGGGCGCCGGCGCCGCGAACCTCGATTTCTCCCATGTGCGAGACATCGAACAGGCCTGCCGCCGAGCGGGTGGCGAGATGTTCATCGATGACGCCGGTGTACTGCACCGGCATCTCCCAGCCGCCGAAGTCGACCATGCGGGCGCCGAGTTCGCGGTGGATTCGGTTCAGGGGGGTCTTCTTCATGGGTCTCTCCTTCGCCAATGAAGCCAATTATGGACAACGAAAAAAGAATTGCAAAGATTTTTCGCCGGGTCAAAAAAGAATTTGCCGCATCAGATCCTCCCGCCCGAGCAGCATCAGGTGAACCCCCTGGCAGTGCTCGCGCGCCACACCGACCATGTCGCGGGCGATGGCGACCCCCTCGGCCAGGGGATCAGCCGCCCGGTCGAGCAGCTCGACCAGCCGTTCCGGGACTCTGACGCCGGGGATGCAACGATTGAGAAAACGCGCCATGGAGGCGCTTTTGAGCAGCAGCACGCCAAGAATGACCGGCACGCCGAGTGGACGGACCAGGGTCATGAAATCCGCCACCGCGTCGGAATCGAACACGGCCTGGCTCTGAAAGAAACGGGCGCCGGCCTCGGCCTTCTTCACCACCTTCTGGTAGACGAGTTCGAGGGGACGGGTTGCCGGCGCAACGGCGGCGCCGGTGAAGAAACGGGGCGCCGACGACAGCGGCCGGCCGGCCATGTCGCTGCCGGCGTTGAGCTGCCGCACCGCCTGCAACAGCTGGACGGAATCGAGATCGAAAACCGGGCGGGCGTCGGGATGGTCGCCGAAGCGGGCATGATCGCCGGAGAGGAGCAGCAGGTTCTCCACCCCGAGGGCGGCGGCGCCGAGAAGATCGGACTGCAGAGCTATCCGGTTGCGATCGCGGCAGGTCAGCTGCAGAACCGGTTCGACCCCGCGCCGCACCATGAGCCCGGCCAGCGCCATTCCGGACATGCGCATGTTGGCCCCCTGGTTGTCGGTGACATTGATCGCCGTCACCCCGGTCTGAGCAGCGGCGAGGTCGAGTTCCCTTCCGGGATCGGCCCCCTTGGGAGGAGCGACCTCGGCGGTGACCACGAAATCGCCCGTCCGCAGGCTGTCAGCGAGGCGCGACATCGCCGTCCCGGTCCTTTCCGAGCCGGTGCCGGCCCGGCTTGCGCCGCCGGCTCCACTGCTTGGGCGGAACCAGTCGCCCGAAGACTCCCTGGCGATTCTGCCGCCTGAGCCGCTCGTAGATCAGGTGCCAGGCGCAGTCCTGCTCGCGATCGACTTCGCAGCGTCCCTCTTCCATGCCGCCGCAGGGACCGTTGAGCAGCCCCTTGCCGCAGGTGGTCACCGGGCAGATGCCGGCGGTTTCGTTGAGGATGCAGTCGCCGCAGAGCAAGCACTTCTCCTCGTAGCTGCCGATGCGGCGGATGTTGCCGAGAAAGAGGCTGTTCAACCCGCCGACGACCCGCTTGTCGGTAGAGGCGGAAATCGACTGCACCCCGGCGCCGCAGGCCAGAACCAGCAGGGCGTCCGCCTCCTCGACGCCGCTGCGATGCAGCCGCAGGTCACGGCCGGCGCGCGGGATGTGGCAGGCCTCGTCGATGACGACGCTGCCGGTCACCTGCCGGCCGGTCTCCAACAGCCATTCCTGGGTTTCGAACACCTGCTCCTCGCCGCCTGAACGGCAGGCGGTGGCGCAGGCCCCGCACCCGACCAGAAAGATCCTCCCGGCCCCTTCGAGGGAGCGGTCCAGGTCAGCCCGACTTTTCGGCTCGGAAATGATCAAGCGCCGCCCCTCAGGCTTCGCCGGCCCTCCGCCGGGCGCTTTCCAGGGTATTGTACAGCAGCATGGTGATAGTCATCGGACCAACGCCCCCCGGTACCGGGGTGATAGCCGAAGCCCGCTTGCTGGCGGCGGCGAATTCGACATCGCCGACCAGCTTCTTCTCCCCCACCCGGTTGACGCCGACATCGATCACTACCGCACCTTCCTTGATCCATTCGCCGCGGATCAGCTCCGGCCGACCGACGGCGGCGATGAGCACATCCGCCCGGCCGACCACCTCGGCCAGGTCCCGGGTGCGCGAATGGCAGAGGGTCACCGTGGCATGGCGGGCCAGACACATCAGGGCGACCGGCTTGCCGACGATGTTGGAGCGGCCGACGACGACCACTTCCTTGCCGGTCAGGTCACAGTCGATCGCCTCGAGCATCTTCATCACTCCGTAGGGAGTACAGGGCTTGAAGAGGGGATTGCCGGTCGCCAGGCGCCCGACATTGTAGGGATGGAAGCCGTCGACATCCTTCTGGGGCGAAATCGCCTCGAGAATCTTGCTCTCGTCGATATGATCCGGCAGTGGCAGCTGCACCAGGATGCCGTCGATGCGCTCGTCCCGGTTGAGCCGGTCGATCAGCTCCAACAGGGTCTGTTCGCTGGTGTCGGCCGGCAGCTTGTACTCGTCCGAGTAGATGCCCGCCTCGGCGCAGGCCTTCTCCTTCATCGAGACATAGACCCGGCTCGCCGGGTCGTCGCCCACCAGAACCACCGCCAGTCCCGGTGTCACCTTCTTCTGCCCGAGGCGCAAAACCTCCTGCCGGATCTCCTCGCGCAGACGCGCCGCAATCGCCTTGCCGTCGATAATTTCAGCCACGCTACAACCTCCTCCGTCGGTTTCAGAATCCTGAATCAGTGAGGTTGTGGTGGATGGAGAGTGCAAGTGCCTGGCCTGAATGAGGTCTTCAAAAATCGTCAGGCGCACCCACAGGTTCGCCGGTGATTTTTGGGGAACTCAGACATGTCAATGACATTGTGCTATCCGCCAGCGATGACCCCACTGATTCAGAAGAGTGTGTTCCGGTATTATGTTGAGGGACGAAAACAAAGTAAAGTCCGGCGTCGGCGTTTACGGCACCGCACAACAAAAAATCCCCGGTCGAAGCGACCGGGGATTTTGCGGTTTGCTGACAGCTCAGGCGTTGGCCGCCTTGGGGCAGCTACCACAGGCATCGCTCTTGCCGGCGGATTCGCAGGCCGAGCCCTTGCCGTTGTCGCCGCTGCTGTAGCCCTGGGCGTACCAGCCGCCTCCCTTGAGGGCGAAGGCGGTGCGGGAAATCAGCTTCTGCACCGGGCCGCCGCAATCCCGGCATTCGGACACCGGAGCGTCGGAAAACTTCTGCCGGACCTCGAAAACCAGACCGCAACTGTCGCACTGATATTCGTACAGGGGCATGACCTGAACCTCCTCGTCGGAATTCGAACGGCAATCTAATGATTTGCCACGCAATTGTCAAGGGAGGTCATCCCGCGCGCAACTCCAGCAGACGGCGCACTTCCTCCTCACTCAGCCCTTTCAGCAGCAGGCGCTTGTGGCGAGAGGTTTCACCGGAAAGGATTTCGATTCCGGACCGGGGAAGACCGAACATCTTGGCAAAAAAACGGATGCAGAGCCTGTTGGCGGCGCCGTCGACCGGCGGCGAAGTGAGCGCGACCTTCAGCTCCTCGCCCTGCAGGCCGACAATCCGGTTGCGGCTGGCGCGGGGCTGAACCAGCAGCTTCAGCACCACCCCGTCGGCGCGAGACTCGACGCAGGGCATCAGCCTTCGTCCTCCCCCACCGGCTCGATCAGGGGCGGCGACGCGTCGTCGAAGGGGAGCGGTTCGTCGAGCAGCTTCTCCTCCCTTTCCCGCCGCACCTCGACCACCTCCAGGTCGAGCAGCCGAAGGTGGCTTTCGACCAGGGCGCGCAGGGAGGTTTCGAACGAGATCTTCTGCCGCTTGATCTCCTGGATCTCGTTGATGAGCTGGATGCGCCGCTCCTCGGCGTCGCGCACGATCCGCTCGGCCTTCAGTTCGGCCTCGGTGAGGGTGATTTCGGCCTCGGTTCGGGCATTCTCCCTGATATCCTCAACCATGCGCTGGGTGGTCAGCAAAGTCTCCTTCAGCGTGGTCTCCCGCTCGCGCATCCGCTCCAGCTCGCTGCGGGTCCGGGCCAGCTCCTCTTTCAGCTCCTGGTGTTCCCGGTAGAGCTGTTCGAGCTGATCGGCGACCATCTCGAGAAAGTGATCGACCCCGGCGGTGTCGTAGCCAAACAGGCGGGTCTTGAACTGGTGCTGCTGGATGTCCATGGGCGAGATGGCCATCAGTAGCCTCCAAACCCGGCGCCCAGAGAATAGATCAGGCCGACCAGCAGCTGCCGGCCGACCTCGAGGGCAAGCAGCAGCACGATGGGAGAAAAGTCGAAACCACCGAACTGCAGGGGAAGGACACGCCGGATCCGGTAGAGCACCGGATCGGTGGCGCTGTGCAGAAAGCGGACAATGGGGTTGTAAGGGTCGGGATTGACCCAGGAAACGATGGCCCGGGCGACCACGATGTAGAAATAGATCTGGAACAGGTAGTTGATCACCGTGGCCAGGGCATTGAGCAGGATCGCCATGTCGAAATCGCCCCCAATCAGTCTGGATTCATAAGGGGTTAATTTTACGGATTTTTTCCATCCAGTCCCAAGTTATACAGAATCGCCGGATGGCTGTCAAACGCTTTGCGCCGCCCATGGCGGGGACATTCTTTGACAGAAGCGGGGACTTTGGTTAAAGTAGCCGCCACCAGTGGCCAGCCCGAAAAAAACCAGGCTAAACTCTTATTTATTCAAAACAAATCGAACGGACACAAACCATGACCCGGACCAACAATCTCAACGTCAGCGGCCTGACGCCGATCATCGCTCCGGCCGACCTGAAACAGGTGATCCCCCTGAGCGAAGAGGACGCGCAGTTCGTCACCCGCTCGCGCGAGGCGATCAAGGGCATTCTGCACGGCGAGGACCGGCGGCTGTTCGTGGTGGTCGGCCCTTGCTCCATCCACGATCCGAAGGCCGCCCTGGAGTATGCCGAACGGCTGCAGAAGCTGAGCACCGAGGTTGAAGACCAGCTGCTGCTGGTGATGCGCGTCTATTTCGAGAAGCCGCGCACCACCATCGGCTGGAAGGGCCTGATCAACGATCCCGACCTGAACGGATCGCACCAGATCTCCAAGGGGCTGGGCATTGCCCGCAGGCTGCTGAGCGACATCACCGGCCTGGGGCTGCCGGTCGCCTGCGAGATGCTCGACACCATCACGCCACAGTACCTGGCCGACATGATCAGCTGGGGGGCGATCGGCGCCCGCACCACCGAATCGCAGACCCACCGGGAAATGGCCAGCGGCCTCTCCTTTCCGGTCGGCTTCAAGAACGGCACCGACGGCAACCTGAAAATCGCCCTCGACGCCATGCAGGCGGCCTATCACAGCCACAGCTTCATCGGCGTCAACCGCGAGGGGCGGGTCTCCATCGTCCGGACCACCGGCAACCCGGACGTCCACATCGTGCTGCGCGGCGGCAACAACCGGCCCAACTACCATCCGGAGGACATCGCCGCCACCGAAAAGGCCCTGGCCGAAAAAGGGCTGGGCAACGGCATCATGGTCGACTGCAGCCACGGCAACAGCAATAAGGACCACAACCGGCAGGCCGATGTGCTGAACAGCGTCCTCGAGCAGCTGGCGGCGGGCAACCGCTCCATCTGCGGCCTGATGATCGAAAGCAACCTGAAAGCCGGCAATCAGGCGCTGAAAAACCCCCGCCAGCTGGAATACGGGGTCTCGATCACCGACAAGTGCATCGACTGGCCGACGACGGAAGAACTGCTGCGCCGGGCCCACGAGCGGCTGCGCGCCCTGGGCGGCCGCCGGCTCTGAGGAAGCCGACTCAGAGAGCGAAATTCCCTGCCGCCCGCGCCGCGATCTCCTCGCCTATGGCCAGGGATGCCGTCGCCGCCGGCGACGGCGCATTGAGCACATGGATCATGCCGGGCGCGTCGGCGAAAACGAAATCGTCGACCAGCCGTCCCGCCCGATCGACCGCCTGCGCCCGCACGCCGCTGCCCCAGTCGGCCAGATCCTCCCCCCGCAGCGCCGGAACCAGCCGCTGCAGATCAGCCAGAAACCGCCGCCGGCTCAGTGAACGCCGGTACTCCGCCAGTCCGGTGCGCCACCAGCCGGTCGCCAGCCGCCAGAAGCCGGGATAACCGACGATCTCCGCCAGATCGGCCAGCGAGATGTCCCGGCGCCGATAGCCTTCGCGTTTCAGCGCCAGCACGGCATTGGGGCCGGCCTCCACCCGGCCGTCAATGCCGCGGGTCAGGTGGACGCCGAGAAAGGGAAGCTCGGGGTCGGGAACCGGATAGATCAGGTTGCGCACCAGTTTCGCCCCCTCCTCGCCCAGGTGGTAGTACTCACCACGAAAGGGAAAGATGCGCACCGGCGGCCGCAGTCCTGCCATCCGGGCGATACGATCGCTGTGCAGACCGGCGCAGTTGATCAGCCAGCGACAGGCCGCGTCGCCGCGGGAGGTACGCAGCGAAAACCCGTCCGTCCGCCGGCGGATGGCCTCCAGCCGGCAGCCGGTGACAATCTTTCCGCCCCGGTCACGGATATCTCCCGCCAGCGCCTGCGCCACCGTCCGGAAATCGACAACCCCGGTCTGCGGCACCAGCAGCGCCGCCCTTCCGGCCGCGTGCGGCTCGTAGCGACGCAGCTGTCGCCCCACGAGCCAGCGCAGACCGGTCAGCCCGTTCGCCTCGCCCCGCTGCCGCAGCGCCTGCAACAGCTCCTCCTCGCGAGGGCTCAGGGCCACCACCAGCTTGCCGCACCGCCGGAAGGGAATCCCTTTCCGCTCGCAGTAGGCATAGAGCGCCTCCCGGCCGTGGCAACAGAGCCGGGCCTTGAAGGAACCGGGGCGGTAGTAGAGACCGGAATGGATGACGCCGCTGTTGTGGCCGGTCTGCTGACCGGCCAGCACGGCGTCCTTTTCCAGCAGCGTCAGGGACAGGCCGGGATGGCGCTGCAGCAGCTGCCAGGCGGTCGCCAGGCCGACGATGCCGCCGCCAACAATGGTCAGTCCATCCCCGCCGACAGATAGAGCGGCCAGCGGGCTCATGCCTCTTTCAGCCAGGGAACGTAGAGATGGTCTTCCTGCTGCACGTGCCGGACGAGAAATTCGAGCAGAAAGGCGAGACTGGCGGTGAAGGCCTCGCGCAGCTCCCCCTCTTCGGCCAGCTGGCGCAGCCGGACCAGCCGCTCGCGAAACTTCCGGTGGCTCTCCATATGGGCTTCCAGGTCGGGATAGCCAGCCTCGGCCATCAGCCGTTCTTCTTCGGAAAAATGAAAGCGGGCGTACTGTTCGAGCCGGTCGAGAGTCGACAGCAGGTCAACCCGGTCGGCGCGGGGATTGAGCGTCTTGTCGTGCAGCCGGTTGCAGATGTCGAACAGCTGCCGGTGCTGCTGGTCGATCAGCACGACGCCGGTCGCGAAAGCCTCGTTCCAGACGACGATGGTCATCTCACCTCCCGAAAATCATGGCAAGACTGCCTGCGGTGACTGGCCGGGGCACGCCACCGGCAAAACTTTTCCGTTCACCTTGCGAGTGCAAACCTAATGAAGCAGAGCTTATCCGTCGATAAACAACAAGAGAGACCGGGGCAACCAGCATCGGATCGGCCTCCGGGAGCAGGAAACGGGCTCACTCCTGCGAGCGCACCATGGCCTCGACTTCGAGCCGCACATCGTCGATGTTGACCTGGGCGACCCTGTCCTTTTCCCGTTCGCAGCGCACCAGGCCGGCATCGACCCAGGCCAGGACCTTTTCGGGGGCGAGGCCGAACTTGTCGGCGGCGGCTTCGGGCGTGTACCAGGTTTTGACCAGAGACATATTCACCTCCCGGCTGGACATTGAACCATTCTTCATTATTATAACTCAGAAGAGACCAAGATGACGGGACAAAAACCAAAACTGCAGCTGACTCACGGGGCCCTCGCGACTCCAGCTCACCGCGCCGACATGCCATCATCCATCCTCATCATCGACGATTCCCCCCAGGCCAGACAGCAGGTGATCGAGATTCTGCAGCCGAAGTCGCTGTTCAACTTCTTCTACGAGGCCGGCGACGGCATCGAGGGATTCAAGACGGCACTGAACCGCAAGGTCGACATCGTCCTTTGCGACCTCGAAATGCCGGGCATGGACGGCTTCAAGTTTTTGCAGATGATGAACAGCCGGGAAGAACTGGCGGACATTCCGGTGATCATGGTCACCGGCCGCGAAGACACCGAAACCAAGGTTCGGGGGCTGGAGCAGGGGGCGAGCGACTATGTCACCAAGCCCTACGACCCGGCAGAACTGATCGCCCGGGTCAAGGTGCAGATCAAGATCAAGTCGCTGCAGGACAAACTCAAGCGCAGCAACCAGATGCTGCTCGAACTCTCGCTCACCGACCCGCTCACCGGACTGAACAACCGCCGCTACATGATGGAGGTGCTCGACCGGGAGTTCGAGCGCAGCCAGCGGTCCGGCGCCAGCCTCTGCCTGGTGATGATCGACATCGACCACTTCAAAAGGGTCAACGATACCTACGGGCACCAGAAAGGGGACGTCGTGCTGCGGGGGCTGGCCGACCTGTTGCGCAAGCACCTGCGCCAGTACGACACCGCCGCCCGCTTCGGCGGCGAGGAATTCGCCCTGATTCTGCCGGAAACCGACCTTGGGGAGGCGGCCCTGGTGGCCGAAAGGCTGCGCCGGGCAACGGAAAAACTGACCTTCACACAGATACCCGGGCTGCAGGTGAGCGCCAGCCTCGGCGTCGCCTGCTATCCGATGCAGGGAATCGACGTTCCCGACGACCTGATCCGCGAGGCCGATTACGCCCTCTACAACGCCAAGCGTCTCGGTCGCAACCGGGTCGAGGTGATGGAGAACTGAATTCGGGAATCAGTCCCGCAGCAGGCGAATGGCGTCGTACCAGGCCGTCACCCGGCCGCCGGTATCGTCGCCATCGGTCATGACAGCGACCGCCCCCGCTTCCGGCGGGTCTTCGCCGAAGGCGCGCCGGTAATCCTCGAGCAGGTTCCGCCGTTCCGCAATCCACTGTCCGGCCCTGTCGTTGCCACTTTCGACGGCAATCATCACCGAGTTGCCGGTATAGGGGCTCGGCACAAAAGAGCCGCGCGGCAGCCGGTTGGCCCAGACATAGTTGAGGGCCCTGGTTTTCGGCACGAACCAGTGGGGAAAGACGACATAGACCCGTGCCGGGTAGTCGTCCCCCGCCCTGATCCGCGCATCCCCTTTGGGATGGACATGGTCGATCTTCCAGCGCCAGCTCAGAACCGGCCAGTCCGCCGGCCGGAAGGAGATCTTGCAGGCCAGGGCGCTCGCCGTCCCCGCCGCCTCGGAACGCAGCCAGCCGCCCCCGGAAGGATCGCTTTCGATCCGGTAGTCGGTTTTACCCCGGAAGACCTTCTGTTGCCAGCAGGCCGCCAGGCCGTTATCGAAATCGTCGATCGTCATCGCCGCCGGCGCCGCTCCCAGCAACAGCAGCAGCGGTAGACAGGCAACACACCTAACCCAGAACATCCCTTCGTCTCCGGCTCTCCCCTTCGTTGACCACCCGCACGGCGGAAACGCCGTCCAGGGGGCAACGGGTTTCGCAGATACCGCAGCCGATGCAGCGGTCCGCAAGCACCCGCGGCTGCTTGACCGTTTTCACTTCGCCGGCGACCAGAACCTGCCGCCGGTCGAAGACGATGGCCTTGCGCGGCGTCGGGCAGTGTTCCTCGCAGACTAGGCATTCCTCGCCTCTGGCGTAGGGCAGGCAGGTGTTGCGGTCGATTACCGCCAGACCGATGACAAAGGCCTTTTTCTCCTGCGGCGTCAGGCTCCGGATCGCTCCGGTCGGACAGACCTGGCCGCAGAGAGTGCAATTGTACTCGCAATAGCCCTGCCGCGCCACCAGCAGCGGCGTCCACAGGCCGACGCCGCCCGCCTCGAACAGGGCCGGCTGCAGGGCCCGGCCGATGCAGACCTTGAGGCATTCGCCGCAACGGATGCAGCGCCGCAGAAATTCCTCTTCCGCCACCGCCCCGGGCGGGCGCAGCAGGTAGGGATTGCGGCGCGACGGCTCCGGGCCCAGGCGAATGACCGGCGCCGCCACAGCGCCGGCAGCCAGCGAAACGACAACCCGGCGGCGGCCGACGTCAAGCCCCGCGCCGGCCGCCTGGCCGGTGCCGAACCGCACCTTTTCCGCCGGACACCAGGTCGTACAGTCGAGACAGCGGACGCATTCCGCCTGGCGATGTCCGTCCTGGTCGGTCGCCCCCATCCGGCATTGCGTGGCGCACAGGGAACAGCCGCCACACGGCTCGGCCGGCTGGCGCCGGACAAGGGCATGCCGGGCGCAGATGCCGAGCAGCGCCCCCAGCGGGCAGAGATGGCGGCACCAGAAACGGCGCTCCCAGCGCTCCAGCAGCAGCACGCCGGCAAAGACCAGCAGGGTGAACAGGGCCAGGTCGAACGCCGGCTGCTGAAAGGCCATCAGGTGGTCGCGCCAGAAGGGATAGACAGCGTCCAGCGCCGGCGATACCAGCGGCAGCCGGTGCCGGTAGAAAAAGTCGAACAGGCCGTTGGCCAGCAGGTTGTAGAGCGGATAGAGACTGAAGGTCAGCCCTCGCAGAAAGATGCTCAGTGGGTCGAACCAGCCGAAAAGCTGCACCCCGCACAGGGCGGCACCGGTCAGCGAGAAGAGGAGCAGGTACTTCAGGCGCCGCCACCGCAGGGGGCTTTTTCGCCCCTTCGGCCGCAGGCCGAGCCGGGACGCCGCGTCGAGGCTGGTGCCCAGCGGGCAGATCCAGCCGCAGAAGAAACGGCCGAAAACGAAGGTCAGGGCGAGGATGAGCAGGGCCGGCCAGAGCAGCTTCCAGCCGAAGGGGCCGGGAGCCGCGGCATCGGCGAGTGCGGCCAGTGGATCGATGCGAAAGAGCAGGGAGACGGGCCATGGGATTTCGTCCAGCCCCCGGTACTCGGTGGCGACGAAGAGCCAGAGGAACCCAGCCAGACAGAAAAGCTGCATCACTCGCCGCAGACCGCGCATGATGTCGCCTACACCCTGTTCAGCCGGGAAAGATCCATGACCCCCAGCCCGCGGCGGGCGGCAGCTGCGATGAAGCCCACCTCTTCGGGCCTCAGGCCGAAGAGGGTGGCGGCCATGGCGTCGGCGGCAACGATGTCCGGCGAGGCGATGAGGGTGTTGCGCACCTCGACATCCTCCAGGCGGCCTCCCTGCGGGCCGTTGGCGATGAGAATCCGGGTGGCGTCGACCAGGGTCAGGTCCGACTGCACCACCAGGTTGATGTCGACCAGGGCATCCTCGATGCGGCGGTGCAGAACACCGCGATTGCCGCCGATGACCCCCATGATGTTCTTCATGCCGACGGTGAGGCGGGAGATGGAATGGTGCTTGGCAACCGGCAGATTGATCAGCCGGTCGGCCTCGAGGACCGGCCGGTAGAAGGACCAGCGGCTGAGGGCCTGCCCGCCCCGGATCTCCAAGGTTTGCCAGGCGCGACGGTCCATGTGTTCGAGACGCACCCGGCGGTCACCGATGGCGTCGATCGCTTTCTCGATGCCGCTGTTGCGGTAGCAGCGGCGCGGGTCGTTGCAGGTGCGGTCGAAGACACGGACCTGCGCCGCCCCCGCCTCGAGGCAAAGCTGCACGACGGTGCGCACCACTTCCGGATGGGTGTTGGCCGCCTGTTCCGGGGTCCGGTCCCAGCCGATGTTCGGCTTGACCACCACCGTCTCTCCCGGATGGACGAACCGCTGCATGCCGCCGAGGGCGGCCAGCGTCTGCCGCACCAGTCGGGGAATGTCCTCGCCGGTGCGCATCGCCAGCTGCGGTCCGGCATCGGCCGCCGCCACCGGCAGGGCGTCGAGATCGAGCACACCGACGACTCCGGCGGCGACCAGCGAGCCGGCCTGGAGAAATCGGCGGATGAAAGTGCGCCGGTCGAGCATCCCTAGATCAGCCTGTTGGCTTTCAGAAAGTTGCGGGCCACCTGCTCCGGCGGCCGCGATGCAGCCTCGTCTTCGAGCCGCCTGATGGTCGCCAGGTCGATGCGACCGCCGAGCTTGTTGATCAGCCGGGCCAGGGCGGGAAACTTCTTCAGGGTGTCCTTGCGCACCACCGGCGCCGCCTCGGCCGGCACATCCGCCGGGGCGACTCCGGGAGCATCGAATCCGAACGGCTTGAGCCAGATCAGGTTCAGTTCGCTGTTGTAGCTCTGTTTCACCGCCGCATAGAGCGCCTTCGGGTCCGATATCGGATCGCGGCCGAGAATCTCCACCTGGCCTACGCCGGTATATTCGACATACATGTCGAGCTCGGCCCGCAGCAGCGCCTCGTGCAGCTGGCGGTGGGTCTTGTGCCTGACGATCTTCACCGTGGTTCCGGTGCGCTCGCTGATCAGCACCGCCAGCAGCTGGGCCAGCACCTGCTGCTGCGGCTCCTCGGTGGCACCGATGACCAGAGTCTTGCCGACACAGGCCGACGCCGGCAACACCGGAACCCAGAGAAAAACCAGAAGCAGCAGAGGCAGAAAAAACACGCGCAGCCGAATCATCATTCACTCACTCCCTGTCGGATCATCCGCCACCGCCGCGTCGCCGCCGGCGTTTGCGGTTCGCCTTTCGTCACGGACAATCCACGAAAACAAGTTTCGTGCCAGACTCCTCAGTGGTAGTCGCCGACCGTCGCCGGGTCGTCGGCGGCGACATCCTCGACCGATCCGAAGCGCGCCTCGTAGCGGTCCAGGTTGTCCTGCAGTGCCCGCAGCAGGCGCTTGACATGCCGCGGCGAGGTGATGATCCGGGAGCGGACCTTGGCGCGCGGTGCCTGCGGCTGCACGTAGATGAAATCGAGCACGAACTCGGCGTCGGTGTGATTGACCACTGCCAGGTTGGCATAGGCTCCCTGCGCCGTCTCCTCGTCCAGCTGGATCTCGATGCGGATTTCCCGTCGCTTTTCGTCACTCATGAGTGCTGTCCTGTAGTCAGTTTTTCCTGTTCTGCAAAATCAAGTCTCAGGGCGTAAATCTTCCCGTCCCGGCTGCCGAATACGAGCCGTCCCTGCAGCAGCAGGGGACGGGACTGAATGGCGTCTCCCGCGGCAAAAACGGCCAGCCGGCGACCGTCGAAACTGTTGAATATCTGCAGCCGCCCCCGGTTGTCGCCGACGAAAATCAGCCCGCGGGCTACCCGTGGCGTGGCATAGACCGGCGCCCCGACATCGATTCGCCAGAGCCGCGCCCCCGTCTCCGGGTCCAGGGCGTGCAGAGAGCCGGCGGCAGTCGCCACATAGAGCAGACCGTTTGCCGCAACCGGCGCCGCGTAGAAGGCTTCCTCGCCCAGCGGCATCCGCCAGCGGATCCGGCCGTCGTCGCCCACGGCCACCAGCTCGCCGTTGCGGGTCAGCACCGCCACACCCGTATCGAGCGCCACCGGACTGGAGAGCAGCGGCGATGACAGGTCGAGGCTCCACAGCAGCCGGCCGTCAGGCGCGATCCGGCTGAGCCGGCCGCTGCCGGCGGCCTGGTAGATTGCCTCTTTGCGTACCAGCGGCGCGCTGCGCAGCGGCATGCCGCAGTCGACGGACCAGACCTCGCGGCCGCTGGCCGCCTCCAGGGCGTACAGCCGGCCGTTCCAGGCGGGCACCAGCAGCAGATCCCGCCAGCGCGCCACTCCCCCCTGCCGATGATCGTCATGCGGCGAGGCCGGATAGCGAAAGCTCCAGAGGCGGCGGCCCTGCGCCCTGTCCAGCGCCAGCACCTCGCGCCCCCAGGTCTGGACATAGACCCGTTCGTCATCGACGGCGACCGCAGCGTCGGCGACCTCGCCCAGCTCGGCCGTCCAGCTCACGGTGCCGTCTGCCGTCAGGGCGCGAAGCCGACCGTCCCAGCCTGGCAGAAACAGGGTCTCTTCCGCCGCCACCGGGTCTGCGTCAACATAGCCGCCGGTCGCCAGCGACCAGTCTTCGCCGATGTCCGGCCGCGGATCCGGCCCGGCGGGAACCTGCCAGGTCGGCGCGGCCTCGGCGCTCAGCAGGCCGCTGGCCGGATCCTCGCCCCGGTCATGCAGCAGCCGGTCGAGTTCATCACCGCCGGAAAACCAGTTGCGGCCCAGATGAATCTCACCGCTGAAGAAATCGCCGAGACGGACGTGGGTGTCATTACCGAGAAAATTGTTGCCCGCGACCGTCAGCGGCCGGTCGGTTTCGAAAATGAACAGGCCGGCGTGATTGCCGATGAACAGATTGCCGTCGAGGATGACCTGGCTGTTGCGAAAGTTGATTCCCTTGCCGCTGTTGTGCAGCACCAGGCTGTTGCGCACCGTGTAGCGCCCCTGGCCAAAGCGGGTGCCGTCAATATTGTCCCGCAGAACGCTGTCCGCCACCTCGCCCCGGCTGAAATGGGCGTGCAGGCCATGGGCCGAATCGCGGATCTCGCACCAGCGCAGTTCGATGCGGCGCGAAAAATCGACCTTCAGCTCCAGCCAGTCGCCGGGCCGCGGCCGGTCGGCGGCGCTGCGCAGGCGGATCGGCGCCAGGGGCGTACCTACGGCGACCAGGTCGCCACGCTCGATCTCGATGGCGGCATCGCCGAGGCCGTCCCGGTCGGCGTCGATCCGTTCGAACCGCACCTCGGTGCCCGGCAGCAGGGTCAGGGAAGCGCCGTTGACCAGCCGCACCTTTCCCCGGATCCGCACCTGGCCGCTCCAGGTCTGGTCCCGGGTGAAGGTCGCATCGCCCAGAACCAGCTCCGCCGCCGGCCGGGGCGCGACGCAGCCGGCCAGCCAGAGGGCCAGCAGCAGAACCAGTCCCCTTACCACATCTCCTCCACCACGATCTGCAGGCCGCGCAGCGTCTCCCCCGTCTTCAGGCGCACCGAGTGGTCGTCGCTGCCGTTGTAGGTGCCGTACAGATCGCCGGGACCCGGAGCGCCACCGAGGGTGTTGCGGGCGCCGAGATAGTAGGTGCCGCCCGCTGGCAGCAGCAGCTGCCAGCGGCCGTCGGCACCGGTCGGCTCGGAGACAAGGTCGGGGCGGTTGAGCATCTGCGCATCGCTGTAGAGCACCGCGCGCACGCCGGCGACCGGCTTGCCCGAGGCGTCGCGGATGGTCCCCGCCAGCAGCGTGCAGCCGGCGGTCAGCTTCATCTGCCGAACGCTCTTTTCCGGAACCCGGAACATGGGGATCACAAGCCGGCGGACCTTCCCTTCCCCGAGCCGCAGCGGATTGCCCGGCCAGTAGCCTATCCAGTCGCCGGCGCCAAGCGGGCCGACCTGCTGCCCGTTCGCCCGCTTGCGGGCCAGCAGGTAGTAGGTGCCGGCCGGCAGGGACGCCTCGACCAGGCCTTCGGCATCCGAGGGACCGGCCATGACGTAGCCCATCCCCTTCAGGTCGCTGGTCAGGTCGAGGTAGACGTAGAGGGTGGCGTCCGGCAGCGGCCTGCCGTCGGCCAGCAGCTGTACCTGCACGCCATGGTCGACAAAGGGCTGCGGAAGATCGGCGGCGCGCTGCTCACTGCGCACCAGGCCCAGGTTCAGGTCGGTCACCGGCGTCTCGCCAATGGTGACGGGATTGCGCCCGTAGTAGGTGAACAGGTTCTTCCCCCGCGCCAGCAGAAAGTAGCGGCCAGGCGGCAGCTGCAGGCCGAAACGCCCGTCGGCGTCACTGGGGACCGAGACGTACGGCGCCGCTCCGGCAAGGGTGGTGGCGGCGCGCGGATAGGCGAAGACCCGGATGCCGGCCACCGGCTGGCCGTCGAGCATGGTTCGTCCGGCCAGATTGGGGCGGCGCGGTCCGCCCAGACCGACGCAGGCGGCCAACAACGGCAACAGGACGAGCGATAGCCAGAAGCGAATGGGGGTCACAGGACACTCCTTCGGCAGAAAGCCGTCTGTCAGAACAATCCGGGACGACGGAACTCCATCAGCCCGCCAGCCCGAGCAGCAGACCCAGCAGCACGCAGACGGTCAGGCTGACCACCAGAAAAAGGGTCAGCACCCGGCGGCGGAAAATGCCGGCCAGAGCCGCCATGGCCGGCAGGCTCGAAACCGGTCCGGCCAGCAGCAGGGTGTAGGCGGCGGCGCTGTCCATGCCGCGGTCGAGCAGGCCGGCCAGGATCGGAATCACCGGTATCTGGTTGGCCGGCAGCGGCAGGCCGACAAAAGCCGCGACCAGCGGCGACCAGACGCTGTCATGCCCCAGCGGCCCGGCGATCCAGGCCGTCGGCACCAGGGTCACCAGCACTCCCTCAAGCAAAATGGCCAGCAGCAGGTAGCGGCCGGTCAGCGAGGCCGCATCCAGACTCCGGTCGAAGATGAAGCGCAGCCGGCTGTCACGCGGCACCACCTGCATACTGCGCACGCGGATGCCGGCGGCGGCGCCGATTTCGCTGGCCGGCGCCAGGCTGCCGTCCTCCCGGTAGACCGGCCGCAGCTTCAGTTCGTCCTCGCCGAGCCAGCCCTTCTTCTGCGCCAGCAGGGTGGCCAGACCGACGGCCAGACCGAGGACGCCGGATCCGACCAGTTTCAGCACCGCCCAGTCGCCGCCCAGGCCGCGCCAGGTCAGCAGCAGAGCGTCCGGACCCATGGTCGGCGAGGTGGCGAGAATGGCGAGCAGCGGCGGCAGCGGCGTGCCGATCATCGCCAGGGAGATGACTACCGGCAGGATGCCGCAGGCGCACAGGGGTGACACCATGCCGACAGCGATGGCGATGAAAATGCCGATCACGCCGCTGCGGCGTACGGCGTCGCGGATCCGCAGGTCGAGCTTGTAGCCCTTGATCAGGCCGACCAGCAGCACCGACAGCAGAAAGATCCACCACATGCGACCGATCTCGGTCAGCACCACGTCGGCGAAACGGGCCCACAGCGACTCAGGCACCCTCGTCCTCCCGCCAGAAGCTCACCAGTTCCTCGTCCGGAGCCTGCCAGAGCCGCGGCAGCAGTTCGTCGAGATAGGCCTCGCGCCGGGCCTGCCGCTGCCGACGTTCCTCATCGTCGAGATCGTCCCAGCCAGCCTCGATCTCGTAGCCGAAACGCCGGTACTCCCCGGCCAGCTGCATCGCCGCCTGCGTCAGCTCGACCTCGACGGCGAGCCAGCCGCGCTCAAGGCGCAGGGCGTGCCGCCCCTCGGGACGGATCTCCAGGGTGCCGTCCGCCTCGCTCAGCCCGGTCACTTCCGCCACCCCGTCGATGGCGCAGGTGCGGGTGAAATACCGGCCACGCAGCTCTTCGCCGTTCTCTTCCAGCGCCGCCAGGGCGACCATCGCCAACCGGGCACCAAGCGTGCTCATCGGGCAGCGATGCCCGTGCCGGGCGTAGAGCCGGGCGTAGATGTCGGGAATGGAAACTGCCATCTTCTGCCTGTGAACCTCGGTTTCGCCCCGTCAAGCCATCCAGAAGACAAGGAGTTTTCGTCAGCCCGAGGCGCCAGAACCGCTTCCCGCGGAGGCATAGCCCCAGTACGTCGCACAAGGGAATCGGCCCGACAACTCGAAAGCTGACGAAAAAGAACCGCCCCCCCTTCAGAACTCGTAATGATGCGGACAGTCGGTCTCCCGAATCTCCCAGTACTTTTTTACCATGTCGGGCGTCAGGAAGGGGCGCACCTCTCTCAAGGCCTGCCGAAAATGCTCGGCGGTCACCTGCTCCTGGTCGGCCTTGATGGCATTGACCGTCGCCCGCTTGCACAGGCTTTCGATATCCCAGCCGACAAATCCCTCGGCCGCCTCGGCGATGGCCCGCCGATCGATGCCGGGGGCGAGGTTCGGCATCCGGTCCATGTAGATGTCGAGCATGCCGAGCCGGTCTTCGAGTTCCGGCGGATGGACGAAAACCTTGCGGTTGAAGCGTTTCTTCTCTTTGATCAGGGCCTGGTCGACGGTGTCGATGCGGTAGCAGGAACCGAGCAGCCTGACTTCGGGATGCCGGTTGATCCGGTCTACCTGCTCAATGAAGAGCCGGGTCAGCTCGCGGTCGGCGAAGGTCGGCGGCACCGCCCGCCGGTTGCCGGGGCTCCATTCGTAGTCGCAGCCGGCCCGCGGCGCCAGCCATTCGCAGTCGGAGACGAACAGGATGCAGGGCGCCTCGTGCAGGGCGGTGTCGAAGGCCTCCTGCAGCTCAGCGTGCTTGCCGAGCATCTCCTGCCCCGACACGTAGACGAAGGAGACGCCGGCCTCGCTGGCGCAGGCCTCCGCCAGCATGGTGATGCCGGTTCCCAGCGGTCCCCACATCATCACCCCCGCCGGCAGGCCGAGATTGTGCCGGGCGATCAGCTCCGGTTTCTGCAGCGGCAGGCAGACCATTTCCTTCAGGGTCTGCTTGACGTCGGCGTAGCCGCCGATGTCGTCCCAGGTCAGTTGCGGATCCCGCGCTTCGTAGAAGATATTCTGCAGTTTGCGATGCATCAGCTATCCACCTTCGTCGTTGAGTCCGGAGCGTCCGGCGCCGTAAGCACAAGCAACTGCCGTGCCACACGCGCCCCATCATAGCACCGCACGCCCGAACGGCCAACCGCGCCGACGTCCCGCCGACCGTCCATGCGGCGCACCAAATCGCCGAGGGCCCTGCTATACTTGGAAAAATCGTTCAACCGACCGCCGGCAAGGAGGCCGCCATGGGCAAGCTGATTCTCGCCATCGACCAGGGAACGACCGGCACCACCGCCCTGCTGGTCGACGGCGACCTGCACATTCGCGACCGCGTCAATGTCGAATTCCCCCAGCACTTCCCGCAACCGGGCCGGGTCGAACACGACCCGGAGGAGATCTGGACCTCGGTCCGGGCCGCGGTGACCGGGCTGCTCGAACGCGCCGACTGCCGGGCGACCGACATCGCCGC
This sequence comes from Geothermobacter ehrlichii, assembly GCF_008124615.1. Taxonomy (NCBI): domain Bacteria; kingdom Pseudomonadati; phylum Thermodesulfobacteriota; class Desulfuromonadia; order Desulfuromonadales; family Geothermobacteraceae; genus Geothermobacter; species Geothermobacter ehrlichii. Next base: position 82,476 of record NZ_VNIB01000014.1, read on the forward strand.
CATCGGCATCACCAACCAGCGGGAGACGGTACTCATCTGGGAACGGGAAAGCGGCCGTCCCTGCGGCAACGCCATCGTCTGGCAGGACCGCCGCACTGCCGACATCTGTGACGAACTGAAGGCGCGTGGCCTCGAACCCCTCTTCCGCCAACGCACCGGGCTGGTCTTCGACCCCTACTTTTCCGGCACCAAGCTGACCTGGATGCTGCGACAGAGCCCGGAACTCGCCGAACGGGCCGCTGACGGCAGCCTGGCCTGCGGCACCATCGACAGCTTTCTCGTCTGGCGGCTGACCGGCGGGCGGGCGCATGTGACCGACGTCTCCAACGCTTCCCGCACCCTGCTGCTCAACCTGGAAAGCCTCGACTGGGACATGGAGTTGGCCGACCGGCTCGGGATTCCGCTCGCCCTGCTCCCGGAAGTGCGACCGAGTTCACAGGTCTATGGCACCACCTGTGGGCTCGACTTTCTGCCCGACGGCATCCCGGTGGCGGGGATGGCCGGCGACCAGCAGGCAGCCCTGTTCGGCCAGGCCTGCTTCGAGCCGGGGGACGGCAAATGCACCTACGGCACCGGCGCCTTCCTGCTGGTCAACACCGGCGACCGCCCGGTCACCAGCGGCAGCGGCCTGCTTACCACCGTCGCCTGGCAAATCGACGGCCAGACCTGCTACGCCCTGGAAGGGAGCGCCTTCATCGCCGGTGCCGCCGTCCAGTGGCTGCGTGACGGACTGGGGCTGATCGAAAGTTCCGCCGACATCGAAGCTCTGGCAAGACAGGTGCCCGACAGCGGCGGCGTGGTCTTCGTCCCCGCCCTGACCGGTCTCGGCGCCCCCCACTGGCGGCCGGAGGCGCGCGGCGGCATCTTCGGCCTGACCCGCGGCACCACCCGGGCGCACCTGGCCCGGGCTACCCTGGACGGAATCGCGCTGCAGATCTACGAACTGGCGGCGGCCATGGCCGAGGATCTGGGAGAACCGCTGGGCGAATTCAGGGTCGACGGCGGCGCGGCCGCCAACGACCTGCTGATGCAGCTGCAGGCAGACCTGCTACGGACCGATGTCGTACGGCCGGAAACGATCGAAACAACCGCCCTGGGCGCCGCCCTGCTGGCGGGGCTGGCGACGGGCGTCTGGCAGGGGACGGAACAGATCCGGCAGGCATGGCGGGAAGAACGCCGCTTCCGGCCGCAGATGGAGGATGCCGACCGGCAGCGGATGCTCGCCGGCTGGCGACGGGCGGTCGGCCGCGTCTGAGAACCTGTCGGCCCGAGCGTCCTCAGAGGTCGTTGAGCAGGCGGTAGATGGTCTGCTGCAGGTTCCAGAGCCGTCCCGCCCAGTCGGCGGCCTGCTCCTCCAGCTCGACCCGCACCCGGTCGATCTGGTTGTGGGCACGCAGCAGCACCGGCGTCAGCTCCCGCTCCAGGTGCATCTGCGGAATCTCCCCGACCCCCTCACGCAATTCGGCCAGGGTCACCACCGCCCTGGACAGCCGGTTCGCGAACCGGACCAGCCCCTCGTCCTGCTCGCGGGACAGGCGCCGCTGCAGATTTTCGGTTTCGGCGACCAGCTCACGATAGCGTGCGGAAATGCTCATGCCACCACTCCTGCAGAGTTCGAATGAAAAGGGGGCTCATGGTAGTCAAAACCCCGCCGCCTGGCAAGGGGGAAAAGAGTTGACGCCCGAGGGCAAGCGTTGGTAGTGTGAGAGCGCCAGTTGCCCTGGGGGAGTCTTTGACTGAGAATTCCGACCGACGGAATGACCCTTTGAACCTGATCCGGATCATACCGGCGTAGGGAAGCGGCACCGACAACAGTCTGCACAACCTGTTCTCGGCCGCTTTGCGCGGCCGTTTTTCGTTTATGAAAGTATTTGTCAACGAACGCCCCGTCGACACGGAGGCTGCCAGCATCTTCGCCCTGCGCGACCAGCTCAAGCCGGATGCCGACATCGTCATCCGCAACGGCTTCCCGGTCGACAGCGACGCTCCTCTCCGCGAAGGCGACCGGGTGGTGCTGATCCGGCGCGGCGAAATTCCGCCGGCAGAGGAGCTCGAGGCGCTGCTGGTCGCCCGCCACACCCCCGGCGTCCACGAACGGGTGAAGAAGGCCTGCGTCGGCATCGCCGGCGTCGGCGGTCTCGGTTCGGCGGTGGCCGTCGCCCTGGCGCGGCTCGGCGTCGGCCGCCTCATCCTGGCCGATTTCGACATCGTCGAACCGAGCAACCTGAACCGCCAGCAGTACTTCATCGACCAGCTCGGCCTGCCCAAGGTGCAGGCGATGGAGCAGAACCTGCGACGGATCAACCCCTACGTCGCCATCGAGGGGCACCAGGTCAGACTGACGGCAAAGAACGTGCCACAGATTTTCGGCCAGGCGGATGTGCTGGTCGAAGCCTTCGACCGTGCCGACCAGAAGGCGATGCTGCTCGAAAGCTTCCGGCTCGGCTGCCCCGGAAAGCCGGTGGTCGCCGCTTCGGGAATGGCCGGCTTTGGGCCGGCCAACACCGTCGTCACCCGCCGGCGCGGCCGCACCTTCTACCTGGTCGGCGACGGTACCAGCGCCGCCGGGCCGGGAGAGGGACTGATGGCTCCCCGGGTCGGCGTGGCGGCCCACCACCAGGCCAACGCCGTGCTGCGCCTGCTGATTGGACTCGATGCCGAAGGAGAAGATGCATGAACGTCATCGTCAATGGCAAGGGCATGGATGTCGCCGACGGCATGACCGTCACCGGCCTGCTCGGGCTGCTGCAGCTCGACGCCAGCCGGGTCGCCGTTGAACGCAACCAGAACATTGTCGCCCGGGCCGACTTCGACAGCACCGAACTGCTCGAAGACGACCGGCTCGAAATCGTCCAGTTCGTCGGCGGCGGCTGAGCTGCGCCGCGCACGGACCTTTCGCCAACGGAAAACAGGATAGGATTCATGTCTGATCTGCTGACAATTGCCGGACGCAGCTTCCGGTCCCGACTCATGGTCGGCACCGGCAAGTTCAGCTCCAGCTCCGCCATGGTTGCCGCCCTCGAGGCCTCCGGCGCCGAAATCGTCACCGTCGCCCTGCGGCGCGTCGACCTGCACAACCCCCAGGACGACATGCTGGCGCATATCGACCGGCAGAAATATCTGCTGCTGCCCAACACCAGCGGTGCCCGCGACGCCGAAGAGGCGGTGCGCCTGGCGCGCCTGGCGCGCGCCGCCGGCTGCGAGCCCTGGGTCAAGCTGGAAGTCACGCCCGACCCCTACTACCTGCTGCCCGACCCGGTCGAAACCCTGAAGGCGGCGGAGATCCTGGTCCGGGAAGGCTTCACCGTCCTGCCCTACATCAACGCCGATCCAGTCCTCGCCAAGCACCTGCAGGAAGCGGGGACGGCCACGGTCATGCCGCTCGGAGCCCCCATCGGAACCAACCGTGGGGTGCGCACCCGCGACCAGCTCGCCATCATCATCGAGCAGGCCATCGTGCCGGTGGTGGTCGACGCCGGCCTCGGCGCCCCGAGCCACGCCGCCGAGGCGATGGAACTCGGCGCCGACGCCGTGCTGGTCAACACCGCCCTGGCGGTGGCCCGCGACCCGGGCGCCATGGGCGCCGCCTTCAGAAAGGCAGTGGAAGCCGGCCGCGAGGGCTACCTGGCCGGACTTGGCGAAGAACGCAGTCAGGCCGAAGCCAGCAGCCCGCTGACCGGGTTTCTGCGCAACGAGGATTGAACCCACCGGGAGCCGCGAGCCAGAATTCTGGAGGGCAATCTCCCGACTTCTGACTCCTGACTCCTGAACACAACGGTTTCCCCATGAGCTTTCTCGATATCATTCAACGCTTCGATCCGCAGCAGGTCGGGGCCGACATCATGGCCTGCAGCGCCAGCGACGTGGAGCGGGCCCTGGGGGCAGAACGGCTGAGCGACGCCGATTTCATGGCCCTGCTCTCCCCCGCGGCCGAAAACCACCTGGAAGAGCTCGCCCGGAAGGCCAGCCGGATCACCCGGCGCCGCTTCGGCAACACCATCCTGCTCTACGCCCCGCTCTATCTCTCCAACGAATGCAGCAACGGTTGCCGCTACTGCGGCTTCTCCGCCGACAACCGGCTGCCGCGCCGAACCCTGGCCCCGGATGAAATCGAGGCCGAAGCCAGGGTTCTGGCCGACCAGGGATTCCAGCACGTGCTGCTGCTGACCGGCGAGGCGCCGCGCGCCGCCGGCGTCGACTACCTCGAAGCCGCCGTACGCCGGGTACGTCCGTTCTTCTCGTCCATCGGCATCGAGGTCTTTCCCATGAGCAGGCAGGACTACGCCCGCCTGATCGCCGCCGGGGTCGATTCCCTGACCCTCTACCAGGAGACCTACAATCCGGAGCTCTATGCCGAAATGCACCCCTACGGCCGCAAGCGGGACTTCGCCTGGCGCCTGGAGGCGCCGGAGAGAGGCGCCGCCGCCGGCATGCGGCGCATCGGCATCGGCTCGCTGCTGGGGCTGGGGGATTTTCGCACCGACGCCTTTTTTACCGGCCTGCATGGGCGCTATCTCGCCCGGCACTACTGGCGTAGCCTGCTCACCATCTCCTTCCCCCGCCTGCGGCCGGCCGACGGCGGCTTTCAGCCGCGGGTGCCGGTCGGCGACCGGCAGTTCGTCCAGCTCATCTGTGCCATGCGTCTCTGGCTGCACGACGCCGGGCTGGTGCTGTCGACCAGGGAACGGGCCGAACTGCGCGACAACCTGCTGCCGCTGGGCATCACCCAGATGAGCGCCGGCAGCTGCACCGCTCCCGGCGGTTATGCCCAGGGGGAACACGAAGGCCAGCAGTTCGCCATCGACGACGACCGCAGCCCGGCCGAATTCGCCGCAATGCTGCGCCGCCGGGGATTCGATCCGGTCTGGAAGGACTGGGACGCCGCTTTCCAGCCGGCGGCCGGCAAGGGCGCCGCCTGAAGCTGATCTCGCCATGCCCGGCCCCTTTTACCTGATCTCCGATCGCAACTGCCTTGCTGGCAAGGATCTGCCGGCGGCTGTCGAGCAGGCCGTCGCCGGCGGCGTCTCCATGGTGCAGTTGCGGGAGAAGGATCTGGCGGACGATGAACTCCTGCGGCTCGCCCGCGCCCTGCGCGACGCGACCGTCCGGCACGAGGTGCCATTGCTGGTCAACAGCCGGGTCGACATCGCCCTGGCCTGCCGGGCCGACGGCGTCCACCTCGGTGTTCATTCTCCGGGACTGAAACAGGCCCGCAAACGTCTCGGACCGCAGGCGCTGATCGGCTTTTCCGCCCACAGCATCGATGAAATCCGCCTGGCCGAGACAATCGACGCCGACTTCGTCACCTTCGGCCCGATTTTCTTCACCCCCTCCAAGCAGTCATACGGCCCCCCGCTCGGTCTTGACGCCCTGAAAAGAGCCTGCGCCGCCACCGAACTGCCAGTCTACGCCCTGGGCGGCGTCGATGCCGACAGCCTGGCCGACATCCGCCGGACCGGCGCCGCAGGCTTCGCCTGCATCCGCGCCGTTCTCGACCGCGCCGAACCGCGACAGGCCGCCAGCAACCTGCTGCGGACCTGGCAGGCCGCCCTCTCAGCGGATGCGTAGGCCGAGACCGACTCTGGTCAACGAGCGGCCATGGTCGATCAGGCTTTCGCCATAGCCATCCCAGTACTGGACATAGAGACCGATGTTGCTGCCGCCGAGCGGCAGGGTGAGATCGGCCTGAACCGCCCCCTTGCCGGTGACGAAATTTCTGAATCAGTGAGTTTATGCCGGACAGAGAGTGCAAGTGCCTGACCTGAATGGGTTTCAAAAAATCCTAGGCGCACCCGCAGGTTCGCCGGCAATTTTTGGAAAACGCAGGCTGGTCAATGACGTGTGCTATCCGCCGGTGATGAACTCACTGATTCAGGAAAATTGTGGCGCAAATTGTGGCGCAGCATCAGCCGCAGGCTGCCGAGGTCGAAATCGGCGCCCAGGCGCAATTCGCCGTGCCCGTAGTGGTCGATGACGTCCGGGGGGCTTGCGGCATCCGCCAATGATAAATTCACTGATTCAGGTTAAAATGAAAGAAAACCTTCTCGAGGCCACATGGAAATCGTCCTGGTCCTGCTCATTCTCGCCGGCGCCATCCTGCTCTATGCCACCGAATGGCTGCGCATGGATCTGGTCAGCCTGCTGGTCCTGCTCGCCGTCGGCCTAACCGGACTGGTCACCCCGAACGAGGCCTTTTCCGGCTTTTCCAATCCCGCCGTCATCACCGTCGCCGCCATGTTCGTCCTCTCGGCGGGCCTGAACCAGACCGGGGCCCTGGCGCCCCTCGGCGAGCGGCTGCTGAAGGTGGCCGGCCGCTCGGAAATGCACATGATTGCCGCCATCATGCTGGTCAGCGCCTTCTTCTCCGCCTTCATCAACAACATCGGCGCCACCGCCATGCTCATGCCGCTGGTTACCGCCACCGCCCAGAAAGGAAAGATCAGCCCCTCGAAGCTGCTGATTCCACTGGCCTTCGGCTCCCTGCTCGGCGGCGTCTGCACCCTGATCGGCACCCCGCCCAACATCCTGGTCAACGAGCTGATGCGCGAACACACCGGCACCGGGTTCGGCATGTTCGCCTTCACCCCGCTGGGACTGCTGCTGCTGGCCGGCGGCATCCTCTTCATGCTGCTGGCCGGTCGCCATCTTCTGCCCGACCGCAAGGCCGGCTCGCTCACCGAAGCCTACCAGGTCAAGAACTACATCAGCGAAGTGGCCATCCTCCCCGCCTCGCCCCTGGTGGGCATGACCATCGCTGCCAGCGGCATCGAACGGGATTTCAACCTGCGCGTCCGCGCCTTGCTGCGCGGGAGGCAGAAATTCCCCTTCCCGCACCGCAACCGCAAATTGAAGGCGGGGGACGTCCTCTTTCTCGAGGGCGATTCGAGCGGCATCCTGCGGGTGCGGGAGAAGAAGGGCATCCAGCTGGTGCAGGAAGCCGAACATCCGGTCAGCGACGTCGGCAAGCGGGACGAGGTGGTGGTCGTGGAAGCGGCCCTGACCCCGACCTCGGAAATGGTCGGCAAGACCCTGCGCGACGTGCGCTTTGCCGATACCCACGGGCTGACAGTGCTGGCCATCTGGCGCAAGGGTGCCCCGGTGCTGCGCAAGGTCGACCATGTCGCCCTGCGCTTCGGCGACGTACTACTGTTGCAGGGAACGCGGGAACGGGCCATCCATCTTGGCCGCGACCACGGGTTTTTGCTGCTCGGCGATGTCGACCGGATGCCCTTCCGCCCGCGTCGCGGGCCGACTGCAATCCTGATCCTGCTCGGGGTGGTCATCAGCGTCTCCGTCGGGCTGATGCCGATCATGCTGGCGGCCACCCTCGGGGCACTGCTGATGGTCCTGTTGCGTTGCCTGAGCGTCAAGGATGCCTACGAGGCGATCGACTGGTCGATCATCGTCCTCATCGCCGGCACGCTGCCGCTGGGCATCGCCATGGAACGCAGCGGCACCGCCCGCATGCTGGCCGAACAGCTCCTCGGTCTGCTCGGTCCGCTGGGCCCCTGGGCGGTTCTCTCCGGCCTCTTTCTGATCACCTTCCTGCTGACGGCGATGATGAGCAACGCCGCCACCGCCGTGCTCATCGCTCCCATCGCCTTCGAGACGGCGACCAAACTGGCCGTCAGCCCCCATCCCTTCTACATGGCCGTCGCAGTCGCCGCCTCGGCCAGCTTTCTCACCCCGATCAGCCACCAGTCAAACGCCCTGGTCATGGGGCCGGGCGGCTACCGATTCGTCGACTACCTGAAAGTGGGGACGCCGCTCAACCTGCTGATCTGGCTGCTCGCCTCGCTGGGCATTCCCGTCTTCTTCCCCTTCTCCTGAACCGGCTTCCCGGCGCGAGATTTTGACAAAGCAGCCTACATCGGTTAATGAAAATAGCAAAAAATCGCCGACAGGTGACAAATCGCATCTTTGGGGAGGATCACACCTTGCCGCGCCTTCTCTTCGCCAGCCTGCTGCTTCTGCTGCTTCTGCTGCTTCTGGCCGCCTGTCGCCAGAACGACCCGGTACGCATCGGCTATCTCGCCGAACTGAACGGCCGCTATGCCGACGTCGGCATGGCCGGCCGCAACGGAGCCCTGCTGGCGGTCGAAGATGCCAACCGCAAAGGAGGCATTCATGGACACCCGGTCGAGCTGCTGGTACGGGACGACCGGCAAAATCCGGATGTCGTCCGCAAAATGGTCGCCGAACTGCAGGCGGCCGGCGTTGCCGCCATCGTCGGCCCCATGATCAGTCAGATGGGCATTGCCGTCAAACCAGAGCTCGACCGCCGGCGGCTGCTCGCCCTGAGTCCGACCGTCAGTACCAGCCGGCTCGACAACCAGGACGACTGGTTTTTCCGCCTCTATCCATCCACGCGACAATTCGGCGCCGACTATGCCGCCTGGATACGCCGGTCGCACGGACTGGACAGCATGATCGCCGTCATCGACGAAGCCAACGCCGCCTACACCCAGACCTTCTACCAGGCCTTCTCCCGCAATTTCAGCCGCCTCGGCGGCCGCATGCTGCCGCCGGTAACCTACTATTCGGGCAAACACATCCCCTTCTATCGCCTGGCGCGCGAAATCGCCGCCAGCGCCGCAGCCGGCCTGCTGATCCTGGCCAGCGCCATGGACACCGCCATGCTGTGCCAGCAGCTCAAGGGTCTCGGCTTCAGCCGTCCGACCTTCGCCAGCGAGTGGTCGGGAACCGAGGACATCCTCAGGTTCGGCAGTTCGGCGATCGAAGGACTCATCTTCTACAACACCTTCGACCGCGACAACGGATCCCATCTCTATCGTCGCTTCGTCGAGCGCTACCGACAGCGGTTCGGCCAGAATCCGGGATTCGCTTCGGTCCACGCCTACGACGCCGCCAGTATTCTCATCGAGACCCTGCGCCGCAACGGCGACCCGGCCCGGCTGAAAAGGACCCTCCTCGCCATCGGCAGTTTCCGCGGCCTGCAGGGCCTGCTCACCTTCACGCCGACCGGCGACATCCAGCGGCGCCGTTTTCAGGTTGAGATCCGCGACGGACGATTCCGCACCATCGACGAGGATAGCCGGCCGGCCTCCCCTCCCGGTCAGAAGACCTCTTCCTCGTAATCGGGAACCTGTCGGTACCAGTCGGGATGACGGCGGGCCGCCTGCAGGGCGGTTTCGGCCTGGGCGATCACCCGCTCCCGGTCCCGGGGATAGCGTCCTTCGAGAAGCAGGCTGTTGGAGACGTGATTCGAACGCAGGATGGTGCCCTGCGGGTCGAGCCGGCGCACCAGGAGCAGGGCCTCTTCCAGCACCTCGCCGTTGCTCAACTGCTCGATGCGGCGAAAGTGTTCGCCGTTGTTGCGCCGGAACATGGTCAGCAGGGAAAAATAGTCGGGGCTGAGCCGGTTGACCCAGTCGGCCGTCGCCTCGGCGTGTTCGCGGCTGCGGGCGCGGCCGGCCAGACCGAGGATGGCGGTCACCGACAGTTTCATCTCCGCCTGCTGCGCTTTCCGGCAGAGGGCGAGCATCTCGTCGCCGGTGAAGCCCTTGTCGATCAGCGCCAGGGTGGCGTCGTCGCCCGACTCGAGTCCGAAGTAGAGAATCCGCAGCTTGCGCTGCCGCAGGGCTTCCAGCTCGTCCCGGCTCTTGCCGGCCAGGGCGTTGGGCGAGGCGTAGCAGCCGATGCGGGTCAGGGCCGGGAAGGCGGCATCAAGCAGCTCGAGAATCTGCAACAGACCCGGCTGCGGATAGATCAGGGCATCGCCGTCGGCGAGAAAAATCCGCTGGATCCGTGCCCGGTGGGTGGCAGGCACCAGTTCGATCTCCCGCCGGATCTCGTCGACAGGCCGCACCCGGAAACGCTTCATCTTATACATGCCGCAAAACGTGCACCGGTTGCGGCTGCAGCCGTAGGTGATCTGAAAGATCAGCGACCGCGCCTCGGACGGCGGCCGAAAAAGGGGCTGGTCGTAATCGAAATACCAGAACATGCGTCAATCCTCCCGTCCACCTGCCTGCAGCAGGGCGAGGTAACGACGGGCGGCATCGGCATCGCCACGCGAGCGGGCGGTGTCGATGGCGCCGAGAAAATAGTGATAGGCACTGGTACGGCAGCGCGGACGCAGCAGCATGGCCCGCCCGGCGCCGAGATAGGCCCGGCTCAGGCCGGGGTCGGCGGGCCGCTCGGCGATGAAGCGGCGAAAGACCGTCAGCGCCTCGTCGGCCCGGCGCCGCTCGAGCAGAAAATCGCCGATGGCCAGAACGTCGGCCGGCGCCACCTGCAGCCGCTCGCTGCGGCTGTCGAGCTGCAGATAGGCCAGAGCCGCCCGCGGCAGATCGCCGGCGGCCAGCAGTTCGTTCACCAACTCCGCCACGCTGCGAACCGGCGGCGTCTCGTCCGGCTGTTCCCGCCAAAGCCGGTTCAGATGCCGTCGCATGCGCCAGCTCAACCCCATGCGGTCGCTCCACAGAGCCAGGCCCGCGCCGGCCAGAAAACCGCCGATATGGGCGCCGTAGGCGACGCCTCCCCCGCTGCCGCCGGTCAACAGGAAAGGAAGCAGGTTGTCGACCACCAGGTAGAAGCCGAGCACCAGCCGCGCCGGCACCTCGATCACCTGCAGCAGAAAGAAGAAAAAGAAGAACATCTTCACCTTATTGCGGGGGAACCAGACGAAGTAGAAACCGAGCACGCCGGAGATGGCGCCGGAGGCTCCGACCAGGGGCACCTGCGAACCGGGGACGAAAAGGGCAAAAAAGAGGGTGGCGGCGATGCCGGTGGCCAGGTAGGCGAGCAGAAACCGAATCCGGCCGAGCCGGTGCTCGACATTGTCGCCGAAGATCCAGAGAAAGAGCATGTTCCCCAGCAGGTGCATCCAACCGCCGTGCAGGAACATGGCCGAAAAGAGGCTGACCAGCGACGGCTGCGCCGGCCGGAAGCCGTACTTGAAGACAAACAGGTCGTAGGCCGACACGCTGGCCAGAATGGAGCGGATCGACACCTGCCCGTAGACCCCGAGACTGCGCAGGTAGTCGAGCAGCACCGGGTCGGCCAGGTCGGGCCGACGGACGGAGAGCGGCAGGGTGACCAGCAGAAAGACCGCCACGTTGACAGCGATCAGCAGCCAGGTCATCCAGGGCGTCGAGCGGGGATTCGGATTGTCGCCTATGGGCAGCAGCATCTTTCCGGGTCCTGTTTTCGCCTGAATCCGGATTCAGGTTCGGGTAGAATGGATGGTTAAACGATCAGAAGTCATCCGCGCCACTATAGCACAAAACGTCGCCGTGCTTGCCATCGCGGGTTCCGGCGTCCATACTCTGACATTCCGCATGACAACAACCCAAGGGAGGAGAAGAATGTACCAGGTGCACATGATCGACGGCGGCGCCTTCAGTGTCGGCAAGATCGTCTGTCTCGGCCGCAACTACGTCGAACACATCCGCGAACTGGGCAACGAAATTCCAGAGCGGCCGGTGATCTTCACCAAGCCGGCAACCAGCATCATCGGCGAAGGCGGCCGGATCCGGATTCCGTCCTGGTCGCGGGACTGCCATCACGAAGTCGAACTGGCGGTGCTGATCGGCACCGGCGGCAGGGAGATCTCCCGCGACCGGGCGATGGACCATGTCGCCGGCTACGGCGTCGCCATTGACCTGACATTGCGGGACATCCAGTCGGAACTGAAAGCGAAGGGCCTGCCCTGGGATATCGCCAAGGGATTCGACACGGCCTGCCCCCTGTCAGCCTTCGTCCCCGCCGAGCAGGTGGCGGATCCGCACGATTTGGGGATCAGGCTCCGGGTCAACGATGACCTGCGCCAGGATGGCCACACCGGGCAGATGATGCGCCGAATCCCGCAGATTATCGAAGAGATTTCGGCCATCTTCACCCTCGAACCGGGCGACCTGGTTCTCACCGGCACGCCGTCGGGAGTCGGTCCCCTGCGCAGCGGCGACCGGGTGGTCGCCGAAATCGACCAGGTCGGCCACCTGGAGGTCAGCGTGGCATGAGGCAGCGGTTCGCGCTCATAGGCCCCGGGCGCGTCGGCCAGACCGTCGCCCGGCTGCTGGTCGAAGCCGGCTACCGGCCGGCGGCCATCGTCAGCCGCGACCCGGAACGGGCGCGGCAGGCGGCCCGTTTCGCCGGCCGGCTGAAGGCCGCCGCCACCGATCTGAAAAAAGTCACCGATGCCAAACTGATCCTGGTCACGGTTCCCGATGACCACCTGCGCCAGGTCGCCGAAAAACTGCACCGGCTGCCGCTGAAACCGGGCACCCTGCTGGTTCACTTCAGCGGCTACCATCCGGCGGCGATCCTTCTGCCGGACGACCCCGGCGAGCTGCGGGCCCTGGCCATCCATCCGCTGCAAACCTTCGCCGACGCGGTCATGGGGGTGCAGAACCTGCCCGGCAGCCCCTGCTCGGTGGAAGGAAGCGAAGACGCCCTGCCGCAGGGAGAAAAGCTGGTCCGGGATCTCGGCGGCCGGCCCTTCCGGCTGCGAAGCGAGCAGAAGACCCTCTATCACGCCGCCGCCTGCGTGCTCTCCAACTATCTGGTCGCCAATACGCACGCCGCCTGCGACATGCTCGCCGCCTGCGGCTTTTCGCGGGACGAAGCCTTCGACCTGCTCAAGCCCCTGCTCACCGGCACCCTGCGCAGCCTGACCACCCTCGGCCCCGATCTCGCCCTGACCGGTCCCATCGCCCGCGGTGACGTCAGGACGGTGACGGCGCATCTCGACGCCATGCGCCCGCTACCGGACGAGCTGCAGCAGATCTACCGCGTCCTCGGCCGCAAGGCGGTGCAGATCGCCCGACAGCGCGGCAGCATCAGCAAAAAAACGGCGACGCAGCTGCTGAAGCTGCTGGATGACAAGTGACGGGTGACGGCAAGGGGGTGTTTTCCTTCGCCGCCCGGCGCCCGACGCCGGGAACAAGGGCTAGCTGCCGCTTCGCCTGGCCTCGTCCTCGCGCCGCAGCCGGTTGGTCTCCAGGTGCGCCAGGCGGGTCGGCTCCGGCATCCGGTAGCGGCCGCAGCAGGCCAGCGTCCAGTCGACGGCGGTCGGAATGTCGATCCGGTGCCCCGGCGAAACATAGAGCGGCCGCACCCCGTCGCGACTGCGGACGATGGCGCCGATCTCCTCGCCGCCTTGGCGCAGCGGGCTCCGGTCGCCCTTGGCGAAACCCGGTTCAGGGCCCTCCCCGGTCAGGCGGCTCTTGGCACAGCCGACGGTCGGCAGATCGAGCCACAGGCCGAGGTGACAGGCCAGGCCGCAGCGACGGGGATGGGCGATGCCCTGGCCGTCGACCAGCACCAGGTCGGGACGGTGACGCAGCCGGCGAAAGGCGTTAAGCAGCACTGGCAGCTCGCGAAAGGAGAGCAGTCCGGGAATGTAGGGAAAATCGACCCGCGCCTGCCAGGAGGCGACTTCGACCGGACGCAATTCGGGAAAATCGAGCACCACCACGGCGGCGTAAAAGATGTCGCCCCGCTTGCGGTAGGAGACATCGACCCCGGCCACCCGCCGCACCCGTTCGGGCAGGCGGTTGGTCAGCTCGACCTGGCGCGCCAGTCGCCGCTGCAGGGCGACCGCGGCGGCGTAGTCGAGATTCCAGGAATGCAGGTCGGGAAAATTCATAAATCGAGCTACAAGCTGTAAGCTGTAAACAAAAAAACTTATAGTTTACAGCCTTGGGCTACGCTAGCTCACCACATTCTGCGGCTTGCCGTCGATGAAAGCCCGCAGGTTGGCGACCAGGTAATCGAGCAGCCGCTGACGGGCGGCTTTGGTCGCCCAGGCGACATGCGGCGTGATGAAACAGTTGGGTGCCGTCAGCAGGGGGTTGTCGCCCGGCGGCGGTTCGACGCTCAGCACGTCCAGCCCGGCGCCGGCCAGCTGCTTCTCCTTCAGCGCCCGCGCCAGGGCCGTTTCGTCGACCAGGGCGCCACGGGCGGTGTTGATCAGAAAGGCGCTCGGCTTGAGCAGCGCCAGCCGCCGCGCATCGAGCAGCCGTTCCGTTTCGGCGCTCAACGGACAGTGCAGGGAGACGACGTCGCTGCTTTGCAGCAGCTCCTCCAGGCCGACGAAGCGGACATCCCGGTTCTCCGGCCGATCGCGGTAGCGCTCCGGCGTCCGGGTGTGAACCTGCACCTCCATGCCGAAGGCCCGGGCGATACGGGCCACCCGCCGGCCGATCTGGCCAAAGCCGACCAGCCCCATGGTCATCCCCTCCAGCTCGATCAGCGGCCGGTCCCAGAAGCAGAAGTCAGGGGCCTCGGTCCAATGCCCCCAGCGCACCAGATGATGATGGTGGCCGACGTTCTGCGTCAGCTCCAGCAACAGGGCGAAGACCATCTGCGCCACCGAAGCGGTGGAATAGGCCGGGATGTTGGTGACAATGACGCCGCGTTCGCGGGCAGCTTCCACATCGACGATATTGTAGCCGGTCGCCGTGACGCCGATGTAGCGCAGATGCGGCAGGGCCTGCAGCCGCTCGCGGTCGAAGGGGACCTTGTTGGTCAGCACCGCCTCGGCGTCGCCGATGCGCTCGAGGACCTTCTCCTGCGGTGTGCGATCGTAAATCGCGACCTCGCCGAGGGCTTCCAGGGAGGACCAGTCGAGATCGCCGGGATTGGCGGCATGGGCGTCAAGATAGACAATTTTCATGGCGTGAATTCCTTTCGCGGCAAGCTTCGCACACAAAGATCATTCTAGGAAATGCCGGCAGGCGAAGCAATCGAAAGACCTGAAAGAGCCCCGGCGATCAGGCGCCGGGGCTCTTCGGGTCGGACAATTGGAATTGAAAAACGGTTCTTGCCCTGCTCAGTCCTGCTGGTCCATCAGAGCCGCCTGCGCCGCCGCCAGCCGGGCAATCGGCACCCGGAAGGGCGAGCAGGAGACATAGTCGAGACCTATCCGGTGGCAGAAAATCACGCTCGACGGCTCGCCGCCATGTTCGCCGCAGATGCCGAGCTTGATGCCGGGCCGGGTGGCGCGGCCCTTTTCGCAGCCCATTTTGACCAGCTGGCCGACACCTTCCTGGTCGAGAGCAACGAAGGGATCGTTGGGATAGATCTCCTTTTCGACGTAGAAGGGCAGAAACTTGCCCGCATCATCGCGGGACAGCCCGTAGGTGGTCTGGGTCAGGTCGTTGGTGCCGAAGGAGAAGAAGTCCGCATGTTCGGCAATGACATCGGCGGTCAGGGCGGCGCGCGGCAGCTCGATCATGGTGCCGATCAGGTACTCGACCTCGACACCGTACTCGGCAATCACCTCGTCGGCCACCCGGATGGCGCTCTGCCGCAGAATGGCCAGCTCCTTGGCCTCGCCGACCAGCGGAATCATGATTTCGGGAACAATCTCGAAACCTTCGTTCTTGATCAGTTCGCAGGCCGCCTCCATGATGGCGCGCACCTGCATGTCGTAGATTTCGGGATAGGTGATGGCCAGCCGGCAGCCGCGGTGACCGAGCATGGGATTGAACTCGTGCAGCGAATCGACCTTGGTCCGGAGCACGTCCGGACGGACCTTCATCTCCTCGGCCAGCTGCTCGATCTCCCTGTCGGCCTGGGGCAGAAACTCGTGCAGCGGCGGATCGAGCAGACGGATGGTCACCGGCAGCCCCTTCATCTCGCGGAAGATGCCGATGAAATCGCCTTTCTGCATCGGCAGAATCTTCTCCAGGGCGCGCTTGCGACCCTCGAGATCGGCGGCGAGGATCATCTCGCGCACCGCCATGATCCGCTCACCCTCGAAGAACATGTGCTCGGTGCGGCACAGGCCGATCCCCTCGGCGCCGAAAGCGCGGGCGACCTTCGAGTCGTGCGGCGTGTCGGCGTTGGTGCGCACCCGCAGCCGGCGGAAGCGGTCGACCCACTCCATCAGCTTGCTGAAATCGCCGGTCAGTTCCGGCTCGACCGTCGGCACCCGGCCCTTCATCACTTCACCGGTGGAGCCGTCAAGAGTGATCAGGTCCCCCTTGCGGATGGTCACGCCGTCACGGGTAACGAAGCATTCCTGCCGGTAGTCGACCTTGATGTCGCCGCAGCCGGAGACGCAGCACTTGCCCATGCCGCGGGCGACGACCGCCGCGTGCGAAGTCATGCCGCCGCGGGCGGTAAGAATCCCCTGGGCGGCGTGCATGCCGTGAATGTCCTCCGGCGAGGTCTCGATCCGTACCAGGATCACCTTGTGCCCCTTCTTGCCCAGTTCCTCGGCCTCATCGGCGGTAAAGACCACCTCGCCGCAGGCGGCGCCGGGCGACGCCGGCAGGCCCTTGGCGATCACCTCGCGCGGCGCTTTGGGATCGAGGGTCGGATGGAGCAGCTGGTCGAGCTGGGCAGGCTCGATGCGCATCACCGCCTCTTTTTCGCTGATCAGTCCCTCCTCCACCATGTCGACGGCGATCTTGACTGCCGCCCTGGCGGTGCGCTTGCCATTGCGGGTCTGCAGCATGTAGAGCTTGCCCTTTTCGATGGTGAACTCGATATCCTGCATGTCGCGGTAGTGCTTTTCGAGGATATTCTTGATCTCCACCAGCTGGGCGTAGCACTCGGGCATCACCTCTTCCATCGACGGCAGGTCGGAGTCGGCGCCGGAACTGTTGATCGGCTGCGGCGTACGGATGCCGGCAACCACGTCCTCGCCCTGGGCGTTGACCAGAAACTCGCCGTAGAAGACCTTCTCGCCGGTGGACGGATCGCGGGTGAAGGCGACGCCGGTGGCGCAGTCGTCGCCCATGTTGCCGAAGACCATCGCCTGCACATTGACCGCGGTGCCCCACTCGGCCGGAATGTTGTGCAGCCGGCGGTAGGTGATGGCGCGCGGGTTCATCCACGAGCCGAAGACGGCGCCGATGGCCCCCCACAACTGCTGCTGGGGGTCGAGCGGAAAATCATGCCCCAGCTCCTCCCTGACCCGGAGCTTGAACTGGTCGACCAGCTCCTTCAGGTCATCTGCGGTCAGCTCGGTGTCCTGGGTGACGCCGCGCCGCTCCTTCATCTGCTCGAGCAGATGCTCGAGGATGTCAGCGTCCAGGCCGAGAACGACGTTGCTGTACATCTGGATGAAGCGCCGGTAGGAATCCCAGGCGAAACGCTCGTCGCCGCTGCGGGCGATGACGCCCTGCACCGTCTCGTCGTTGAGGCCGAGATTGAGCACCGTGTCCATCATCCCCGGCATCGAGGCGCGGGCGCCGGAGCGGACCGACACCAGCAGCGGGTTGTCGGCGTCGCCGAACTTCTTGCCCATCAGCTCCTCGACCCGCGCCAGGTTACGGGCGACCTCATCCCGCAGGCCGTCGGGATAGTTGCGGTCGTTCCTGTAGAACTCGGTGCACACCTCGGTGGTGATGGTGAAGCCGGGCGGCACCGGCAGGCCGATGCTGGTCATCTCCGCCAGGTTGGCCCCCTTGCCTCCCAGCAGTTCGCGCATCTGCCCGTTTCCTTCGGCCTCCCCTTTGCCGAAGAAATAGACGTACTTTCTGCTCATGACAAATTCCTCCTCCAGTGGTTGGTAATGGACAAATCCCCGAAAACCATGGCGGCCGGCAGCCGGGAAATCCCCACCAGCTGCCAGCGCCCACCTTTCGTCCGTCTCTCCCCGGCGCCCTGGCGGCGCCCATGAAAAATGCAAACGCCCGAATCAGGCGATTCGGGCGAAGTCGGCAATTCCCTTGAACAGGTCGGCTACGGCATTGAGAATGGCCAGGCGGTTGGCGCGTATACGCTCGTCCTCCGCCATCACCATGACCCCGTCGAAGAAGGCGTCGACGGCCGGCCGCAAGCCGGCGATGGCCTGCAGGGCCTCGCCGTAGGCGCCCCTCGCCACCTGCCCGGCCACCTGCCCGGCAGTCGCCGACAGCGCCTGCCAGAGCTGACGCTCGCAGTCGGCCTCGAACAGCCCGGGGTCGACCGGCGGCACCTCGCCGGCCTTGCGCAGAATGTTGCCGACCCGCTTGAAGGCGGTGGCCAGCGGCTCGAAATCGGCCTCTCCCTTCAGCGCGGCCAGGGCGCGGGCACGGGCCAGGGCATCGACCGGATCGTCGAAGCCGGCCGCCAGCACGGCGTCGACCACGTCGCCCGGGATGTCGTCGAACATGTTCTTGAAACGCCCCTGGAAAAAGGCGAGCACGTCGGCGCGCACCTCGTCGGCCGGCCGGGTCAGCTTGTCGGCCAGCAGCCCGAGGCTCTGGTCGACCAGGCCGGGCAGCGAAAGCCGGTAGCCGCGGTCGAAAATGATGTTCAGAATGCCGATGGCGCCGCGGCGCAGGGCATAAGGGTCGGCACTGCCGGTCGGAATCAGGCCAACCCCGAAACAGCCGCAGATGGTGTCGATCTTGTCGGCGATCGAAACAAAGGCACCGATATTGTCGGACGGCAGCTCGCCGCCCGCCTCCACCGGCAGGTAGTGCTCGTAGATGGCGACAGCGATCCGTTCCTTTTCGCCCTCGAGCCGTGCGTACTCGCGGCCCATCACTCCCTGCAGCTCGGGAAACTCGTAGACCATCCCCGTCTCCAGGTCGCACTTGGCCAGCAGCGCCGCCCGCTCGGTGTCGGCCACCGCCTCCGGCTCGAACTTTTCGGCCAGGGAGCGGGCGATGGCGGCAAAACGCATCACCTTCTCATAGCTGGTGCCCAGCTTCTGCTGGTAAACCACCTTCTTCAGCGCCTCAAGCCGGCTCTCCAGCTTCACCTTGCGGTCTTCCTGCCAGAAGAACATGGCGTCGGAAAGCCGGGCGCGCAGCACCCGCTCGTTGCCGCGGGCGACCACGCCCAGATCCTCGGCGCGGGTGTTGGAGATGGTGATGAAATGGGGCATCAGCCGCCCCTCGCGGTCGGAGATGGTGAAGTAGCGCTGGTGCTCGCGCATGCTGGTGATCAGCAGTTCGCGCGGCAGCTGCAGGTACTCCTTCTCGAACGAGCCGGTCACCGGCGTCGGGTCCTCAACCAGATGGGCGATCTCGTCGAGCAGTTCCTCGTCGATGTTGACCTCGCCGCCGAGCGAGGCCGCCGCCTCGGCCACCTGCTCGGCGATCAGCGCCCGGCGTTTCTCCTGGTCGGCGGTGACGAAGCGTTTTTCCAGCTCGGCCAGCCACTGATCGCAGGAGGTGACGGTGAACGGTTCGGGCGCCATGAAGCGATGGCCGCGCGACTGGTCGCCGCTTTCCAGGTTGCCGAAGGAGAACGGCACCACCTTGCCGTCGTACAGGGCAACGATCCAGTGCACCGGACGGGCGAAACGGACGTCGAGGTCGTTCCAGCGCATCGACTTGCGAAACGGGATGGACGTCACCACCCGCCCCAGGATTTCCGGCAGCAGCCCGGCCGTCGGCCGGCCTTCGATCACCTTGCAGACAGCGACGTAGGTGCCCTTTTCGGTCTCCACCCGCTGCAGATCGCCGACATCGACGCCGTTGCTGCGGGCAAAACCGAGGGCCGCCCTGGTCGGGTTGCCGTCGGCGTCGAAAGCCACCTGAACCGAAGGTCCGGTCAGGCTCAGCTCCTGTCGCGGCGTTTCCTCCGCCAGGTCGGCGACAGCGACGGCGATGCGACGGGGAGTGGCAAAGGTACGGATGGCGCCGAAGGCCAGGCCGGCGGCTTCGAACTCCTTGCGCAACAGCCGTTCGATGTCGCGACGGGCCGGAGTGAGAAAGCCGGCGGGAATCTCTTCGGTGCCTATTTCAAGAAAAAGCTCTGCGGACATCTATAAACTCCAGGAGTCAGGAGCCAGGCATCAGGAGTCAGGCGCCGGGACCCCCGTGAGGGCCGGCAGCCGAATCCTGCCTTCTGGCTACTTTTTCAGCAGGGGGAAGCCCATCTTTTCGCGCTGTTTGACATAGCCCTCGGCGCAGACCCGGGCCAGGTTGCGCACCCGGCCGATATAATGCGCCCGTTCGGTGACCGAAATGGCGCCGCGCGCGTCGAGCAGGTTGAAGGTGTGCGACGACTTGAGCACAAAATCGTAGGCCGGAAAGACCAGCTCCTTTTCCGCCAGCCGCAGACATTCCTTCTCGTACATGTCGAACAGCTTGAAGAGCATGTCCGTGTCGGCCGCCTCGAAATTGTAGTGCGAGAACTCCACCTCGGTCTGATGGTGGACGTCGCCGTACTTCAGGCCGCCGCCCCAGTCGAGATCGTAAACGTTGTCGACCCCCTGGATGTACATGGCGATGCGCTCGATGCCGTAGGTCAGCTCGCCCGACACCGGCTTCAGGTCGATGCCGCCAACCTGCTGAAAGTAGGTGAACTGGGTGATCTCCATACCGTCGAGCCAGACTTCCCAGCCCAGCCCCCAGGCGCCCAGGGTCGGCGATTCCCAGTCGTCCTCGACAAAGCGGATATCGTGCTTGGCCGGATCGATGCCGAAGCTCCTGAGCGAATCGAGGTAGAGCTCCTGAATGTTGAAGGGCGAGGGTTTCAGGATGACCTGAAACTGGTAGTAGTGCTGCAGACGGTTGGGGTTCTCGCCGTAGCGGCCGTCGGTGGGCCGACGGGAAGGCTCGACATAGGCGACATTCCAGGGCTCGGGGCCGAGCGAACGCAAAAAGGTGGCCGGATGGAAGGTGCCGGCCCCCTTTTCCATGTCGTAGGGTTGCAGGATGATGCAGCCCTGGTCGGCCCAGTAACGCTGCAGGGCGAGAATCAGATCTTGAAAGGTCACGTTGCCTCCAGACTGCAAAACCGGCGACCGCCGGTCGGCGAAAAGCGCCGCACGGCGCCGGCAGGGTTATCCGCCGCCGGCGGAAAGCGGTAGAAGTATACAGTATACAAACCAAAAAACCGGCGGCAATTCTACCGCCGCGCTCCGGCAGGTGTCAAGGATTGCGCGTCGTTTCGCCGCCGGCCGAGACCGGCGGCAGCGGTCCGAGATGGTCGAGGAAGACGCGGCTCTTCAGGGGATGCGGCAGCATCTGCTCCAGTGCCTCGGTGACCAGCGGCGCCCCCTCGCCCAGGGTCCTGGTGCCGAGCCGGATGCCGTCGAAGCGGTCGACGGCCGTCTCCCGGCAGCGGGCCAGGCTGCCCAGAGTGGTCAGCGCTACCGGCCGGGCGCCGGGAACCGCGCAGGCCGAACAGAGACTGCCGTCGTGCCGGGCGCTGAAACGGGCGTCGTCCGGCAGGGATCCGCCGCAGACGGCGCAGTGCAGCAGATGCGGTTCGTGGCCGGAGAGCCGCAGCAGACGCAACTCCAACAGCAGCCGGTACTCGGCGCGGGCACCGTTTCGCTCGAGCTGCGCCAGCAGGGTGTCCAGCAGGCGGAAGACCTCGGGATGACAGCCACCCTCGCCGAACAACATCTCGACCAGTTCGCAGGCGTAGCCGGCCAGAGCCATGGCCTTCAGGTCGTTCCGCAAACCGGCCCGCAGCGAGACCAGCTCCGCCTCGCGCAGGGAGACCAGCGCCGAACCGGGGCGCGGCCGCCAGACCAGCCGCACCAGCGAAAAAGGCTCGAAAGCGGCGCCGAAGCGCCTTCGGCTTTTGCGGGCGCCACGGGCGAACCCCTTGACCAGGCCGTCATCGGGGGTAAAGAAGCTGACGATGCGGTCGGCCTCTCCGTAATCGGTGTGGCGCAGGATGATGGCGTCCGTCGTTCGCGGCTGCTGCATGGTTGAAATCGGTTACTGCCGGACAATGCCGTTCCATGGCTCTGAGCTGGCAAGCCGCCACGACGTCATTCGATGACGGCCGCCAGACCAATGGTCCCTGTGGCGACATTGCCATTTGAATTCACCGCCCGTGGGAAAACAAGCAAAATTTTCGCCCATATGGCAAAGGATTGGAACTGAGGGGGAAATTGAATACACGCTATACACGCTATCGGAGAAAAACAGCCCACAGCCGAAGTATTGATGCTGTCAAAACAAAGAGTGTCCTGGTAATATATCCAACCTGATCCGGAAATATCCGCCTGCTGCAGTCATTTCATCCGCAAAATCGCAAAGGAGCCTTCCCATGTTCAAGGCAACAGGACTCGGAAAAGTCGTAATTGCAACGGTCGCGATCGCCTCGGTGAGCCTTTTTTCGGCTGCTTTTTGCCTGGCATCCGACACGGGACATGGTATGCATCCCAAAGAGCAAGCGGCCGGCGTTCACCTTTCCCCCGACGTAAAAGCCATCCTGAACGAGGAAATGCGGGGCATTGAAGGGGGCATGATAAAAATCATCACGGCCATTTCGACGGGTGACTGGAAAACCATCGCCACAACCGGAGAGCAAATCAGGGACAGCTTCATCCTGAAGCAGAAACTCACCAGCAAACAGATGAACGAGCTGCACCGGGCCCTGCCGGCCGACTTCGTTGCCATGGACAGAAGCTTCCACGCCGCCGCCGGAAAACTGGCCCGTGCCGCTCACCGGCACGATGGTGAACTCGTCAGTTTCTATTTCTACAAACTCCACAGTCAATGTATCAGCTGCCATTCCCGATACGCCACAGAGCGTTTTCCCGATCTGAAACAGGAACCGAAGAGTGACCACCACTAAGCAGAAAAACTCTCGCCTTTCATCTTTTAGTTCCAACAGAAAAGAGGTTGGCCTTCCCCCGGCTTAGTGGACACCGGGTTAGGCTGCAAGTTTAAAATAGGCCGCTTCGTATTCAGCCGGGCTTTTGTAGCCCAGCGTTGAGT
>NZ_VNIB01000015.1 GCF_008124615.1 Geothermobacter ehrlichii
AGGTCATCAAGCGAATGGCTTATGGTTTCCGAGACGAGGCTTACTTCTTCCTTAAAATCCGCGCCGCGTTCCCCGGAAATCTACGATGAACCTTTCTTTCTGGTCTGGAAAGGGGCAGGATATGGCGGCATCAGCCTGTTCAAGGGACTGCTGTTATCTGCAACCGCCGGAATCCTGGTCTGGACGGCACGCTTGCGTGGCAGTTCCTGGCCGGCCATTCTCTGTTGTCTGCCGCTGTTTTTGCTGACCAGCGCGGGTTGGCTGGCCAGGCCCCAGCTCTGGACATTCCTCGGCTTTTCGATCTTTGTCTGTTTGCTGGAATATCACCGCAAGGCCGGTAGTTTGCGGCTTCTGTGGCTGCCTCCTCTGGCCGTTCTGTGGGCCAACCTGCATGCCGGTTTCATTCTGTCGTTTGCCCTTCTGGCGGCCTATCTGGTCGGCGAGCCAGGGGCCCTGGTCAACCGCTGGAGCCGGCTTGGACGAAAGGAATACCTGCTGCTGTGGGTTGTGCTTGCCGGGTTGGTGCTGGCGGCATTTCTGACCCCCTATCCGGAACAGTTTTTCAGGACCCTGGTTGCTTCGCCGAATTTGGGCGCCGCGCAGAGCGAAAGCGGCAAGGCAGTAGGGGCATTTACCGCCCTGTTCAACATGGACTGGCGGCCGACGACCTTTCGGCAGGATCGGTGGTTCTACTATGCGCTGGGGCTTGGTGCGAGCTGGATGCTTCTCGGTTGGCGGCGGTTCAATCTGACCGATTTCTGCCTGCTTGCCGGCCTGTCACTGATGGGGCTCAAGCTGAGTCGCCATACCAGTTTCCTCTTTTTCGCTCTGGTGGCTTTTTTGCCGGCGTATCTGGATACGGCCGTGATGCCGGTGGTCAGGATGGTCGGAGAGAAAGGGCGGCATTTCGGTGTGGCAGTCATCGCCGTTCTGGCAGCAACGGCGATGATCTGGCTTGCCCGGCCGATCGTGACGACCGCCGGTTTTTTCGATCTCGGGCTGCGCGAGTGGCACTATCCGGTGCGGGCAACAGAGTTCATCCGACAGCAACGGCTTCCGGGCAATCTCTACAATACCTATGACTGGGGAGGTTATCTTGCCTGGAAGCTCTATCCACGCTACAAGGTGTTCTGGGACGGTCGGCAGGATGACGCCGCTATGTTTCGTCAGGGATGGCGGGTGATGGCGGGCAAGGAGGACTGGCAGGCCATTCTCGACCGGCACCGGGTCAATGTCGTCGTCACCCGTTGTCTGACCATGGATACCGGACAGCGTTATCCGCTGCTCGATCGACTGGAACAAAGCGATCAGTGGGCCCTGGTCTACGCCGACAACTGGTCGCTGGTTTTCGTGAGAAAAAAGGCCGTTGCCGACGACTGGTTGCAAAAGTATCGTCTGGACAAGGCACGCATCTGGCAGACGCTTTACAGCGAGGCCCGACTGTCGGTGGCGGAAAACCGCTGGCGGTACAAGGCATGGTGGGAAATGGCCCGACTGGATCTTCGGCAGCGGCGTTATGCCGAAGCCCTGAACCACCTGGAAGAGTACCTGAGCCGTTCGCCACAGGGCGATCCGGTTGCCGAAAACTATTATCGCATGCTGTATCCGCTGATCAGAGGCAAGGGGAACAGGGATGGCCACTGAGCCGCAGGGACCGAGTCGTCCGTTCAGGATCCTCATGCTGGCGCCGACGCCGTTTTTTTCCGACCGCGGCTGTCATGTGCGCATTCATGAGGAAGCAGAGGCGCTGAGGCGGTGCGGCCATGAGGTCGGAATCGTCACCTACCACCTGGGGCGGGATGCAGGTGCCGGCTCCGTCTGGCGCATCCCCAACATCCCCTGGTACACCAAGACCAGTGCCGGACCGTCCTGGCACAAGCCCTACCTCGACGTTCTGTTGTTTCTGAAGGCTGTCCGGGTTGCCCGAACCTGGCGACCGGATATCATCCATGCCCATCTGCACGAAGGTGCCCTGCTCGGCGTATTGCTCGGGCGCCTCATGCGGCTGCCAGTGCTTTTTGACTGCCAGGGCAGCTTGACTGGCGAGATCCTCGAACATCGCTTTGTGAGGCAGGGGTCGTTTCTGCACAAACTGTTCAATTGGGTTGAAACCTGGATCAACAGACATGTCGACCAGATTGCAACCAGTTCGACCCGAACCATGGCGGATATGCTGGAAGTCTGGCCGGAGTTGGGGGAGAGGATTTTCGCCTTGCCCGATGCGGTCGACCTGGCGGCATTTCGACCTGTGGGCAAAGATCCGGCCCTGTTGCATGAACTTGGCATACCGGAAGATCGGAAAGTTCTGGTCTATCTTGGAGCTTTGAGCGAACCTCAGGGTACTGACCTGATGTTGGAGGTATTGGCGCGCCTGTTTCGGGAACGCAGAGATCTTCATGCCTTGATCATGGGCTTCCCCGAGGAGAAATATCGCGAAAAGGCGAAAGCTCTCGGCCTGGAGGGACAGGTGACTTTTACCGGTCGGATCGACTATGCCAAGGCGTGCAGCTACCTCTGTCTGGGCGATCTCGCACTGTCGCCCAAGCTGTCCAGGACCGAGGCGAACGGCAAGTTGCTCAATTACATGGCCTGCGGCCTGCCGTGCGTTGTGTTCGATACCCCCGTCAACCGGGAACTGCTGGGAGAGACGGGTGTCTATGCCGCCTATGGTGACGCGGATGCATTTGCCGCCAGGATTGTCGAGGTGGTCGACAATCCGGAAGACAGAATGGTGCTTTCGCGGCAGGTGCGTGAGTATGTTGAGAGGCATCATTCATGGGAAGCGAGGGTTCGCAGGCTGGTGGAAGGCTACGAAGATATGCACGCATACGATGAGATGACATGATTATAGCGAAAGATATTAAACAAAAGCTTTTGGAAGGGGGAGCCTGGGTCTTCGGTGGGAAGGTTGCGACTGTCTGTCTGGGGCTGGTGACGCATGCCTTGCTCGCACGGTTGTTGCCGATCGAGGAATTTGGAGCGTATTTTCTTCTTTTGAGCGCTGTCAATGTGGCAGTCATGCTGGCGCAGCTTGGACTGAACCAAACGGTAGTGCGGTTTATATCCGAAGCTTTAGCTGTGCGTGCTTTTGATCGAGCTGCACGAGTGTTGGGGCTAGCGATTTGCTTCTGCGTGTGTGGTGCCATCGTGGTG
Source organism: Geothermobacter ehrlichii (assembly GCF_008124615.1). Lineage (NCBI taxonomy): Bacteria > Pseudomonadati > Thermodesulfobacteriota > Desulfuromonadia > Desulfuromonadales > Geothermobacteraceae > Geothermobacter > Geothermobacter ehrlichii. Next base: position 3,154 of record NZ_VNIB01000015.1, read on the forward strand.
GCATCACTTTTCGCGTTTTTGGGGGGGCAGTGGGTTGCTAAGGTCGTTTTTTCCTCACCCCCTATGGCGGCAACGACTGGCATTGCTTCATTATGGATTGTGACCCTGGCCTTGCAACAGCTCTTTGCTGAAAGCTTTCGTGGACTACACGACATCCGTTTTGCGACAGTGTTTGGCGGGTTGATCACCAGTGTACTGGTTGTTGGTGCTCTTTTGTTGCTCTGGTTTTCGGGTTGCCGGGTGAGTCTGCATACTGTCGTCAGCTTGTGCGTGGTCGCATCCGGGGTCAGTGCTCTAATGGCCGGGATCCTTATTCTGCGGAGGCTACCATTGCGATTGGCCACACAGAAGCCCAGTGCAGGTGAGGTTTGGCATGTGGCTTGGCCGTTGCTCGGCACGAGTCTTATGCTTTTTGTGCTCACGCAGGTGGACATCTGGATTCTCGGTGCGGTGCGCGGAGCTGATGAGGTCGCGGTTTATGGGGCAGCGACACGACTTATGTCTTTGGTGTCGATGCCTTTACTTATTGTCAATGGCGTCGTGCCGCCGATCATCGCACAGATGTACACACAACGGAAAACAGCTGAACTAGAACACATACTCAGAACAACGGCGACCTTTGCCGGCGTACCGTCATTGATTGTGCTGGTAATATTTATATTTTGGGGAGGTGATGTGCTTTCAATGGTCTATGGACCAAGTTTTTCACAAGCTACGGGCATTTTGCTTTTTTTAAGTGTTGGGCAGATGGTGAATGTTTGGGCGGGGTCATGTGGTCTTACACTGATGATGACGGGACATCAGATAGAGATACTGGTGATCACGTTGTTGACAGGTTTTGTTACGACAATAATGGCGTTGATTACTGTTCAACCCTGGGGAGGACTTGGGGTAGCTGGAAGTGCAATGGGCGGGATGATTCTGCAGAATTTAGCAATGCTTGGAATGACGTACAGGAGAGTTGGGATTCGAACAAATATGAGCTTTGTATTGAGATAATGTTGATCTATGTTTGGATAAATTGCTAAATTTTCTATTGCTTGAAAATAAATGCATATTGTTTGTTAATACTTTATTCGGAGCAAGAATGTGGTCAATAGATTAAAAAAAGCTATTCGCACTTTATTTGTTGAAGAAAATGCTGGTCGAAGTGTTACCGTTTTTGATGACGACATTTTCATAGTGTCATATCCAAAGTCAGGAAATACATGGGTTCGTTTCCTTGTTGCAAATGTTGTTTATAAAGATCGACAAGTTAATTTTGGATCAATTGAGCGGCTTGTTCCTGATATATATCAGCATAGTGATTTTTTTATTAGGTGTGTGTCACGACCAAGATTTATTAAAAGTCATGAGTATTTTGATCCAAGATATAAAAGGGTTCTTTACATAGTGAGGGACCCAAGAGATGTTGTTGTTTCTTATTGGTATTATAAGGTCAAGATTAGGGAAATCAAAGATGGTTTTCCGATGGATGAATTTGTAGATAGATTTGTTTCTGGTGATTTAGATCCGTTTGGATCTTGGGGCGATAACGTTGGAAGTTGGCTTGGAGCGAGAAAATATTCGTCGAATTTTATGTTGGTTCGTTATGAAGATCTCAGTAGTGATCCGGTTCTTGTGACAAAAAAAATTGTACAGTTTTTTGGCTTAGCGAGAAATGAAAAAGACATAATTTCAGCAGTAAATAATTCGTCAATCAATCATATGAAGGATCTCGAGAAAAAAGATGGACAAAATTGGAAACCCATGAAAAAAGCTCGAAGTGATATCCCCTTTGTTCGACAGGGGTCAGTCGGTGGATGGAAGAATGTGCTATCAGATGTATCGGTTGCTAAGATTGAAAACAGTTGGCGCGAACTTCTCGTTGAGCTGGGGTATGATGTGGGGGAGGGATAATGTAAATGGCGCTTGACAAGGAGGTGCTTTGTTGTCCGGATTGCGGTGGGGCCTCGGATATTATTGGGCCTATTCCGGCTTCGATAGTTTTTGCAGGTAAGACCCTGTCTAGACCGCTACCGGGAGGGGCTCTCTGTCGTTGCTCCCGTTGCCATTTGGGGTTTCGTTGGCCCCGACTTTCAAAGGATCGTATGGACCAGCTTTATAGCCAGGGGGGGAGTGAGGTTTGGTCTGTGGGGGGCGACCGTCGTCGTGACTGGCGTGAGGCTCGTCATTGTCTGAAGCGAGTGTTGCCTGTTGGGGCACGTGTTTTGGACGTCGGGTGTTTTGATGGCGGTTTTTTGGAGCCGTTTGTGGGGGACTATCGCTGTTACGGTATAGAGATTCATCCTCGCGCGCGACGACGTGCGGAGGAGAAGGGGGTTGAGATCGTTGGCGAGGAGTTTTCTGAATTGGTGGGTCAATTCGACTGTATTACCGCTATTGATGTTTTTGAGCATGTCGAATTCCCTGGTAAGTTCTTAAGGAAGTGTCTTGCAAGTTTGACCTGTGGCGGGGTGTTGCTAGTTTCGACAGGAAACATTGATAGTTTTACGTTTCGTCTTATGGGTAGTCGTTATTGGTATTGTAATATTGCAGAGCATATTTCATTTCTTAGTCCAAGATGGGTGATGCAACTGTCCGATGATTTGGGTGTGCAGATTGAGCATATGGCTTTTTTTGCTCATGATGATGTCTCTATTGCCAGGGGTATTAAATATACTGTGGCAAACGTTGTTTATTGGCTGTTCCCTAGCCTGATTCGGCGACTCAGGAATATGGGTCTAGGTGCTAAGGATGTGCGGAGGTTCCCTGCGCTCGCTGAGCACCCTCTGCCCTGGGTGTCGTGGTCAAAGGATCATTTTCTTGTTATTTTGCGCAAGCTGTAATGTGTAAATAGACTCTATGCCGCTAGGGTAGGTTTATTATGCTCATCTGGGAAGGCATTTTGTAGTTGTATTTTTTTTGGGTAGACATGATTGTGAAATATGTGTGATGTCACTTTATATTAGTGGCTGATATATCTATGATTTCAATAATTACCATAACATACAATAGTGAAAAATTTATTGAGCAGACGATCAAGAGCGTTTTGTCACAAGATTACCCTTGTTTTGAATATATAATTGTAGATGGTTTGTCTTCTGATAGAACCTTGGACATAGTAAGAAATTATGCTCGATTAGATCATCGTATAAAATGGATATCTGAGCCTGACAGAGGCATTTCAGATGCTATGAACAAGGGGATAAGTCTCGCGACGGGCGAGGTTGTATCTCACCTTCACTCTGACGATACCTATCTGCCGGGGACTCTTGGTGTGGTTTCCGGTTTTTTTCAGAGGAATCCAGAGGCAAAATGGCTAACTGGGTGCCTTCGCTATGTAGATGAAAATGGTAAAGTTCTTTATGATGGTACCCTTAGAAATGATTATTCACTTGATAGTCTCCTTTGTAGAAACATAATATCGCACCCGGCCACGTTTATTAAGCGTGATGTATTCGCTGAAGTTGGATATTTTTCTGATAAATGCCGTTATGCCATGGATTATGATTTATGGCTAAGGATTGCTGCCAAGTATCCTGTTTCTGCTATAAACAAGGTCTTGGCTACCTTTAGAGTTCATAGTCAGTCACTCTCTACCAGTGACATTCTTGAAGCCATTTCAGAAGATTTTAAAATACGGAGGAAGTATAGAAAAATATATGGTCAGACTTATTATATTTCAGATTCTTGTCGATTCATAAAAGATTATTTAATTGCGCTGTTTGGTTTGAGTAATTATTTAAAAATTTTTCGTAGTTATTTGAAAAATATCATTGCATGAAGACTGCTATAAAAGTTTTATATCTCCTTCATGATTCGCGTCGTAGTGGTGTTCCCGCTGTAGCTTCCGCCTTTATTAAGCGTGCGACCATGGTTGGAGTGAAACCAACAGTTCTGTTTGCCTATAATGGTATCTATGCCAGTGAGCTGAAGAATGCTGGGATCCCGACTCTAACTCTTGGCTCAAGAACGCCCTTTCTATGGCGTTTCAAACGTTTTCTGATGAATGTGTTTTTGTTGCTGAAGGGGAAAGAATTTGATGTTGTCCACATCCACAGTGTCAAGCTTGCTTGCTCAGTATTGGTCGCTCGTTTACTTGGCTTGAAGGCCGTTTTTCATCTCCACGAGTTGCCTCGTCGTGTTTCGTACCTGCTTCGCTTGGCGATGGCGTCCGCCGATTGCGTGGTCTTCTGCTCTGAAACCTGCGCTGCTCATTTTGATGGCATTCCGGTCCGGAAGAAAAAAACCATTGTCAATGCCATGGCATTCGGGAGGCAATCACCTACTGTACATTCCGATAACGATGTGTTGCCGGTTGTCATGGTCGCCAGTCTTAACCGTAACAAAGGACAACATCTTCTTTTGAAAGCTTTTAGCCGATTGCGTGACCCCAGGGCACAGTTGTGGCTCTATGGCACCACGGGGCTTTCTGCCCATGGTTACACCAGGTACCTCAAACGATATGCAGCAAAACATGGGATTGCCGATCGAGTTTTCATGCCGGGACCAACCTCTGACGTTTTTTCTGTTTTTTCAAATGCTGCAGTTGTCGTGCATCCATCCTCGACTGAGTCATTCGGAATGGCATTGGTTGAAGCCCAGTCCTGCGGTGTCCCTGTCATCGCTCATGACTTGGAGGGAATGCGGGAGGTTGTTAAAAATGATGTAACGGGGTATCTGGTTTCACCTGGGGATGTGGAACAGATGGCTAGGCGGCTAGAGGAGTTGTTGTCAGACGCTGGGTTGCGGAATCGCATGGGTGCTCAGGGGTATCGAATGGTGAGGGAGTGTTTTGATATCGAGTCGCGGATTCCTGAATATCGAAAGCTTTATGAGGATATGGTCTCTCCATGAACATCGTCTTCCTCGCCCCTTTCGGCATTCGCCCCAAAGGAACGCTCATCGCCCGAATGCTCCCTCTGGCTGTGCAGTTGCAGGCCCTGGGGCATAGGGTCACTATTGTCGCTCCCCCTTACACCAATCCGGAGGATTCCGGTCGGACGGAAGTCGTCGACGGTGTCACCATCCGGAACATCTCTCTTGGTGGTGGCGGCAAGCTGGCCGCTCCCCTGGTTTACGGATATCGAATGATCAGGCTGGCTCGCAGTGAACGGCCGGATCTCGTGCATCTTTTCAAGCCCAAGGGGTATGGTGGTATGGCGGCGTTTTTTCACCTCTGGGGCGGGCTGTTTCGGGAAAGAAATGTCCCTTTGTTTGTCGATACTGACGATTGGGAAGGCCGGGGCGGCATGAACAGTCTGCACGATTATTCCCGGCCGGAAAAAGCGGTTTTCGCCATCCAGGAGCGCTGGTTGCCCCGGTTGGCCCGGGGTGTGACCGTTGCCAGCCGCACCTTGCAGACACAGGTCTGGGGCATGGGGCTTCCTGCTGAGCGGGTGCTCTATCTTCCCAATGGTGTCGACGACAAAAAAGGGGGGGACGGCGCCAGGGTGCGTGACAAACACGGGATTCCTGCGGAGGGGCCGGTCGTGCTGCTGTACACGCGGTTTTTCGAGTTCGAGCAGGAACGGCTTCACCGGGTTCTGACGCAACTGGCGGCGCAGCGAAAGGATATTTCTTTTCTGGTTGTCGGCAAGGGTCGCAATCGGGAGGAAGACCGTCTGCAGGATGTCGCTGAAAGATGCGGATTTGCCGACCGGCTGGTGATGGCTGGCTGGGTTCAGCCGGAAGAGATTCCGGACTATCTTGCGGCCGCGGATGTCGCCCTCTATCCATTGGATGACACCCTGTACAATCGCTCGAAATGCCCGGCCAAGTTGACCGAGATCATTCGTGCCGGATGCCCTGTCGTGGCCGACAGGGTCGGTCAGGTTGCGGAATACCTTCCTTCCGACAGGCTGGGGATCACCTGTTCGCCGGGAGATGTGCAGGACATGGTGGATGGAGTTCTCGATTTGCTGGCGCATCCCGCAAAGCGCAGGCGAATGGGAAGGGCCGCACGACACCATCTTCTGGAAAACTTCAGTTGGCGGGGTGCGGCCGGGGAGCTCGACCGCTTCTACCGCCGGTGCCTGGGCTGAGCGTTCCGATTCATTCATGGATTCCCACCTTCGACATAAGATTTCCCTGCTTGGGGGATGCTGGCTCGCTTTTTTCCTTCTCGCCCTCCGCCCCCTCGAGTCGTTCGATACCTTCTGGCAGCTCCAGTCGGGGAAGTACATTTTCCAGACCGGCCAGTTTCTCTACCGCGATACCTTCAGCCTGGCGGCGGATGTCTTCCGGCTCGAGCACTGCTGGCTGCACGACCTGGTGCTTTATCTGCTCCACGGACTGGGCGGCTATGCGCTGCTGGTCTTGTTCAAGGCGGGCATGATCGCCGCCTGCGGCGTTCTGCTGCTGGGGCAGGCACTGCGCCGGCAGGTGCCTGCCGAGGTGACGGTTCCGGTGCTGCTCTTGTGCCTGGTTGCTTCCGCCGATTCCTGGCTGGTGCGCCCCCAGCTCTGGACCTTTCTCTTTTCCGTTCTCTATCTCGGTCTGCTCTACGCCGGGCGCAAGCTGGGCTGGCGCGCCTGGATCTGGCTGGTGCCGCTGATGCTGCTCTGGGCCAACCTGCACGCCGCCTGTATTTTCGGGTTCGCCCTGCTGGCCGCCTTCGGAGTGGGGGAGCTGTGGCGCTGCCTGCGGCGGGAGACGAACTGGCGGCAGTTCGGCGTTTTTGTCAGTGTCGCGCTGGCGGTTTTCGGCATCTCCTTTGTCAATCCCTACAGCTGGCGCATCCCGCTGGGGCAGCTGGCGGCCCATCTCGACCAGACCAGGGTCCTCACCGGCGAGGCGGCGTCCACGCTTTTCGGCAACATGGAATGGCTGCCGCCGACTTTCGCGCAGGTGCCGCTCTTCTACCTGGTGATGGTCCTGTGGGCGCTGCTGATACTGCTGCGGTTGCCGCGTCGGCAGTGCGATGTCGCCGAACTGGTGTTCTTTCTCGGCTTTGCCTACATGGGGTTCAGCCAGATCCGGCATACCACCCTGGTAGCCCTGCTGGCCGGGTTTTTCCTGCCGCCGGCGCTCTGGCAGGTGGTGCGGACGTGGTTTGCCGACCGGCTGGAATCGCCCGCGATACGCAGGACGCTGCTGGTCCTGTCGCTGGTGCTGCTGGTCGGCCTGCCGGCCATGGCGGCGCTTAAGGGCAGGCTCGGCCTGGGGCTGAAGGCCGGAAACTACCCGGTCGCTGCCGCCGATTTTCTGCTGGAAAAGAAGTTGCCCGGCAACATCTACAATGCCTACGACTGGGGCGGTTACCTGATGTGGCGGCTGTTTCCCGATTACCTGGTCTTTGTCGACGGCCGCTCCGACAGCCGCGAATTTTTCGACAGCTCGACCCGGATCGAAAACGGGCTGCCGGGCTGGCGGCGGGATCTCGACCGCTACGGCGTCAACACCATCATCACCCGCACCTGCTTTTACGACAGCGGCGGGCCGCAGAACCTGATCAGCAACCTGGTGCGTCAGCCCGGCTGGACCCTGGTCTATCGCGACGAGGTGGCGGTGATTTTCGTTCGTGACGTCCCGGCGAGCGAAAAGGTGCGCAGGCGGTTCGGCCTGCCTTCCCGCGAGGCATACCGCACCATGCTGGCCGAGGCCCGCCGGCTGCAGCAGGAGGGCTATCCCCGGCCTCGCGCCTGGCTGGCCATCGGCCGGGCGAGCTACGCCCTGGGCGACAAGGCAACCGCCCTTGTCGCCTACCGGCGCTACCTGCAGGCGGCGCCGCAGGACCGGGAGGCGCGGATGATGGTCGATCTTCTCGGGGGAGGACGACCATGACGGAGAACCGGTTCGATCGTGTCGACCGGATATGGCTGGCCCTGCTGTTCGTGGTGGCTTTCACCGTCTTTGCCAACACCTTCGGCAACGGCTGGACCTACGACGATTTTCCGGTGATCGTCGACAATCCGGATGTGCGTTCGCTGGCTGCCTTTCTGCACGACAGCCATCCGGGAAGGCCGCTGCGCGAACTGACCTATCTGCTCGACTACCGCCTGTTCGGCTATGCTCCTGCCGGCTGGCATGTACAGCAGATTTTCTGGCACGCTCTCTGTGGAGGGCTGGTCTATCTGCTTGGTCGGCATCTGCGAATCGTCCACTGGGCTGCCGGTCTGGCGGCGTTCCTTTTTCTGCTGCATCCGATTCAGGTCGAGGTGGTGGCCAACCTGTCGCATCGCAAGGACAGCCTGGCGCTGGCCTTCGGCCTGTTGGCCATTCTGGCCTATTTCCGCTTTCTGGAGCGCGCGAAAGATGGCTGGGGCTGGCTTGTCGGGGCGGTGACCTGTTTCGGCCTGGCCCTGCTCGGCAAGCAGACGGCCGTTGTCGTTCCAGTGCTGTGGCTGCTGAGCGAGATGCTGGGGATTGCGGGACCGCGTCGGCTGCTCTGGTCGCGCCCTGCCTGGAGTCTTGCCATCGGTTCAGTGGCGGTGCTGGGCGGAGTCTGGTGGCTGGCGGGTTCCGGCAAGGGGATATCCCTTCTGGCGTCGATGCGGGATACGCTTGCCTTCAAGGCCAACTATTTCGGACCTTTTACCGTCGGCATCTATTACCTGACCATTCTGAAATCCTGGATGTTCATGGGCCTCAAGCTGCTCTGGCCGGTGAAGCTGGCGGTGGAGTACACTTTCCCGGTAGCGAAACGGCTTGCCGACCCCTGGGTGCTGGCGGGAGGGGCCGTTCTGCTGGCCGCCGGCTGGTGGCTGTGGACGGGATGGCGGCGTCGGCCAGTCGGTTGCTGGCTGCTGCTGGCGGGATGGTTCTTCTTCCTGCCGACCGCCAACCTGATCCCCATGACCTACCTGGCGGCCGACCGCTATTTCTATGCTCCTCTGGCCTTCTGGTCTCTTCTGGTCGCCTTCGTGCTGCAGAGGCTTTCCCTGTCGAGGCGGGCGGTGGTGGCGGTGTCCCTGCTGGTGCTGGCGGTCCTCGCCGGGCTGAGCTGGCGGCAGTGCGCGGTCTGGCGCTCGCCGCAGACTCTCTGGCAGCGGGTGATCGAAGTCAGTCCGGATTCGGCCTTCGCCCTGAACAACATGGGCAATCTGGCCCTGCAGAGGGGAGACCGAAAAAAGGCTGAAGAGTTTTACCGCCGCTCGGTGGCGGTCAATCCGCTCAACCCGACTGCGCATTACAATCTGGGAATGCTGGCCGAGGCGCGTGGTGACTTGCGCCAGGCCCTGGAGCACTACCGCGACTTTGCCCGTATCGATCATCCGGTCTATCGCAAGCAGCTGCAGGCGCTGCGGCAGCGGCTGCGGTATGTCTATGGCATTGTTCTCTGAGCGATAGGGAAGCATTCAGGTGCGAGGTACGAGCCGAAGAATTCTGCACAATGCCGGTTGTCACGGGGAACTCCTGCTGGTTTTGGTAACGGCCGTTGTCTGTGTGCTGATTGTCTACTGGCAGAGCTTTCATCACCCGTGGGCGCTTGATGACGGGCCGGTCATCCTGCAGAACCCCGACATCCAGTCGTGGCAGAGTTTTCTGAAAAACGCTCGTCCGGGCAGGCCGGTCAGGGAATTGAGCCTGATGCTTGACCGTGCCCTGTGGGGCATGGATCCGACCTGGTGGCATGTGCAGCAGCTTTTCTGGCATGTGTTCAATGGGGTTCTGGTCTGGGTTCTGGGAAAGAAGTTGGGGCTTGGCGGTCGTGCGGCGTTGTTGGCCAGCCTGTTTTTTCTGCTGCATCCGGTACAGGTGGAAGTCGTTGCCAATCTTGCCAATCGCAAGGACAGCCTGGCTTTGGCGGGCATCCTTGTGTCGGTTATCGCTTTGCTGAATTTTCAGAAGGGAAAGGAGAGGCAGCGTTTTTTGTGGCTGGCGCTCGCCTTTGGTGCCGGTCTGCTGGCTTGTGGGGCGAAACAGACGGCGATCGGCCTGCTCCTGCTCTGGCCGGTCATCGAGTATCTCTGGTGTGATCAGGATCGGTATTTCTTGCTGCGACATCGCAGGCTTTTTGCTTCCGCTCTGGGAGCTGGCCTGGTTGCGGTCATGGCATGGTATCTGTTCGGGGGAGGGCGCGAGCAGTTTCTTGCCGATGCCAGACGTTGGTTCTACGTTTACCAGTATTTCGAGCCGACAGACGAGCTCGATCAGCTGCTGATGGTGCTGAAATCGAGCGGTTTTCTCGCATGGCATCTCGTCTGGCCGTTGAATCTTGCTCCCGACTACATCTATCCGCCACCGGCCGGGATTCTGGAGCCCCGGATTTTTCTGACCGGGCTGGGCTGGATTGGGGTCGGCATTCTGTTGCTGGTGCTATGGCGGAAGCGCCATCCGGCCTTTTTTTCGCTGCTGTGGGTGCTGGCCTTCTGGCTGCCTGTTTCGGGTCTCTGGCCGATTTCCTATTTTGCTGCCGATCGATATCTCTATATCCCCCTGGTTGGTCTGGCCATGCTGCTGGGTGGCGTCTACGATCGCTGCAGAAAGTGGGAGAGGGTGCTTGCGCCCCTCTTCCTGCTGTGGTTGGTGGCTCTTGCCGGATTGAGTTTTCAGCAGAACCGGATCTGGTTGTCGCCGGAACGGCTCTGGAAACATGCCGTCGAGGTGTCGCCGGAATCGAGCAGTGCCTGGAACAACCTTGGATTGGTGGTGCTGAACCAAGGGCATCCGGATACGGCCGCGAGCTACTTTGCCAAGGCCATCAGCCTCAACCCCTACAATGCGAATCCCTATTACAACTTGGGGCTGGCCTATGAAAAACAGGGAAATTTGGGGCAGGCGCTCGTCTATTACCGCAAGTTCGTGGAGGGACGCGCTCCGGGGCTGGTGCGGGAACGAGAGGCATTGCGGCAGCGGCTGCGGAGAACTTACGGAATTCGTCTGTGAATGAAAATGAGTTGCCGGCAAAACAGTCATAGCGATCTGCTGCATCCCGACGAAACGCTCGACGAGCTGGGCCATACCGGCCTGTCGCTGATTCAGGCGAAGGCCGGCTACCGATTTTCGCTCGATCCCTTTCTTCTCTGCGGGTTTGCGCCGCTGGCGGAGATGGCCGGCCGGCGGCTGGTCGATCTCGGCTGCGGCAACGGGGTGATTCCGCTGCTGGCGGCCCGGCAATCGGCGGCCGCCCGCATTGTCGGCATCGAACAGCAGCCGGCGATGGTCGAGCGGGCCCGCCGCAGTGTCCGGCTGAACGGGCTCGATGACAGGATCGAGATTCTGGCTGGACGGGTGCAGGACGTACCGGAACTGCTGCCGGTGCAGAGCGTCGATCTGGTTCTGTCCAATCCGCCGTTCCGCCCACCGCGGTCGGGGCGGATCGCCCCCGACGACGAGCGGGCGGCGGCCCGGCATGAGCTGGCGGGTGGTCTGGACGATTTCGTGCGGGCGGCGGCTTTTCTGCTGAAAAACGGCGGGCGCTTCTGTCTGGTGCATCTGACCGAGCGGCTGACTGACCTGCTGACGCTGTTGCGGCAGGCCTCCATCGAACCGAAACGGCTGCGGCTGGTGCATTCCCGGCGGAAGGAACCGGCGCGGCTGGTGCTGGTTGAGGGGCGACGGGCGGGAAGGCCGGGCCTGACCATCGAGCCGCCGCTGGTGGTCTACGAGGGGGAGGGGTACAGCGCCGAGGTTCTCGCCTGTTACGGCGCCTGAGCCTGCCGGCGGGCCTTGGCGTATTCGGCCTGGCGGATTCTGGCGCGCAGCACGGCGTCGGCCAGTTCGGGATCGGCCATGGCCGGCAGGGACGCCCTGATCCGTTCCAGCTCTTCTTCGGTCAGCGGGCAGCGCAGGGGACGATGCTCGTCGTCGGCGTTCCGGGCCGGCTCGACTTTGCCCCGACGCCAGTAGATGTCGGTGATCAGTTTCTCGCCCAGTGCCTGGTTGAGGCGCTGAAGGATCTGCGGCGCCATCATCCGCAGCTGCTGCATCCAGACCGGCTGGTCGACCCGCACCTCGAGCACGCTGTCGCGGATGCGCAGCGGCCTGGCGTGCCGGGCGATCTGCGGGCCGACGACCCTTTCCCACACCTGCCAGGCGCGATACTGCCTTAGCTTCAGATCGTAGCCGCGGCTGCTCAGCAGCTCGGCGGCGATCGATCCGGCGCGGAGCGCCCGTTTCATCGGGGGGCGCTTCGGAGTTTTCATCGCGCCCTCTTGCGCATCCGCCCGCCGAGGATCTGCCCGAGGACGGCGCAGGCCAGGGTCAGCGGCACGATGCTCCAGCCGAAGCCGTAGTGCAGCCGCAGCAGGATGATGAAGGGAATCGAAATGTGAATGTAGACAAACCAGCTCAGGGAAAACTTTCTGGCCCCTTCCCGCAGGTAGCCGAGGGGCAGGTTGGCGCCGAAGGAAACGACGAGAAGGCTGGTCAGGTGCAGTGCGGCCTGTTGCGACATGGAACGCTCCCGGGGTAAAATCTGAGTGATTTTATCGCCTATTCGGCTGCCGGTCAATGCCGGGGTTGCGTCGAGGGGACGCTTCGTGCCATGATGCCGGCCGCCGGCGGGCGAAGTAGCGACGGTTGAGAGGGGTCTGATGGTTGAAGACGGCGATCTGGTCGCCATCTTTCACTCGATTCACCGGGTGATGAAGGCGGAAAAGATACTCAAGGCGCAAAGGGCGGACATCCTGTTGATTCCGGTGCCGCGAAAGCTCAGCTCCGACTGTGGCCTGGCGATCCGGATCGCCGCCGACGGTTTCGAGGCCGTCTGGCGTCTGCTGGTCGAAGCCGGCCTGAGACCGCAGGAGCTCTACCGCAGTTGCGGCGACGATTTCGTTTCGTTGGAACTGCCGGAATGAAGCCTTTTTGCTTGACAGGTGGGGGCTTCCGTCTCTATTATCTCAATCTTTGTAAAAATGCTGATTTTGCGGCCAAAGGGCGATGTTCGATAATCTGACGGAAAAATTCGAGGCCGTCTTCAAGAAGCTGCGCGGCCACGGCCGGCTGACCGAGGAGAATATCCAGGAGGCCCTGCGCGAGGTCCGCCTGGTGCTGCTCGAGGCGGACGTCAACTTCCGCGTGGTGAAGGATTTTGTCGCTGCGGTGCGGGAGCGGGCCATCGGGCAGGATGTGCTCAAGAGCCTGACCCCGGCGCAGCAGGTGATCAAGATCGTCCGCGAGGAGCTGGCGCGGCTGATGGGGGAGGGGGAGGAGAACGACCTCGACCTTGCGGCCCGGCCGCCGGTGCCGGTGATGCTCTGCGGCCTGCAGGGCGCCGGCAAGACGACCACCTGCGGCAAGCTGGCGCTGTATCTGCGGCGGCAGAAGCGCAATCCGTTGCTGGTGCCGGCCGATATCTACCGTCCGGCCGCCATCGAACAGCTCAAGACCGTCGGCCGTCAGCTCGGCATCGAAGTCTTCGACAGCCAGCCAGGCGAGGATCCGGTGCGTATCTGCGAGCAGGCGCGCGAATACGCCGCCCTGAACGGATTCGACACCCTGATCCTCGATACTGCCGGCCGGTTGCACATCGACGAAGAGCTGATGGGCGAGCTGGTCCGCATCCGCGACTCTCTCGAACCGCGGGAGATTCTGTTCGTCGCCGATGCCATGACCGGCCAGGACGCGGTGACCGTCGCCGACAGCTTCAACCAGCAGCTCGACGTCACCGGGGTGATCCTGACCAAGCTCGACGGTGACGCCCGCGGCGGCGCCGCGCTTTCGATCCGGGCGGTGACCGGCAAGCCGATCAAGCTGGTCGGCCTCGGCGAGAAGATGGATGCCCTCGAGCGGTTCCATCCCGACCGGATGGCGCAGCGCATTCTCGGCATGGGCGATGTCCTGACCCTGATCGAGAAGGCGCAGGCCGCCGTCGAGGCGGAAGACGCCGCGAAGATGGAAGAGCAGCTGCGCAAGGAAGGCTTCACGCTCGAAACCTTTCGCGATCAGCTGCAGACCATCAAGAAGATGGGGTCGCTGGAGAGCCTGCTCAAGCTGATCCCCGGCGCCGGCAAGGCGATGAAGCAGATGCAGGGGATGCAGCTGCCGGACAAGGAGCTGAAGAAGATCGAGGCGATCATCAACTCGATGACCCGGCAGGAGCGGCGGAACCACCGTCTGCTCAACGGGTCGCGCCGGCTGCGCATCGCCCGTGGCAGCGGTACCACGGTGCAGGATGTCAATCAGCTCATCAAGCGCTTCACCGAGGCGCAGAAGATGATGAAGAAGATGCAGAAGCTCGGCCCCAAAGGGCTCAAGGGAATGATGCGCGGCATGCCTTTCTGACGAATGGCGAAAACGCCGGCGCGAATGTTCGGGACAAAGAAGAGACAAATCGACAGCAGGTGCTAAGATAATCAACAAGAAGGATATCCAGGAGGATAGCAACATGGCAGTAAAAATCAGGCTGGCCCGCGGCGGCGCCAAGAAGAAGCCGTTCTACCAGGTCGTCGTTGCCGATGAGCGTTTCCCGCGTGACGGTCGTTTCATCGCCAAGCTGGGCCAGTATGACCCGAAAGTCGATCCACCCATGGTCAATCTGAAGGAAGACCTGACCCTGGAATGGCTGCGCAAAGGGGCCCAGCCGACCGATACCGTGCGCAGTCTGCTGCGCGGCAGCGGCATCTGGGCCAAGTTCAAGGAGCAGCAACAAGGGGCTTGAACCTGAATCCGGGAGCTCTCACTGGCGGATAGCACAAGTCATTGACCTGTCTGAGCGTGTCAAAAATCACCGGTGAACCTATGGGTGCACCTGAGATTTTCGACAAGCTCTTTCAAGCCAAGTACTTGCACTCTCCATCCAGCAAGCATGAACTCACGGATCCAGGTTGTGATTCCGAGGGTTGACCTGAAACAGTGAGCCATTGCCGGCGGAAGACGCGAGTTGACCGGCCAGTACTCTTCCGCCCGGCATGACCTCACCGATTCAGGTTGGAGGCCGGGCCAACCCAGACACCAAAGGACGGACCCCCATGAAAGAGCTGATCGAGTTCATCGCCAAGTCCCTGGTGGAAAACCCCGAGGCCATCACCATTTCCGAAGAGGAAGGTGAGGACGGCACCATCCTCATCAAGCTGGCCGCCGCCCAGGACGACATGGGTCGGATCATCGGCAAGCAGGGACGGACGGCCAAGGCCATGCGGACCCTGCTCAATGCCAAGGCCACCCGGGAAAACAAGCGGGCCTCGCTGCAGATCATGGAGTGATGGCGACGGAGAGTCAGCATCTGGCCCTGGTGGGCAAGGTGGTTGGCACCCATGGACTGCAGGGGGACCTGAAGGTCAGGTCCCATCCGGAAAATCAGAGCGCGCTGCTCGCCGCTACCTGCCTCTACCTGAGACAGGAGGATGGGGAGTTGTTGCGTCTGGTTCCGGTTCGCACCGGCGCCAGCCGGGGCAATCTGCTCTTTCGTTTCAGGGGATACGGACATATCAGCCGGGTCGAACATCTGGTCGGTTGCCAGGTGCTGGTCGATCCGGATGAACTGGAGCGGACCGAAGAAGAGATCTTCTGGTTCGAAATCGCAGGCTTCGAGGTCGTCGACCGGGAAAGGGGGCCGATCGGGCGCCTGGTCGACATGTTTCGCACCGCCGCGCACGGCATCTACGTGGTCGACGGTCCCTACGGGGAGGTGCTGATTCCGGCCATTCCCCAGTTCGTCGAGGGGCTGGACGCCGAGGCCCGGGTGCTGCGGGTCGACGTGCCGCCCGGACTCTATCCGGATGCGTGATGATATTTGATATCCTGACCCTCTTTCCCGAGATGTGCCGTTCGCCCTTCGCGGTCAGCATTCTCGGCAAGGCGATCGAAAAGGGTCTGATCGAGGTCCATGCCCACTTTCTCCGCGACTGGGCGGAGGGGCGTCACCTGGTCACCGACGATGCCCCCTACGGCGGTGGGGACGGCATGGTGATGAAGGTCGAGCCGGTCGCCCGCGCGCTGGACGATCTGCGGTCGCGGCGACCCGGTTCGAAGGTGTTGCTGATGACGCCGCAGGGGCGTCCCCTGACCCAGAAGCTGGTCGAGGAGCTGGCGCGGGAAAAGGGCCTGATTTTTGTCTGTGGCCGCTATGAAGGGATCGACGAGCGGATCCGCTCGCTGGTCGATGACGAGATATCCCTCGGGGATTTCGTGCTCACCGGCGGCGAGCTGCCGGCGATGGTGATCATCGATGCCGTCGCCCGGCTGGTTCCCGGCGTGCTCGGCTCGGTCCGCAGCGCCGAAGCCGACTCGTTTTCCGACGGGCTGCTGGAATATCCGCAGTACACGCGGCCGGCCGAGTTCCGCGGCCAGAAGGTGCCCGAGGTGCTGCTTTCCGGCGATCATGGCGCCATCGCCCGTTGGCGGCGGCGCGAGCAGTTGCGGCGCACCCTGCAGCGCCGCCCCGATTTGCTCGAAAGCGCCGGGCTGAGCGACGAAGACCGGGCGCTGCTGAAGGAACTGCAGAGTGGGGACTGAAGCGATGCGCCTGGCCATCGCTCTGCTCCACTACCCGGTGCTCAACCGGGCGGGCGAGACGGTGACCACGGCGGTCACCAACCTCGACGTGCATGACCTGGCGCGCAGTGCCCTGACCTACGGCGTCGAACGCTTCTACGTGGTGACGCCGGTCGCCGAGCAGCGCCGGCTGGTGAACGAACTGCTCGACCACTGGTGTCGGGGCTTCGGCGCCCGGTACAATCCGGATCGGCGGCGGGCGCTCGAACTGGTCGAACCGGTCGCGACGCTGGATGAGGCCTTGGGCGACTACGCCGGGCGGACGGGGCGGGCGGTGACGCCGCTGCTGACCGGCGCCGGCCGGCGCGACGGACGCCCGCTGCGGGATCTGCGGCGCGAGCTGCAACGGCGGCCGCACATGCTCCTTTTCGGCACCGGCTCGGGGCTCGCTCCCGAGCTGTTCGAGCGGGGCTGGCCGGTCGTGGAGCCGATCGAGGGAACAACAGATTACAACCACCTGTCGGTGCGGGCCGCTTCGGCCATCCTGCTTGACCGGCTGGTGGCCGGATGCAGAAACGACAGTCAGGACATACAAAGAAACGACAAAGCGTCAGCTTGAGGAGGAAGTCATGAATATTGTCGACCGGATCGGCATGGAACAGATGCGCAAGAACATCCCGACTTTCAAGGCGGGAGACACCGTGCGTGTGCACGTCAAGATCACCGAGGGCGACAAGGAGCGGATCCAGGTGTTTCAGGGGGTCTGCATCAAGCGGGTGAACCGCGGCATCGGTTCGACCTTCACTGTCCGCAAGGTTTCCGGCGGCATCGGGGTGGAGCGTGTTTTCCCGCTGCACGCCCCGGTGATCGACAAGATCGAGGTGGTGACCGTCGGCCGCGTGCGTCGCGCCAAGCTCTATTACCTGCGCAACCTGTACGGCAAGGCCGCCCGGATCCGCGAAAAGCGGGTCAACTGAGCAGGCTGCCGACATGAACGAAAAAAGCCCCGCCTTGCAGCGGGGCTTTTTTCGTTCGGCTGACGCCGTAGAATCGTGCCTGGCTTACCCGTGGTGCCCGGCGACACCGGCGGCGGCGATGACGTGGTTGGCCTTGGCCGCCCAGTAGCCGACGGCGATCAGCACATAGATGCCGAGGGCTACCCAGCCGCCCTTGGCGAAGGCCTTGCGGAAGACCGGCCAGTCGACCAGGAACACCAGATAGAAAGCCAGAACCAGAACACAAATTGCCAACAGCATGGCAACCTCCTCTTGCGACGCGGGATCGGTCCGTGTCCCGGCGGGCGGACGCGGAGCCGGATCCGGGTCATTAAATTTTTGCAGATTCTATAACAGGATGTTAAAAATGCCAAAACCTTTTTGCCCCCCCCTGGGCGGGTGTTCGGAGGGAGGAACTGTCGTGACCCTGGATCTTTTTTCCGAAACGGAGGAACATCCCCTCTTTTTCGAACAGCAGGCGGCCCGCCGGGGCTTTCGAACCGTAGCCGGCATTGACGAGGCAGGTCGTGGCCCGCTGGCCGGTCCGGTGGTGGCGGCCGCCGTCGTGCTGCCGGAATCGTTCGATCTGCCCGGCCTGACCGATTCCAAGCAGCTGACGGCCGTCCGGCGGCGGGAACTGTTTTACCTGATCCGCCGTCAAGCCCGCGCCATCGGGGTCGGCATCGTGGACGCCGCCGAGGTCGACCGGCGCAACATCCTTCAGGCCACGCTCGAAGCCATGCGGCTGGCAGTCTGCCGCCTGCGGCAGCCGGCCGATTTCCTGCTGGTCGACGGCATTTCGAAAATCCCCCTCGACCGGCCGCAGCTGACTCTGAAAAAGGGGGATTCCCGCTCCCTGTCGGTCGCTGCCGCTTCGGTGGTGGCCAAGGTGGTGCGGGACCGGATGATGCTCGGCTACGACCGCAAATATCCCGGATACGGCTTCGCCGGCCACAAGGGATACGGCAGCGCCGCCCACCGGCAGGCCATCGCCCGGCTCGGCCCCTGTCCCATCCACCGCAAGACCTTCGCCGGAGTCAGGGAACATGTCACCGCATGAACGGCAGACCCTCGGCAGCTGGGGGGAGCGGATGGCGGCGGCCTATCTGCGGCAAAAGGGGCTGAGGATTCTCTGCACCAACTACCGGACGCCGGTCGGCGAGATCGACCTTGTCGCCCGCAACCGGCGGCACCTGGTCTTCGTCGAGGTCAAGACCCGCCGCGGCACCGGCTACGGCTCGCCCCAAGAGGCGGTGGGCAGCCGCAAGCAGCGGCAGATCATTCGCGCCGCCCAGTGGTACATCAACGACCGCGGCGCTTCGGGGCTGCAGCCGCGTTTCGATGTGGTGGCGGTTTTGCGTTTCGGCGACGGGGCGCGCATCGAGCACATCGAGAACGCCTTCGGGCTGCCCGCCTGAGGCGGACTCGACAGCGACCGGATGATGGCCTATGCTTTGACCTGATTCAGGTTGACCTGGTTCAGGTCGGCGACAGGGATGGCGACAATGAAGGAACTGAGCGAGAAATTCACCGATTTCGGCCTGTTGCGGCTTGCGGTCGGCTCTCCCGAGCTGAAAGTGGCCGATCCCGGGTTCAACGTCGAACAGATGATTGAGCTTGCCCGACGGGCAAAAGAACGGGGCTGCCAGCTGCTGCTGCTGCCCGAGCTTTGCCTGACCGGCTACAGCTGCGGCGACCTCTTCTACCAGCCGGCCCTGCAGCGGGCGGCCGAGGTCGGCCTGCTCGAGCTGGCCGGCCTGAGCCGTGAACTCGACCTGCCGCTGGTGGTCGGTCTGCCGGTGGCGATCGATGGCCGGCTCTACAACTGCGCCGCCTTTCTGGCCGGCGGGCGCGTCTGCGGCCTGGTTCCCAAGACCCACCTGCCCAACAGCGCCGAATTCTACGAAGAACGCTGGTTCTCCGCCGCCGACAGGCTGACCGTGGCCGAGGTGGTCGTCGGCGGAACGAGTGTTCCCGTCGGCCGCGACCTGCTCTTTGCCGCCGACAACCATCCCTGCTGTCTGGTTGGCATCGAGATCTGCGAAGACCTCTGGTCGGTCGAGCCGCCTAGCGGTCGGCAAGCCGCCGCCGGCGCCGCCCTGCTGCTCAACCTGTCGGCCAGCCCCGAGGTGCTCGGCAAGCAGGGCTATCGCCGGCAGCTGGTCGCTTCCCAGTCGGCCCGCTGCCTAGCAGCCTATGCCTATGCTTCGGCGGGGCCGGGCGAGTCGAGCACCGATCTGGTTTATGCCGGCCACAGCCTGATCGCCGAAAACGGCCAGATTCTGGCCGAGACCGAACGCTTCCTTTTCGACAGCCAGCTGGCCGTCGCCGACATCGACCTGGCGCGGCTGCAGCTCGAACGGCAGCGCAACACCAGTTTCGCCGATGCCGACAGCGACGATTTCCGAGTGATTTCCTTTTCCCTCGGCCGGGCCTGCGCCGAAAGCCTGCTGCGGCCGATCCCGCGGCGGCCCTTCGTGCCCGAGGCGGACCGGGAGCGGGACGAGCGCTGCGAGGAGATTTTCGCCATCCAGACCACCGGCCTGGCCCGGCGGCTGCGGCACACCGGCAGCCGGCAGGTTGTGATCGGAGTCTCCGGCGGCCTTGATTCGACCCTGGCGCTGCTGGTGGCGATCCGCGCCTTCGACCGGCTCGGACTGCCGCGCTCCGGCATCCTGGCGGTAACCATGCCCGGTTTCGGCACCACCGAGCGCACGCGCTGCAACGCCGGCAAGCTGGCGGAACTGCTCGGGACGACACTGAAAGTGGTGCCGATCCACGCCAGTGTGCGGCAGCATTTCGCCGACATCGGCCACGACGAGAGCCGCCACGACATCACCTACGAGAACGCCCAGGCCCGCGAACGGACCCAGATCCTGATGGACCTGGCCAACCAGGTCGGCGGCCTGGTCATCGGCACCGGCGACCTGTCGGAGCTGGCCCTGGGCTGGGCAACCTACAACGGCGACCACATGTCGATGTACGCGGTCAACGTCGGCGTTCCCAAGACCCTGGTCCGCTACCTGGTCGACTGGTGCGCCGAGCGGGTTTTCGACGGGGAAACCCGCGCCGTGCTGCACGACGTGAGCGCCACCCCGGTGTCACCGGAACTGCTGCCGCCGGACGCCAACGGCGATATCGGCCAGAAGACGGAAGAGACCGTCGGGCCCTACGAGCTGCACGATTTTTTCCTCTATCACGCGGTGCGCCTGCACTATCCGCCGGCCAAGATTTTCGCCTTCGCCTGCCAGGCCTTTGCCGGCAGCTACCGGCGGGACGAGATTCTCCGCTGGCTCAGGGTCTTCTTCCGGCGCTTCTTCAGCCAGCAGTTCAAGCGTTCCTGCCTGCCCGACGGCCCCAAGGTCGGCAGCGTTGTGCTGTCGCCGCGCGGCGACTGGCGGATGCCGTCGGATGCTTCGTCGGCGTTGTGGCTGGCGGAATTGGAGGAGATTGAGAATTTCGGTGGCCTTGCATCCGAACCTTTTTGAGCAGCCTGGTCTGTCGATAATCTTGGTCGCAGATTGAATAACCGCTATCCAGTAGGGGCGCGATTTGTCGCCCCTGCGAACGGGCTCCACCCCATGCTCTATCTTGTCGCCACGCCGATCGGCAATCTCGAGGACATGACCTTCCGGGCCGTGCGCATTCTGCGCGAGGTCGATCTCATCGCCTGCGAGGATACCCGCCACAGCCGCAAGCTGCTGGAGCATTTCGACATCGCCACGCCGCTGACTTCCTTTCACGAGCACAACGAGCGGGACAAGGGGGAGAAGCTGCTGGCCGAGCTGCGTTCGGGCCGGAAGCTGGCCCTGATCAGCGATGCCGGCACGCCGGCGATCAGCGATCCGGGCTACCGCCTGGTGCGGCGCTGCCACGAGCTGGGTATCGTGGTTACCATCGTGCCCGGCGCCCAGGCGGCGGTCAGTGCCCTGGCGGTCAGTGGTCTGCCGACCGACCGGTTTGCCTTCGAGGGCTTTCTGCCGGCGAAGTCCGCCGCCCGCCGGAAGCGGCTGCGGCAGCTGCTTCCGGAAAGCAGGACACTGGTCTTTTACGAGGCGCCGCACCGGTTGGCGGCCAGCCTGCGCGACCTGGCCGAACTCTGTCCGGAGCGGGAACTGGTGGTGGTGCGGGAGCTGACCAAGCTGCACGAGGAGATCTGCCGCGGTTCGGCAGGCGAGCTGGCCGAACGCTGGCGGACGGAAAAGGTACGCGGCGAGGTGGTGCTGCTGGTGGCGCCGGGCGAGGGAGAGCGGCCCGAGATCGATCTGCCGACCGCCTTGCGGCGGGAACTGGCGGCCGGCCGCCCGATACGCGAGGTCAGTCGGGAGTTGGCTGCGGCCTACGGGATGTCCGGCAGCGAGGTCTACCGGTTGGCCCAGCGGCTGAAGGATGAAGGCAGCGACTGATCAATCAGCGGACAGAAAAATCGCCGAAGGCTTCCGTCGCCTCCTGCCACTGAACAGTGACGTCGCTGACACAGGCGGCCGGCGGTCCCTGCCGGCACCAGGCGATCAGCTCTTCCAGGGCCGTCGTCTCCCCTTCGGCGACGGCTTCGACCCGACCGTCGGCCAGGTTGCGCACCCAGCCGGCCAGCCCGAGCTGTCGGGCCTTCTCCTGGGTGCTCGCCCGGTACCAGACGCCCTGAACCTTGCCGGAAATCAGCAGGTGAACCTGTTTCTTCTCGTTCATTCCAGCTCCTCGATGCGTTGCAGAAATTCCGCCTCGCTGATGATCTCGATGCCGAGCTGAAGGGCCTTTTCCAGCTTGCTGCCGGCGTCCTGCCCGGCGACGACGGTGTCGGTCCTGCGGCTCACCGAGCCGGCGGCCTTGCCTCCCAGCCGCTCCACCATCTGCTGTGCTTCCCGGCGTTTCAGCTTTTCCAGACTGCCGGTAAAGACATAGATCTTGCCGGCCAGCGGGCCGGCATCGGCCGCCACTTCTTCCACCGGTTGCGGTTCGACGCCCAGCTGTCGCAGCTGTTCGAGAATCTCGCGGTTGCGCGGCGAGGCAAAGAAGGCGCGCAGACTTTCGGTGACGCGCGGTCCGATTTCGTGAATGGCGAGCAGGGTCTCCTCGGCGGCGGCGGCCAGGGCTTCGAGAGTCGGAAAGTGGCGGGCCAGCAGTCGGGCCAGGTGGCTGCCGACATGGCGGATGCCGAGGGCGAAGAGGAAGCGGTCGAGGGGGCGTTTCCGGCTGATGTCGATCGCCCGCAGCAGCTTGTCGGCCGACTTTTCCCCCATCCGCTCCAGCGGCAGCAGATCGTCGCGGGTCAGCCGGTAGAGATCGGCGACGCTTGCCACCAGCCCCTTGTTCAGCAGCTGGTCGATGGTCCGTTCGCCGAGACCGTCGATGTCCATCGCCTGGCGTGAGGCGAAATGCCGGATCGCTTCCTTCAGCCGCGCCGGGCAGGCCAGGCCCTGGCAGCGGGGGACGACCTCGTCCTGCAGGCGGGCGACGGGAGAGCCGCAGGCGGGGCAGCTGTCGGGCGGGTCGACCAGCCGTTCGCTTCCCGTACGTCGGTCGGTCAGCACCTTGACCACGTCGGGGATGACATCGCCGGCGCGTTCGACCACCACCGTGTCGCCGACGCGGATGTCGAGTCGGGCGATCTCGTCCCAGTTGTGCAGGCTGGCGCGGGAGACGGTGACACCGCTGACCTCGACCGGCTTCAGCACGGCGACCGGCGTCAGGGCGCCGGTGCGGCCGACCTGGACGCGGATCTCCTCTACGGTCGTCGTTGCCTGGCGCGGCGGAAATTTCATTGCGATGGCCCAGCGCGGTGTGCGGCTCTTGGCTCCAAGTTGCCGTTGCAGGGCACGGTCGTTGACCTTGACCACCATGCCGTCGATTTCGAAGGGGAGCTGCTCGCGCTGCTCCAGCAGTTCCCGGTAGCAGGCGATCACCTCGTCGGCGCCGCGGGCCAGGCGGGTTCCCGCGACGTTGGTGCGCAGTCCCCACTGCCGGAATCTCTCCAGCAGCTGCTGCTGGCTGGCGATCTCCTCGCCGACGAGTCGGCCGACTCCATAGCAGAAGATGCGCAGCGGCCGTTTGGCGGTCTGGCGCGGGTCGAGCTGACGCAGGCTGCCGGCGGCGGCGTTGCGCGGATTGGCGAACGCCGCTTCGCCCTCTTCCTCGCGCCGGCGGTTGAAACGGCGGAAGTCCTCGAGTTCGATGTAGACTTCGCCACGCACGTCGACCAATTCGGGACAGGGGCGGTTCAGGCGCAGCGGCACGCTGCCGATGGTGCGCAGGTTGTCGGTGATCTCCTCGCCGACGGTGCCGTCGCCCCGGGTCGAGCCGACGGCGAGAACGCCGTCCTGGTAGGTCAGCTCGACGGCGACGCCGTCCAGCTTCATTTCGCACAGGTAGGTGACCGGCTCGTCGCTGCCCAGGGCGCGGCGGACGCGGGCGTCGAATTCGATAAACTCCTCTTCGTCGAGGGCGTTTTCCAGCGAAAGCATCGGTTCGGCGTGCCGGACCTGCCTGAAGGACGCGAGCGGCGGCGCGCCGACCCGGCGCGACGGCGAGTCGGGGGTGGCCAGTTCGGGCCATTCCTTCTCCAGCGCCAGCAGCTCGCGAAACATCCGGTCGTATTCGGCGTCGGAAATCTCCGGCCGGTCGAGCACGTGGTAGAGATGACTGTGTCGGTGCAGCTCGTCGGCGAGCTGCCGGTGGCGGCGTCTGGCTTCGGTTGCGTCCATGTCTGGCTCCCCGGAAATCGGCCCGCGTTCGGCGCGGCAGTTCGGCTTATACCACAGGCGCGTCCGATTGCCAACTGCCTGAAAATAGGTTAAACTCCGCCTTTAGATGCTGCCGGAGTTCGCATGACCGAAGACCAGTACTGGCGCCTGGGGGCGCTTGCCATTCTTTTTCTGTTTTCCGCCTTCTTTTCCGGTTCGGAAACGGCCCTGACCGCCATAGACCGGGTGCGGATCCATTACCTCGTCGAGAAACAGCAGCGCGGAGCCAGGCGGCTGGAGAAGCTCCTTGCCCAGCCCGACCGGCTGCTCTCGGCCATTCTCATCGGCAACAATCTGGTCAATATCGCCGCCTCGGTCTTCGCCACCACCCTTTTCGTCGCCTGGTTCGGCGACCAGCGTGGCGAGCTGGCGACCATCCTGATCCTGACGCCGCTGCTGCTTTTGCTGGCCGAGGTCTGTCCCAAAACCTACGCCAAACGGAATCCGGAGCGGGTCGCCTTTTGGGTGCTGCAGCCGATCATCGTCGTCATGTGGCTGCTCACTCCGCTGGTTGGCCTGGTGACCTTTGTTTCCGGGCTGCTGACCCGGCTGGTGCCGCAGGAAGCTGAGCAGCCGGTGATTTCGGGCGACGAGATTCGCGCCATGATCAACGTCGGCGAGAAGGTCGGCGTGGTGGCTGAAGAGCAGCACCGCATGCTGCACGGCATCTTCGAGCTGGCCGAAATCAGCGTTCGCGACGTCATGATTCCGCGCACCGAGGTGATCGGCATCGAGGCGGGGGCCAGCTTCGAGGAGGTGTTGCGCATCGTCCAGGAATCGAAGCATTCACGCTTTCCGGTCTACGAGGGGGACCTGGACCACGTCCGCGGCATCATTCACTCCAAGGAGATTCTCGACTACGTGCATCGTCCCGAGGATTTCTCCCTGCCCCGGCTGGCGCGGCGTCCCTTCTTCGTTCCCGAGTCGACGCCCATCGAGGCCCTGCTCCATTCTTTCCGCAAGCGGCGCGTCCACCTGGCCATGGTGGTCGACGAGTACGGCGGTGTGGAGGGAATCGTCACCCTGGAGGACGTGGTCGAGGAGATCGTTGGCGAGATCCAGGACGAGTACGACGAGGACGAGGTGTTGATCCGGCAGTTGGAGCCGGATCGCTACCTGGTCGACGCCAGCGCCTCCATCCGGCTGATCAACCGCCGCTTCGACCTGCGGCTGTCGGAGCGGCACGCCACCACCATGGCCGGATTCGTCCTGCGTATGCTGGGCGAAATCCCCCGGGAGGGGGATGTCTGCCGGGCCGACGGCGTGGAGCTGGTAGTGCGCAAGATGGACCAGCAGCGCATCGAAGAGCTCGAGATGCGCATCCTCGATGCGTCCGAACAGGTTGGCTCCTGAGTTTTTCGCTTCTTTGTGCTTCCTGTCGGCGGACTGGTATGGTGGAAATGGCCCCAAGGCAGCGGTCCCACTTCTCTTTCCACTTCTGGACATGAATTCGACATACGACTTCCTCGTTTTCGGGTCGTTCCCACTGGAATGACACCCACCGTCGAATCGTCTAAACCCTTAAAAAATTGTCAAATTCCCTTGACACCCTGGTTGACGGCCAGTATATTTCGACCAAGGTGGGAAAAAGTGCCAGAAAAGGCCAGAAGGTGTCATGGTCAATTTCACGGGGAAATATTTCAACAGCATCGACGCCAAGGGGCGGGCGATTATCCCGGCCAGATTCCGGGAGGAACTGGCCCGCGCCTACGACGACGATCGGCTGGTGGTGACCGAAGGGGATGGCGGCCTCGACTGCTATCCCGTTCCCCAGTGGAAGGAGATAGTCGCGCGGATCGATGCGCTGGAGCCGGGGCAGTTCAAGGACGACCTCTACATGACCACGGTTTCGCCGGCGATCGAATGCAGTTTCGACAGGCAGGGGCGGATTCAGCTGACACCGGCCCTGCGTGAACATGCGGGTCTGGTGGGGGAGACGCGGGAATTCGTGGCGATCGGGGTCAGTAACAAGATTCGCATCATGACCCGGCAGCAGCATGCCGACCAGCGTGCCCAGGCGCAGGAGCGGCTGCGCCAGAATCCCCAGGCCCGGTACAACCTCGGTCTTTGATTCCTGATGACGGCGGACTTTACGCACCGGCCGGTGATGCCGCAGGAGGTTCTCGAACTGCTGGCGCCGCGGCCCGGCGGCACCTATCTCGACGGTACCGTCGGCGGCGGCGGTCATGCCCGGCTGATTCTCGAGGCAAGTTGCCCCGACGGGCGCTTGGTCGGTCTCGATCGCGACGCCGAGGCGCTGGCGGCGGCACATCGTACCCTCGCCCCCTTCGGCGGGCGGGTCTCGCTGGTTCGCTCGGCCTTCGCCGATTTCGAGACGGTGCTCGACCGGCTCGGGATCGATCGGCTCGACGGCATGCTGCTCGACCTCGGGGTGTCGTCCCACCAGCTCGACAGCGCCGAGCGCGGCTTCTCCTTTCGCCGTGACGGCCCGCTCGACATGCGGATGAACCGCGACGAGGGGGAGACGGCGGCCGAGGTGCTGGCCAGCCGCAGTGCCGACGAGCTGGCCCGGATCTTCCGCGAGTACGGCGAAGAGCGCTACGCCCGCCGGATCGCCAGGCGGATCGTCGCCGAGCGACAGGTCGCCGAACTGCGGACGACGCGCCAGCTGGCCGAGCTGGTGGCGCAGGTGGTGCCCCCCTCGCGGGACAGCCGGCGCATTCACCCGGCTACCCGGGTCTTCCAGGCGTTGCGCATCGCCGTCAACGGCGAGCTCGAGCAGGTGGAGCAGGGGGTGCGGCGCGGCATCGGGCGGCTGCGGCCCGGCGGCCGCCTGGTGGTCATCAGTTTTCATTCCCTGGAAGACCGGCTGGTCAAGCGGATCTTCCGGGATGCGGCCCGCGGCTGCATCTGTCCGCCGCGGCTCCCGGTCTGCCAGTGCGGCCGGGTACCTGAAGTGAGGTTGCTGACCCGCAGGGCGCTGCGGCCCTCGGCGACCGAAATTGAAGCGAACGTACGCTCCCGCAGCGCGGTGCTGCGGGCTGTCGAACGGCAGGGATGACGCTGCCGTGGAGGGATGCATGGCTGATCAGCTGACTCGGTCCATACCCAAGGTAAATGGATTCAGCCTGCAGCGGCCCAGCCTGTTGCCGCTCTTCCTCTTTCTCGGGCTGGTCCTGGTTGTTGCGCTCTTCTTCGTCTGGACCCGCCTGCAGGTGGTCAATCTCGAATACGACATCTCCCGGCTCGAGGGGCAGTTGCGGCATCTGCGGCAGCAGTCCCGCCAGCTGAAGCTGGAGGCGGCGAGCCTGAGCCGGCCGGATCGCATCGAGGCTCTGGCCCGGAAGGAGTTGAAGCTCGGGTTCCCCGGGCCGCAGCAGATCATTCCGGTTCGCTGATGAAACGGCCGGGTGACGGGAACCACTGGCGCATCCGGGGATTCGGGCTGCTGTTCGTGCTGGCTTTTGTCGCGGTGGCGTCCCGGGCCTGGTACCTGCAGATTCACTGTCGTGACCAGTGGCTGAAGAGGGCCGAGAACCAGCATCAGAAGGTCATTCCCCTGACGCCGCAGCGGGGAGCGATCTACGACCGCAACGGAGAGGAGCTGGCGCTGAGCATCGAGGTCGATTCCATCTACGTCAATCCCTACCAGGTCAAGGACGTTGCGGCGACCGCCCGGCGGCTTGCCCCGCTGGTCGGGATGCGGGAAAAGGCGGTGTGGGCCAAGCTGGGTAGCAAAAGACGCTTCGTCTGGCTCAAGCGCCAGGTGTCGCCGGTCGAGAGCCGTCGGGTGCGCAGCCTGAAGCTGCCAGGCATCCATTTCATCAAGGAGCACAAGCGCTACTATCCGAACGGCTCGCTCGGGGCACAGGTGATCGGTTTCACCGGCCTTGACCCGCACGGGCTCGAGGGGCTGGAGCTGGCCTACGACAGCGTGGTGCTCGGCGAGGGCGGCTACCTGATCACCGAGCGGGACAACCTCGGACGCGGCATCGCCGGTGACGAGGGGGCGGTCAACGGCGCCAGCAACGGCGGCTCCCTCTACCTGACGCTGGACAAGAACATTCAGTATATCGCCGAGAAGGAACTGGCGGCGGCGGTCAAGGCCCTGCAGGCCAGGGCG
This sequence comes from Geothermobacter ehrlichii, assembly GCF_008124615.1. Classification (NCBI taxonomy): domain Bacteria; kingdom Pseudomonadati; phylum Thermodesulfobacteriota; class Desulfuromonadia; order Desulfuromonadales; family Geothermobacteraceae; genus Geothermobacter; species Geothermobacter ehrlichii. Next base: position 31,275 of record NZ_VNIB01000015.1, read on the forward strand.
GGCACGGTGGTGGTGCTCGACCCGCAGACGGGAGCGGTGCTGGCGATGGCCAGCCAGCCCGATTTCAATCCCAACGCCTTCAACCGCTACGGTCCGCAGAACTATCGCAATCGGGCCGTCGCTGACGCCTTCGAGCCCGGTTCGACCCTCAAGACCTTCCTGCTGGCGGCGGCTCTCGACAAGGGGGTGGTCGGGCCGAAGGACCGGGTCTACTGCGAGAAGGGGAGCTACCGGGTCGGCGGCAAGGAGATTCACGACCATCATCCCTACGGCTGGCTGACGGTCGGCGAGGTGCTCAAATACAGCTCCAACATCGGCGCGGCCAAGATCGGCAAGGCCCTGGAGCGGAAGCGTTTCTACCGGGCCCTGCGCGATTTCGGATTCGGCAGCCGCACCGGCATCGGCCTGCCGGGCGAAGCCGAGGGCAAGTTGCGGCCGCCGGAGGACTGGTTCGAGGTCGACCTGGCCGCCATCTCCTTCGGCCAGGGGATGACGGCGACGCCGCTGCAGATCGCCACCGCCATGGCGGCCATCGCCAACGGTGGCTATCTGATGCGGCCCTACATCGTCGAGCGGGTGGTGGACGGCTATGGCCAGACCGTCGAGTCGCACGGCCCCAGCATCGTCCGCCGGGTCATTTCGGAACGGACCGCCGACACCGTCCGCCGGATGCTCGAAATGGCGGTGGAAAAGGGCGGCACGGGCACGCTGGCGGCGGTGCCCGGGTTCAAGGTCGCCGGCAAGACGGGGACGGCGCAGAAGGTCGATCCGGTGGCGGGCGGCTACGCCGTCGACCGCTATGTGGCGAGTTTCGTCGGCTTTGTTCCGGCAGAAGAGCCGAAGCTGGTCATACTGGTTCTGATCGACGAGCCGAAAGGCAAGTCGTACGGCGGCCTGGTGGCGGCGCCGGTCTTTTCGCGCATTGCCAGCCAGGCCCTGGCGCAGCTGAAGGTTGCGCCGAAACGGCCGGTACGGGACCGGAGGCTGCGACCGTTGCCGCAACTGGCGCGCAACCGGATGCCGGCGCTACCGGTCGCATCGGTGGCCGGCGGTAGCGACGGCGCGCCGCTGATGCCCGACTTCACCGGCATGAGTTACCGGCAGGTGCTGCAGACCATGGAGCGGACGGGGCTGAATGTCAGCCTGCGCGGGTCCGGACGGGTGGTGGAACAGTTTCCGCTGCCCGGTCGTGCCGTTCCCCTCGGCAGCGAGACCTGGGTCAGGCTCTCGCAGCCCTTCGGCCAGAATCTCTGACCGCGAAGGACGCAAGAAAGGATCGTCCTGGTGAAACTGAGCGAACTGACAGCCGGCATCGAAGGCCTTCGCATCGACGGCAATCCGGAGGTGGAGGTTGGCGGCATCTGCTATGACTCGCGGCGGGTGAAGCCGGGCGACCTGTTCTGCGCCCTGCGCGGCGCGGTGACCGACGGCCACCGGTTCATTGACCAGGCGGTCGAGGCCGGCGCCGGCGCGGTGCTGCGCGAAGACGGTGAGCCGACTGCCGGCGTCACCACCCTGCAAACGGAGAATGGGCGGGCTGTCATGGCGGCTCTGGCGGCGCGCTTCTACGGTCATCCAACCGCCGGCATGAAGGTGGTCGGCATCACCGGCACCAACGGCAAGACGACCGTCAGTTACCTGTTGGAAAGCCTACTGAACGAGGCGGATGAGCACGTTGCCGTCATCGGCACCGTCGCCTATCGTTTCGGGTCGCGCCTGCTGCCGGCGCCGAACACCACGCCGGAGGCGGTCGACCTGCAGCGGCTGGCGGCCGAATTCAGGGAGCAGGGCTGTACCGCCCTGGTGATGGAAGTCTCGTCGCACGCCCTGGCCCAGCAGCGGGTGGTCGGGGTGGCGTTTGACGTCGGGGTCTTCACCAACCTGACCCCCGAGCATCTTGACTATCACCGCGAGATGGAGAGCTATTTCGCCGCCAAGAGGTTGCTCTTCGCTCCCGAAGGCGGGGCGGCCAGGGCGGTGATCAACATCGACGACCCCTGGGGAGTGCGGCTGGCGAAAGAACGCCCGGACGCCGTCACCTGCGGTTTTGACGCCGCCGCCAGGGTGCGGATCGTCGACGCCGAGCTCGGCATGGAGGGGATCCGGGCGAAACTGGCGACGCCGGCCGGCGAGCTGAGCATTCGCTCGCCGCTGCTGGGCCGTTTCAATCTGGCCAATCTGGTCTGCGCCGCCGGCGTGGGGGTCGCCCTGGGCATGGATACAGAGCGGATCGAACGCGGGCTGGCGGCGCTGCAGCGGGTTCCGGGGCGGCTGGAATCGGTCGAAAACCGGCTCGGAGCGCGGATCCTGGTCGATTACGCCCACACCGGCGATGCCCTCGAGAAGGCCCTGGAGACCCTGCGCGACCTGCGGCCGCGGCGGCTGCTGACCGTCTTCGGCTGTGGCGGTGACCGGGATCGGGGCAAGCGGCCGCAGATGGGTGAGGTCGCCGCCCGGCTCTCCGACCTGGTGATCGTCACCTCCGACAATCCGCGCAGCGAGGATCCGCAGCGGATCATCGCCGACATCCTGCCGGGTCTCGAGCGGACGGAGGCGAAGCGGCTGGCGACGGCAGAACTGCCGGAGGCCGGCACCACCGGCTACCTGGTGATTGCCGACCGGCGGCGGGCGATCGAGACGGCGGTGGCGCTGACCGGCCGTGGCGACATTCTGCTGGTGGCCGGCAAGGGACATGAGGATTACCAGATCATCGGTGCCCGGAAGATCCACTTCGACGACCGCGAGGAGATCCGGCGGGCGCTGGATGGAAGGACAACCAAGGAATGAAACTTTCGGTACGCAAAATAGCGGAAATCACGGGCGGCCGTCTGTCGCCGGCCGGTGCCGAGGTGGTGGTGAGCGGCATCTCCACCGACAGTCGCACCATCCGGCCGGGTGAGCTGTTCGTTCCTTTGCGCGGACCGAAGTACGACGGCCACGATTTTCTGCTGCGTGCCCTGCAGAACGGGGCCGCCGCCTGCCTGAGCGAGGAAGTGATCGCCGGGCTGAAGGTGCCGGTGATCCAGGTGGAGGACAGTCTGCGGGCTCTCGGCGATCTCGCCGCCGCCCACCGTCGCGGCTACCGGGGGCCGCTGGTGGCGGTGACCGGCAGCAGTGGCAAGACGACCACCAAGGAGATGCTCGCCGCCATTCTGGAGCGGACGGCGCCGGGGCTGAAGTCAGCGGGCAATTTCAACAACCTGGTCGGTGTTCCGCTCACCCTGTTCGGTCTGCGGCCGGAAAGTCATCGCTGGACGGTGATCGAGATGGGCATGAGCGCTCGGGGCGAAATCGCCCGCCTGGCGGAGATCGCCGCGCCCACCCTGGGGCTGATCACCAATATCGGTCCGGCCCATCTCGAAACCCTGCATGGCCTCGACGGCGTGGCACGCGCCAAGGGCGAGCTGTTCGCCGCCCTGAAGCCCGGCGCTGTCGCCGTGGTCAATGCCGACGATCCCCGGGTGCTCGCCCTGCCGGTGGCCAACGGTGTGCGGCGGATTCTCTACGGCCTGTCCGGCGACGCCGAGGTCAGGGCCGAGGATGTCGAGGCCCGCGGCCGCCAGGTCCGGTTCCGTCTCCACATCGGCGGGCAATCGGCCGAAGTGGTGCTGCCGGTGGCCGGCCGGTTCAATGTCAGCAACGCCCTGGCCGCGGTGGCCGCAGCCAGGGCGCTCGATGTTCCCCTCGACGTCATCGTCGCCGGCCTGTGTGGCTTCAGTCCCCTGCAGGGACGCATGCAGCTGCATACCCTGGCTTCCGGCGCCCTGCTGCTGAAGGACGACTACAACGCCAATCCGCTGTCGATGGGAGCGGCCCTCGAGGCGCTCGACCAGCTCGAGGGCGGCGGCCGTCGCATCGCCGTTCTCGGCGACATGCTTGAGCTCGGCGACGAGAGCCGCCGGCTGCACCGCGAGGTCGGTGCCCGGGCGGCCCGCCATTGCGACCTGCTGCTGCTGCTCGGCGACATGGCCGAGGCGATGGCCGACGGCGCCCGTGCCGCCGGCCTGTCAGCCCGCCGCATCCGGATCGCCGCCGACCATGACGAGGCCGCCGGCTGCCTGGCGCGGGTGCTGCGCAAGGGCGACCGGGTTCTGGTCAAGGGATCGCGCGGCATGCGCATGGAACGCATCGCCGACCGGCTGTTGTCCACCGACGACGGCAAGGCCGGGAAAGGGGGCGCCTGATGCTCTACCATCTGCTCTATCCCCTGCACGAACATTTCTCGGCCTTCTACGTCTTCAGGTTCATCACCTTCCGCACCATCTACGCCGCCATCACGGCGCTGGTGCTCTCCTTCATCATCGGCCCCTGGCTGATCCGCAAGCTGTCGGAGCTGCAGATCGGCCAGCAGATCCGCAAGCTTGGTCCGGAGTCGCACTTCAAGAAGGAAGGGACCCCGACCATGGGTGGCACCCTGATCCTGTTCGCCATCGTGCTGCCGACCCTGCTCTGGGCCGACCTGACCAACATCTTCGTCTGGATCGTTCTCTTCGTCACCGTCAGTTACGGCATCGTCGGATTCGTCGATGACTACCGCAAGGTGAGGCTGAAAAACACCGAGGGCCTGCGCCCGCGGCAGAAGATGTTCTGGCAGCTGCTGGTGGCGCTGCTCGCCGGTGTCGCCCTCTACCTGCATCCGGACTTCGACAGCACCCTGAGTGTCCCCTTCTTCAAGGGCGTGCGGCCGGATCTCGGCCTGTTCTACATCCCCTTCGCCGTTCTGGTGGTGGTCGGAACCAGCAACGCCGTCAACCTGACCGACGGTCTCGACGGCCTGGCCATCGGGCCGATGATCATCGCCTCGAGCACCTACCTGGTCTTCGCCTACGTCGCCGGCCATGCCAGGGTAGCTGCCTATCTGCAGATCAGCGCCATCTCCGGTGCCGGCGAGCTGTCGATCCTCTGTGGTTCGATGGTCGGCGCCGGCCTCGGGTTCCTCTGGTTCAACACCTACCCGGCCCAGGTCTTCATGGGCGATGTCGGCAGTCTGTCGCTGGGCGGCGCCCTGGGGACCATCGCCGTCATCACCAAGCAGGAGATTGTGCTGGTGATCGTCGGCGGCATCTTCGTCATGGAGGCGCTGTCGGTCATCTTCCAGGTGGCGTCCTTCCGGCTCTGGGGGCGGCGGATCTTCCGCATGGCGCCGGTGCACCATCATTTCGAGCTGAAAGGCTGGCCTGAGCCGAAGATCATCGTTCGGTTCTGGATCGTCAGCATCATCCTGGCCCTGGTGGCTCTTTCGACCCTGAAGCTGAGGTGAGATGCAGGATTATGCGGAAAAACGGATAGTCGTCATCGGGGCGGGCCGCAGCGGCCAGGCCCTGGTCCGCTTTTTCTGCGAGCGGGGAGCGCAGGTGGTGCTGACCGACCGCCGGCGGCGTGACGACCTGGCGCATCTGGCCGAGCGCTGGCCGCAGCGCCTGACCCTCGATCTCGGCGGGCATGACCGGCGACATCTGGTCGGGGCCGACCTGGTGGTGCTCAGTCCGGGGGTACCGTCCGATCTGCCGCTGCTGCAGCAGGTGCGGCAGGCCGGGATTCCGGTGCTCGGCGAGGTGGAGATCGCCAGCCGGCATCTGCAGGCCCCGCTGGTCGCCATCACCGGCACCAACGGCAAATCGACAACCACCGCCCTGTGCGGCGAGATGTTCCGCTCGGGTGGCTGCAAGACCTTTATCGGCGGCAATCTCGGCACCCCCCTCATCGAGGCGGCGGCGACCGGAGGCTGGCAGTGGCTGGTGGTTGAACTGTCCTCCTTCCAGCTCGAAACCATTGAGCGGTTCCGGCCGAAGTACGCCATGCTGCTCAACATCAGCAGCGACCATCTCGACCGCTATGACGACATGGCGGCCTATGTCAGCGCCAAGAAGCGGATTTTCGAGAACCAGGGGGGCGATGACGTCGCCGTTCTCAATGCCGGCGACCGGCAGGTGATGACTCTGGCCGGGGGACTGGCCGCCCGTCCGGTCCTCTTTTCGGCGGAGAAGGATCTGCCCGAGGGGATGTCGCTGGACGCCGCCGGCAACATCCTCTGGCGCTGGCAGGGGCGTGAGCTGCGTTTCGACACCCGGCAGCTGCTGCTGCGCGGCCGGCACAATGTGGAGAACGTCATGGCGGCGATGATACCGCCGCTGCTCGAAGGGATTGATCCCAAGCTCGTCTGGCGAACGGCCTGCCGGTTTCCCGGCCTGCCGCATCGCATGCAGCTGGTGCGTCGCCTGCGCGGCGTCGACTGGATCGACGATTCGAAGGGGACCAATGTCGGCAGCGTCATGCGCAGCCTGGCCGGTCTGCGGCCGCCGGTAACCCTGATCGCCGGCGGCAAGGACAAGGGAGGCGACTTTGCCACTCTCGCCCCGCTGGTGCGCGACCGGGTCGGCCATCTGCTGCTGATCGGCGAAGCCGCCGACCGGATCGAACGGGAGCTGGCCGGAACGGCGCGCATCGTGCGCTGCGCCGACATGGCCGAAGCGGTGAAACGGGCAGCGGAGCTGACCCCGGCCGGCGGCACCGTGCTGCTGTCGCCGGGTTGTTCGAGTTTCGACATGTTCAGCAGTTTCGAGGAGCGCGGCCGCGTCTTCGCCCGGCAGGTGAACGCGCTACCGGAGGAGGGGGCCTGATGGAGATCCGGCGCGGACATGACCAGACCCTGCTGATGCTGGCGACGGTGCTGACCTGTTTCGGGATCGTCATGGTCTATTCGTCCTCGTCGATCATGGCGGCGGAAAAGTACGCCGACGGCTTTCTCTTTCTCAAGCGCCAGGGGATCTTCGCCTGTATCGGCCTGCTGCTGATGGCCGGTTTGATGCACGTCGACTATCATCGGCTGCGTCGGCTGGCGGTCCCCCTGCTGCTGCTCTGCACCCTGCTGCTGGTGGTGGTGTTCATCCCCGGGGTCGGGGTTCGCGCCGGCGGCGCCAGCCGCTGGATCCGGCTGCCCTTCTTCTCCCTGCAGCCGTCGGAGCTGGCCAAGCTGGGGCTGGTCGTCTTCATGGCCCATTCCCTGGCGCGCAAGGGGGAAAAGATCAAGACGCTGAAGGTCGGTTTTCTGCCCTACATGGTGCTGCTGGCCGTCCTGCTCGTCCTGGTGCTGGCCCAGCCCGACCTGGGTGGCGCGGCGACCATGGGAGTGGTGGCCCTCTGCCTGCTGCTGGTGGCCGGTTCGCGCTGGCGCCACCTGTTCGGGGTGGTGGTGCTGGCGTTGCCGTTTCTCTACTTTCTCGTGATGAACGTCGATTACCGCCGCCGCCGGATCATGGCCTTTCTCAATCCCTGGGACGATCCGACAGATACCGGGTTCCAGATCATCCAGAGCTGGATCGCCTTCGGTACCGGCGGCTGGTTCGGCAACGGCCTCGGCGAGGGGAAGCAGAAGCTCTTCTTCCTGCCGGAGGCCCACACCGATTTCATCTTCGCCGTGGTCGGCGAGGAGCTCGGATTCGTCGGGGTGGTGGTGACCGCCGCCCTCTTTCTGGTGCTGGTGCTGCGCGGCATCCGCACGGCGGTGCACGCCCCCGACGAATTCGGCCGCTATCTGGCCTTCGGGCTGACGGTGCTGATCGGCATCGAGGCTTTTACCAATTTCGCGGTGGTTCTCGGACTGTTGCCGACCAAGGGTCTGGCGCTGCCGTTCCTCTCCTACGGTGGCACCAACCTGGTCTGCACCCTGATGGAAGTTGGCATTCTGCTCAACATCTCGGCCAAGCTGCCGGGGGAGGTGCGATGAGAGTGCTGCTGGCAGGAGGAGGCACCGGCGGCCATCTCTTTCCGGCCGTGGCCCTGGCGCAGCAGTTGCTGGCCGACGAGCCCGGCTCCGAAGTGCTGTTCGTCGGCACCGAGCGCGGCATCGAGGCCCGGGTGTTGCCCGAGCTGGGGCTGCCCCTGGCGACCATTGACATCGTCGGCTTCGTCGGCAAGAAGCCGGTCGAGAAACTGGCCGTGGCGCCGAAACTTCTGCGCAGTTTCCGGCAGTCGGGGGCGATTCTCGACCGCTTTCGGCCGCAGGTGGTGGTCGGCGTCGGCGGCTACGCCAGCGGACCGGTGCTGCTGGCCGCCCGGTGGCGGCGACTGCCGCTGGTGATCCACGAACAGAATGCCCGCCCCGGACTGACCAACCGGCTGCTCGGCCATCTGGCCGACCGGATCTGTATCAGCTATCCGGAGAGCGCCGGGCATTTCGGGGGGCGGACGGTTCTGACCGGCAACCCGGTGCGGCGGGAGATGACCGAACACCGGCCGTTGCCCGACGGCGAGCCGGAACTGCTGGTCTTCGGTGGCAGTCGCGGTGCCCGCGCCATCAACCAGGCGGTACTGGCCTGTCTGCCGCACCTGGAACTCTGGCGTGGGCGGCTGCGCATCGTGCACCAGACCGGCGAGGAGGACCTGGAACAGGTGAAAGAGGGATACCGGAAGCAGGGCTGGACGCATGCCGAGGTTGTGCCCTTTATCCGCGACATGGCTTCGGCCTATGCCCGGGCGCACCTGGTCCTGTGCCGGGCCGGGGCGACAACCATCGCCGAGCTGACCGCCTGCGGCCGGCCGTCGATCCTGGTCCCCTATCCCTATGCCGCCGGCGACCACCAGACCGCCAATGCCCGCAGCCTGGCGGAACGGGGAGCGGCCCTGATGCTGCCGCAGACGGAACTCGAGGGAAAGCGGCTGGCGACCCTGATCAGCGACATGCTTTCCGATCGGCAGCGGCTGCTCGACATGGCGGGAGCGGCCCATGCCCTGGGACAGCCGCGGGCGGCCGAGCTGATTCTCGACCAGTGCCGGGCCGTGGCCCGGAAAGGATAGAAACCGTGTACGGAAAGATTCGCAGAATCCATTTTGTCGGCATCGGCGGCATCGGCATGAGCGGCATCGCCGAGGTGCTGCTCAATCTCGGCTACGAGGTCTCCGGGTCTGACCTGCGTCAGAGCGAGACGACCAGGCGGCTGGCGAAGCTCGGCGGGCGCATCGCCTTCGGCCACGCGCCGGACAACCTGGGCGACGCCGACGTGGTTGTGACCTCGACGGCGGTGCGGGCCGACAACGTTGAGGTGGCCGAGGCCCAGCGCCGGCACATTCCGGTCATTCCGCGGGCGGAGATGCTGGCCGAGCTGATGCGCATGAAGTACGGAGTGGCGGTGGCCGGCACCCACGGCAAGACCACGACCACCAGCATGGTGGCGACGATCCTGACGCGGGGCGGGCTCGATCCGACGGCTGTCATTGGCGGCCGGCTCGATGCCTTCGGCTCCAACGCCAAGCTGGGACAGGGCAAGTTCCTGGTCGCCGAGGCGGACGAGTCGGACGGCTCTTTTCTCCACCTGAGTCCGACCATCGCCGTGGTGACCAACATCGACGCCGATCACCTCGATTTCTACGCCGACCTGGAGCAGATCAAGACCACCTTTGTCGATTTCATCAACAAGGTTCCCTTTTACGGGCTGGCGGTGCTCTGCCTGGACGATCCGAACATCCAGGAGATCATGCCCCGGGTGAAGAAGCGCTATCTCACCTACGGGCTGGCGTCGCAGGCCGATCTCTACGCCACCGACATCCGCTACCAGGCCAGCGCCACCCGATTCGCCGTCCATGACCGCAACGGGCGTCTGGGCGAGATCACCCTCGGCATGCCGGGCCGGCACAATGTGCTCAATGCCCTGGCGGCGATCGGGGTCGGCCTCGAGCTGGGGCTCGATTTCGACCGGATTGCCCGCGGCTTTGACGGCTTTGGCGGTGTTCAGCGCCGGTTCCAGATCCTCTCCACCGCCGGCGACATCATGGTGGTGGACGATTACGGGCATCACCCGGCCGAAATCCGCGCCACCCTGGCAGCGGCGCGCAAGGGCTGGCCGGAGCGGCGCATCGTCGCCGTCTTCCAGCCGCACCGTTTCAGTCGCACCAGGGCCCTGTTCGAGGAATTCGCCACCGCCTTCTACGACGCCGACCGGCTGCTGGTCACCGACATCTACCCGGCCGGCGAGGAGCCGATCGAGGGGGTGACGGCGCAGCGGCTGGCCGAGCGTGTGCGCAACCACGGGCATCGGGACGTGAGCTGGGTGCCCGGCCTGACCGAGGCGACGGCCGAACTCGAGGCCTCGCTCGAAGCGGGCGACCTGGTGGTAACCCTGGGAGCCGGCAACATCGGCCAGGTGGCGATTGAGCTGGCAAAGCGCCTGTCGGCATGAACGAGAGTTTGCGGCAGCTCTTTGACAATCTCGGTGAACTGGGCGGCGAGCTGCGCCGCGACGAGCCCCTCGCGGCACACTGCAGCTGGCGGGTCGGCGGACCGGCCGATCTCTTCTACCAGCCGCAGCGGCTCGAACAGCTTGAACGGGCGGTGTGCCTGGCGGAAGCCGCCGGTGTTCCCTGGCTTGTGCTGGGAAACGGCAGCAACCTGCTGGTGCGTGACGGCGGCGTGCGGGGCCTGGTGATCGAGACCGGCGCCCTGAACCGCTGGCGGCTGCGGGATGACGGCGGGCTGGAGGCCGAATGCGGCGTTGCGCTGCCGGAACTGGCCCGCGCCACCGCTGCGGCCGGCCGGGCCGGCCTGGAGCGGCTGGCCGGCATTCCCGGAACCCTCGGCGCGGCGGTGGCGATCAATGCCGGCGCCCACGGACAGAGCGTCGGCGATGCCGTGCGGCAGGTTGTCGTGCTGCACGAAGGACGGCGGCAGCGGCGGACGAAGGCGGAACTCGGTTTCGGCTACCGGCAAAGCGCCATCGGCGACAGGGAGGTGGTGCTGGAAATCCTGCTGCAGCTGGACAGGAAAGAGCCGGCGGCGCTGCTCGAGGCCATGCGCGCGGCGCTTGACGCCCGGCGGCAGGCGCAGGCGGTCGAGGGGCCCAACGCGGGCTCGGTGTTCAGGAATCCGCCGGATGTGGCGGCCTGGAAGCTGATCGACGACGCCGGCCTGCGGGGGCTGCGCCTCGGCGGGGCGATGGTGTCGGAGCGGCATGCCAACTTCATCGTCAATTGCGGTGACGCCCGGGCGGCCGAGATTGAGGAGCTGATCGAGCGGGTTCGGCAGCGGGTGAAGGCGCACAGCGGTGTTGCGCTGGAAACCGAGATCCGGATCGTCGGTGAAAGGTGAGAGCAATGGCCCTGGACAGGGAAAGCTTGCGACAGAAGACCATCGGCGTGCTGTGTGGCGGTCTTTCCGCCGAGCGCGAGGTGTCGCTGCGCACCGGCGGCGAGGTGCACCGGGCGCTGCAGGAAGCGGGATACCGGTCGGTGCTGATCGACGCCGGTCGCGACCTGGCCGAGCAGTTGCGGGCCGAAGGGGTCGAGATCGCCTTCGTCGCCCTGCATGGCCGCTTCGGCGAGGACGGACGGGTGCAGGGGCTGCTCGAGATGCTCGGCATCCCCTACACCGGCAGCGGCGTGCTGGCGTCGGCGCTGGCCATCGACAAGGTGGCGACCAAGAAGATTCTGCTCTACCACGAGCTGCCGACTCCCGGATTCGTGGTCTTCCGCCGCGGTGACGACCGCGAGGCGCTGCTGGAGCGCTGCCGGCACTTTCCGCTGGTGGTCAAACCGGCGCGCGAGGGTTCGACCATCGGCATCAGCATCGTGCACGACCGCGACGAGCTCGCTGCCGGACTGGACACCGCCCTCGAGCTTGACGACCAGGTTCTGGTTGAGGATTACATCGCCGGCATGGAAGTGACGGTGAGCGTGCTCGACGACGAGGCGCTGCCGATCATCCAGATCGTACCCAAGGGCGGCTTTTACGACTACAAGGCGAAATACACCGCCGGCCAGACCCGCTACATCCTGCCGGCGCTGCTGCCGCCGCTGGTCTACCGTCGCCTGCAGCAGGTTTCCGTCGAGGCCTGCCGGATTCTCGGCTGCCGCGGCGCGGCGCGGGTCGATTTCATGGTGCAGGAGCGCGAATTCTACATCCTCGAGATCAACACCGTTCCGGGAATGACGCCGACAAGCCTGCTGCCGAAGGCGGCGCTCAGGGCCGGGATGAGCTTCACCGAGCTGGTAGTTCGCATGCTGCTCGATGCGGATCTGGACAAGTAGGGGGCGATGAACGACGACCATGCGCGACCTGAAGGACGGAAAGAAGCGGTCCAGAACCCGCGCCAACCGGCGGGTCAGGAAGAAGGAGCCGCGCAACTGGGGACAGCTGCTGCGACGGCTGACCCGGACCGTCCTGCTGCTGGCCTTTGCCGGTCTGGTCGTCGTCGCCGGGTTTCTCGCCGGTCGCCTGCTGCTCGACTGGGGCTATTTCAAGGTCGACACCATCCGGGTCGTCGCCAACGAGCGGGTGTCGAGAGACGAGATCGTGGCGCTGTCCGACATCCGGCCGGGCGACGGGATCTTCGACCTCAACCTGGAGCGTATCGGCCGCAAGATCGAGGAGAATCCCTGGATCGCCGCCGCCCGGGTCCGGCGGATCTTTCCCGGCGAGGTGGTGATCGAGGTGAAGGAGAGGGTGCCGGGAGCCATCCTCAGCCTCGGGTATCTCTACTATGTCGACTGGGAGGGCGAGATCTTCAAGCTGCTGTCGCCGGAAGACCGGCTCGACTATCCGGTGATCACCGGCATCACCCAGGAGGACCTGACCCGGCAGCCCGACCGGGTCAGGCGGCGGCTACGCCAGGCGATGCTGCTGCTGCGGCAGCTCAAGGGACGCCGTTCGCTGACGCTGGAAGATATTTCGGAGGTCCATGTCGGCCGGGACGGCGGCTTCGAGCTGACCACCTATGTCGGCGGGGTGCCGATCCGCCTCGGTTACGGTCATTTCGCCGCCAAGCTGGACCGGCTGGAGAAGGTCTACAAGGAACTGAGGCCACAGCTTATGGCCCTGAAATATATCGATCTCAACGTATCTGACCGGGTGATCGTGAGCGTGGCGACGCCGCAAACGGTTGGGAAGGGTTAGCAAGGGGGTAGCCATCATGAGCAACAAGAGAGAGAACCTGATCGTCGGTCTCGACATCGGTACGACCAAAATCTGCGCCATCGTCGCCAGCGCCACCGACGAGGGGCTCGATATCGTCGGCATCGGTCTGGCGCCGTCGAAGGGCCTGCGCAAGGGGGTGGTGATCAATATCGAGAGCACGGTCGAGGCGGTGAAGAAGGCCCTGCAGGAGGCCGAGCTGATGGCCGGCTGCGAGATCAAGTCGGTTTTCGCCGGCATCGCCGGCGGGCACATCAAGGGCTTCAATTCGCAGGGGGTCATCGCCATCAAGAACCGTGAGGTGACCGGCGAGGACATCCGCCGGGTGATCGACGCCGCCAAGGCGATCGCCATCCCCATGGACCGCGAGGTGATCCACATCCTGCCCCAGGAGTACATCATCGACGACCAGGACGGCATCAAGGAGCCGCTGGGCATGAGCGGTGTCCGGCTGGAGGCGAAGGTGCACATCGTTACCGGCGCCGTCGCCAGCGCCCAGAACATCATCAAGAGCTGCCAGCGGGCCGGGGTCGACGTGGCCGACATCGTGCTCGAGCAGCTGGCCTCGAGCGAGGCGGTGCTGACTCCGGACGAGAAGGAACTGGGAGTGGCGATGATCGACATTGGCGGCGGCACCACCGACATCGCCATCTTTGCTGACGGCGCCATCAAGCACACGGCGGTGCTGTCGCTGGGCGGCAATCACCTGACCAACGACATCGCCGTCGGCCTGCGCACGCCGATGCACGAGGCCGAGGTGCTCAAGCAGAAGTACGGCTGCTGCCTGACCGCCATGGTCGGCAAGGACGAAACCATCGAGGTGCCCTCGGTGGGTGGACGGGAGCCGCGGGTGTTGTCGCGGATGCTGCTGGCGGAGATTCTCGAGCCGCGGGTGGAGGAGATCTTCACCCTGGTCAACCGGGAGATCGTGCGCAGCGGGTTCGAGGACCTGATCGCCTCCGGGGTGGTGCTGACCGGCGGAAGCTCCATCCTGCCCGGCATGCCCGAGCTGGCCGAACAGGTCTTCAACCTGCCGGTAAGGCGCGGAGTGCCCAAGGACATCGGCGGCCTGACCGACGTGGTCAACTCGCCCATCTACGCTACCGGGGTCGGCCTGGTCAAGTACGGCAGCCGCAACCTGCAGGCGAAGAAGTTCAGCATCGGCGAGGACAACCTGTTCGACCGGGTCATCCGGCGGATGAAGGAGTGGTTTGGAGAATTTTTCTAGTTGAAGCGGAGAATGAAGCCAACCGGTGAAGGAAGGGAGAACCTTCACCACAGACAGGAATGGAGGGAGTCATGTTTGAATTTGATGAAACCATGGACCAGAGTGCAAAGATCAAGGTGGTTGGAGTCGGTGGCGGCGGCGGCAACGCCGTCAATACCATGATCGCTTCGGGCGTCAGCGGCGTTGATTTCATCGTCGCCAACACCGACGCCCAGGCGCTGCGCGCCAACAAGTCGCCGATGAAGCTGCAACTCGGCAGCAAGCTGACCAAGGGGCTGGGGGCCGGAGCCAATCCGGAAATCGGTCGCGAGGCGGCTCTCGAGGACCGGGCGCGGCTGGTCGAGCAGCTCGACGGCGCCGACATGGTCTTTATCGCCGCCGGTCTCGGTGGCGGCACCGGCACCGGCGCCGCGCCGGTCATCGCCGAGGTGGCCAAGGAGGTCGGCGCCCTGACCGTCGGCGTGGTGACCAAACCCTTCACCCACGAGGGCAAGCAGCGTATGGCCAAGGCCGAGCAGGGCGTCAAGGCCCTGAAGGAAGTGGTCGACAGCCTGATTCTGATTCCCAACGACCGGCTGATCGGCCTGGCGGGCAAGAACATGAGCATTCTCGACGCCTTCAAGCCGGCCGACGACGTGCTGCGGCAGGCGGTGCAGGGGATTTCCGACCTGATCACCACCCACGGCATGATCAACGTCGACTTCGCCGACGTCAAGGCGGCGATGAGCGAGCGCGGCATGGCGATGATGGGCATCGGCGTCGGCTCCGGCGAAAAGCGGGCCGTCGAGGCGGCCCAGGCGGCCATCTCCAGCCCGCTGCTGGAAGATGTCGACATCTCCGGCGCCAAGGGGGTGCTGGTCAACATCACCGGCTCGTCCAGCATGACAATGGAGGATTTCGAGGAGGTTTCGCGCATCATCCACGAAAAGGTCCACGAAGAGGCCAACATCTTCATCGGCCTGGTGATCAACGAGGAGATGGGCGATGCCATCAAGGTGACCGCCATCGCTACCGGTTTCGGCGGCACCTTCGATGCCGCCCGGCGGGATACGGACGAAATTCGTCCCCTGTCCCGCGCGAAGGAAGATCTGGACATGCCGACCATTCTGCGCAAGCGCAGGGAGGAGACGCCCCGCAGTTTCGGCGCGATGGTCGAAGAGGACGAGTACGACATCCCGACCTTTTTGCGCAAGCGCGTCGACTGAGGCGGGTCGCACAGACAGTTTGTCCCCTTGTCGCCGTCGGTTCGGCCGGCGGCGGGAATGATGGTTGATCTGAATGCACGGCTGCCCCGGGCCGGTCTTCTCCGCCCGGCCGCAACGGGGAACCCGTATTGGCATGCAGTGTTGACGACTCCCTCGTCGGGGACCGCAGAAGCGGTCCCCTTTTCTTTTTTTCGGGGACGAACCCCTGGATCTGCGCCCACCCGCGTTCAGGACAGCTTTTTGCGGCCAGACGGTCGGGAACATCATCCGGGGTCGCAACCCCGGAGCAACCGCATCCGACCGCAGGCCGCAAGCAAAATCAAAAGCAAAACCGGCGGGACGCGCCCCGCCAGGCGCCTTACTTTTTTCAGCGCGAAAAAAGTAAGCAAAAACGCTTGTTTTTATTTCTGCCACGAAGGTCTGTGGCCCTTTTCAACCAGTTGCCCAGACAGACCGCCCTTTCTTCGTGACCACAAAAAAAGCATCGTTCCCGGGCTCGCTGCGCTCACACGGGCCAGTTTGTTCGGAGGTGCCCCAACGGAATGCCCGTCCTGGCACAACCGTTCCCGTCGGGGCCGCGGCGGTGCGGTCTGGCCCATCGAGCGGCCTGCCGCTCGTTTGGAAAGCCTTTCTGCCGGCCCGATGAGCCGGCGTTCCGGGTTGAGCCGACGTTGTAATGACCCACCGAACCCTCGCAACAGCAATGCCCGCCGCAGGCGCAGGGCCCTTTTCTGCGTCCTCTTTTGGGCCGGCAAAAGAGGACGGCGCCGTCCGGGGGCGCAACCCCGGATCAACATCCATCGACCGCAAGGTCGCAAACCATCAAAAGCAAAACCGGCGGGTCGCGCCCCGCCAGGCGCCTTACTTTTTTCAGCGCGAAAAAAGTAAGCAAAAACGCTTCTTTCTATTTCTTCCGCGAAGGTCTGTGGCCCTTTTCAACCAGTTGCCCAGACAGACCGCCCTTTCGCCGTGACCACAAAAAAAGCATCGTTCCCGGTCTCGCTGCGCTCACACGGGCCAGGCGGTTCGGAGCGGCCCCATATTGTATCGCTTGTCTCGACAACAACCGTTCCCGTCGGAGCTGAGGCGGTGCGGTCTGGCCCATCGAGCGGCCTGCCGCTCGTTGGGAAAGCCTTTCTGCTTGCCCGAAGAGCCGGCGTTCCGGGTTGAGCCGACGTTGTAACGACCCACCGACCACTCGCAACAGCAATGCCCGCCGCAGGCGTAAGGCCCTTTTCTGCGTCCTCTTTTGGGCCGGCAAAAGAGTAAGGCGTCGTCCGGGGACGCAACCCCGGATCAGCCTCCATCGACCGAAGGTCGCAAACAAAATCAAAAGGAAAACCGGCGGGACGCGCCCCGCCAGGTGCCAGTAAAACGTTGAACTCCCGCAAGCCTTCTTTACCCTCACCCCTTTCCCGTGCCAAGATAACCACATGGCATCGCAGAAACTGATCAAGAAGGCCCGGAGGCGGTTGGCGGAAGAGACCGGCTGTCGCGCCAACCCCTGGGGCGGCCGGCTGAGCGTCGCCCTGGTCTTTCCGAACACCTACGCCCAGGCGATGAGCAACCTCGGTTTTCTGACCGTCTACCAGCTGCTCAACAACCGCGAGGACTGCCTGGCCGAGCGCTTCTTTCTGCCCGATCCGGCCGATTTGCGCGAACATCGGCGCACCGACACGCCGCTCTTTTCGCTGGAAAGTGGCCGGTCGCTGACCGACTTCGATCTGGTCGCCTTTTCCATCTCCTTCGAGAACGACTACCTCAATCTGCCGACGCTGTTCGAGCTCGGCCGGCTGCCGCTGTGGCGCCGGGAACGGACGCGGCGCCATCCGCTGGTGGTTTGCGGTGGCGTCTGCGCTTTTCTCAATCCCGAGCCGCTGGCCGACATCATGGATCTCTTCGTCGTCGGGGAAGGGGAAGTAATCTTGCCACCGATGCTCGAGGTTCTACAGACGGGTAGCGGCCGGCAGGAACTGCTGGAGGAACTGTCCCGGATTCCCGGGGTCTATGTTCCCGCCGCCTATGGCGAGCGGCTGCTTGCCGACGGCGGCCGCATGGCCGGAGATCCCCTCGGCGGCGCGCCGGCCCGGGTTCGCCGGCAGTGGCTGCGCGATCTCGATGTTCATCCGACGGTCGCCGCGGTTCAGACCCGGCAGACCGAGTTCGGCGACATGTACCTGATGGAGGTCTCGCGGGGGTGCGGTCGCGGTTGCCGTTTCTGCGCCGCCGGCTATCTCTACCTGCCGCCGCGCGAGCGCAGCCTCGACCGGCTGGCGCGGCAGGCGGAACAGGGACTGTGCCACCGGGAGCGCATCGGCCTGGTCGGGGCTGCGGTGTCCGACTATTCACGGCTGGAGGAGCTGAGCCGCTTGATCCTCGAGCGCCAGGGATGCATTTCGGTAGCCAGCCTGCGCATCGACTCCCTCACCGCCGACGAGGTCGCCACCCTGCATGCCTCCGGCCACAAGACTCTGGCCCTGGCGCCGGAAGCAGGCAGCCAGCGGCTGCGCGACGCCATCAACAAGCAGTTGACCGAGGAGCAGATTCTGCGCGCGGTCGACCTGCTGGGTGAGGCGGGCATCCAGAACCTCAAACTCTATTTCCTGGTCGGACTGCCCGGCGAAAGCGAGGCCGATCTGGACGAAACCGAGGCGCTGATCGCTGCCATCCACCGCCGCTGGCAGGAGCATGGCCGGCATCGCGGGCAGATGGGACGGCTGATCCTGTCGGTCAATCCCTTCATCCCCAAGCCGGTGACGCCGCTGCAGTGGATGCCGCTGGCCCGGCCGGAGACGCTGAAGCGGGCGCGGAAACGGCTGCGCGACCTGGTCGGGCGGCTGGCCAACACCGAACTTAACTTCGAGTCGCCCCGTTCGGCTCTGCTGCAGGCCTTTCTTTCCCGCGCCGACCGCCGGGCCGCCGGCCTGCTGCCCGACCTGGCGGCAGGGCGGCATCTCGAAGACTGTTGCCGCGAGGCGGGGATCGATCTGGCGGCGCAGCTCTATCGGGAACGGGCCGGTGACGAGCCATTGCCCTGGGATATTGTCGATATCGGCGTCGACCGCGCGGTGCTGCTCGAGGAATATCGACGCTATTGCGCCGGGCGGCTGACGCCGCCCTGCCGTCCGGACTGTCGTCGCTGCGGGGTGTGTGGCTGAGCCTCTGTGCCCCCGTCTCAAACGCAGCTCCGGGATCGTGTTTTCTCCCTCCTTTTTTGCCCATCCCCCTCCTTGCCAGTCGACAAACACCTGCTAAGATTACCGGGTAAGTTATGTATTGTTGAGACTGATCCGGGTTCTTTCGGTCCGGATGCAGGTTAAACGGTTGTTGCCCGTTGTTAGGGCCGTCTCCCCGCAGGTTTTCAAATTCGCATCAACCGCCGGCGTGCGCCGTGCGGGCGAGGAGGTTCACCATGAGTGTGCGTTGCTGTCTGGCCAAGGCTGCCCCGCTGTGTGCCCTGGTTCTGCTCCTGTTCGTGCCCGGGCCGGCTCAAGCCGTGGAGCTGCGTATCCAGTCGGATACCATCGTTCGCGGTTTCGAACGCGATCCCGGCACCGGAACCGACGAAGCGGTCATTCCCGGTTACGAATACCTCCAGGCCGATGTCGGTTCCCTGAGCGAGGCCGGTCTGTCCTTCCACTTCTACGGCTGGGGGCGGGCGGATTTAGCCGACAATGGCTTCTACAGCGACACCACGGCCGGCGAAATACTCTACGGCTACCTCCAGTACCGGGATTCCGCGACGGGACTGCAGGCCCGGCTCGGTCGGCAGTACCTGTTCGCCGGTGTCAGCAACGAGGCGGTCGACGGTCTGAGCCTGGCCGCCGACCTGGGGCCCCTCTTTTTCCTCAGTCTCTATGGCGGCCAGCCGGTCGGTCTCGATTCGACCGGGGGCAGGGACGGCGACAGCATCTACGGCGGTCGTCTGGCCGTGCATGTCGCCGACTGGGGCGATGTCGGCTTCTCCTACAAGAATATCGACAACGACAGCGACACCGCCGAACAGATGGCCGGCATCGATCTTTCGCTCTATCTGCCCGGCGGCATCAGTCTGTTCGGCAATTCGGTCCGCAACCTGGAGACGGACGGCTGGGCCGAGCATTCCTGGGAGCTTCAGTACGACATGGGAGCCTGGCGGTTGCGGCCTCTGGTGTCGATGTTTGAATACAGCGATTACTTCGGCACCGGTGCCAATGCCGTCAATCCCTTCCGCTTTCTGGCGGCGAGCGGCGAAAAGATCACCGTTTACGGCGCCGATCTCACCCGTCGGGGCGAGGTCTGGACCCTGGGGGGCAAGGTGCGTGCCTATTCCTACGACCAGGCCGGCGACAACGCCTATTATGCGGTTCTCGCTTCCTGGCACGGAGAGGAAGATACCGAACTGGGCGGCGAACTCGGTTTCATGGACGGCGACACCGACCGGCAGGGGTATGGGCAGGCCCGGCTCTATGCCTATGTCGGGGGATTGCGCGGCCGCTGCTGGGTCGACTTCGTCTCCGGTGACCTGGTCTACTACTGGTATGATCAGTCGATTTACGGGGAGGATGCCTCGTTCTTCGTCTCTTTCGGTACCGGCCGCACCTTTCTCGACGGTGCCCTGCAGTTGAAGGTTTCGGGTGACTACAGCAGCGATCCCTACTTCGATGACGATGTGCGCGGCCTGTTCACCCTGACCTATGCCTATGACCACGGCCAGTGATGCCGTCTGTGCCTGACAGGAGTTTTGCCATGCTGAAACGAATCCCTGTTTCTCCCGTTCTCGTTCTGGTTGTCCTGGCCGGTCTGCTGGCGGCCTGTGCCAGTCTTGGCGGCGGTCTGGAGCTTCCCGTCAGCCATCCTTCGGCGGCGGACCTCGGTGAGAAGCCCGTGTCCTGCACCAATTGCCACGATTCCGCCGACGGTCCCATCCGCTTCGAACGTTTCGTGCATGGTCCGTACTGGGGGGAGAGCCACAGGCAGGCGGCCTACCAGCAGGACAGGGTATGCGCCATGTGCCATCAGACCAGTTTCTGTAACGATTGCCATGCCACCCGGGTGGAGCTGAAGCCTTCGCTCAAGGACCAGACCGGCACCCGTCGGCGGATGCCGCACCGGGGCGACTATCTGAGTCGGCACCGGATCGACGGCAGGGTGGATCCGACCTCCTGTTTCCGCTGCCACGGCAATCCCAAGGCGGCTCGGACCTGCGCGCCCTGTCACGGATGAAAGGAGGCCAACGGATGACGCGATACGGATTCTGGATTCTGGCGGGATTGATACTGGCAGGTTTTGTCGCCGGCTGTTCGAGCGGCAATTCCGACGCGCCGCTGGTCGACCAGGCGCATCCGGCGGGCTGGATTCATCAGCATGCTGATGCGGCCATGGCCGGCCTGAGCGACTGCCAGCTCTGCCACGGCATCGATTTTACCGGCAGCGGTGGTGTCATCGGCTGTCTCGACTGCCATTTCGACGGCCCTCCCTTCACCGTGCACCCGGCGGCCTGGACCGATGTCCGGACCGATCACCAGGGATTTGCCGGAAATTACAGCTGGACCACCTGCGCCACCGCGGCCTGTCACGGTGTCGAACTGGGTGGCGGGACGGTCGGCCCGAGCTGTTTCAACAGTTCGACCCAGTGTCATGCGGCCACGGGTGGCGACCCGCCGGCACCGCATGTGGTCCCTTACCCAACCGTTGCGACGGATCCCGACTTTCACGGCACCGACGCCAAGGCCGACCTGGTCTACTGTCGCAACTGTCACGGCCGGCCGCTGAACGATTTCCGTGGCGGTTTCGTCGCCGACCTGTTCGCCGACGCCACGCCGGAAATCAACACCAACGGCAACTGCAGCCTTTGCCATCCGGAGGCCACCGCCCATCCGGCGGATTGGGATGGCGTCGATACGACCCTGGCACATTTCTCCTCCGGCAACCTGGTTGGCGCCTGCACCCTCTGTCACAATCTGACCGTGGACACCACCCCCGGCAACACGACCGCCGGTCCCTTTGCCGGGGCGCCGAGCTGCTTTTCTGCGTCGTGGGACAGCCCCAACGGCACCAGCGGCTGCCATGCTGACGGCCCCACGCCGCACACCCTCGATGGCAGCTACCTCGCCGGCAGTGTGCACGGACCCGACGCCAAGGCCGATCTTGATCACTGTCGTGATTGCCACGGTGACACGACGACGGATGTCAATCCGCGCTACAACAAGCTGATCACCGACGTCAACGCCACCGGCAGCATCGTCAATCCCGGCAACGGCTGCGAGGGGTGCCACAACGACGCCACCGCCCATCCGTCCATCGGGGTCGGCATGGGGCTCGGCAACGAGAGGGAGGTGGTCAACTGGTACGATGTACCCGGACAGCGCCACAACGACGCAAACATCTCCGCCACAACCTGCGGACTGTGCCATTCGGAGATCGGCTCCGGCAATGTCGGCGGGCTTTGCACCGGCTGTCATGTCAGTGTCCCCACCGGCGCCAACGCTTCCGGCTGCGTCTCCTGCCACGGCGCGCCGCCGGACGGAGCGACCGCGCCCAACCGGGTTGGTCGTCACGACAAGAAAGACCATCAGGTCTCCTGTGACGTCTGCCACACCAATAACGGACCCGGTTCGGCGGCGCATTTCACCCGTCCGCCGGATCCGCAGCGGGCTGATCTGAAGAATCAGGTCGATGCAGTGGACGGGGATCTGACCTTTACGCTCGATGCCAGCAATGTCACCTGCACCAATACATGTCACGGGAAGAACCATAACAACGAAACCTGGTATTGATGGGTGAATGGCCACAAAAAAACGGCCCCGGAAGGGGCCGTTTTTTTGTGTGCGAGCCGCGAAACGCGATTTTCGATTCTAGCTTCTCGAACCGTGATTCCTGCCTTCACTTTTGGCCGCTTCTTCTTTCCTTTCCCCTTTTTCCCCGGTGGCGACCCGTCGCAAAAGGCTGGTCGGGTCGAGCAGGTTGCGTTTGGTCTCGTCGACTTTGCGGGCGATACCGAACAGCTTGCCGGCCATGGCGGCGGCACGCCCGGGCCCCAGCGCCAGAATCAGCACCAGCAGCAACAGGGCTATTTCCATCCAGCCGAATCCAAACATGTCGGCATGGTACCCCGGAGAGCGCGGGCAGGCAAGGATGGACAAGATTTTTTTCTTGCGCTATTCTGACCGTAATTGTCAGCTATTGGTCTGGGAGGCAGAGGAGTCAGGAGTCAGGCGTCCTGAATTCCCTATCCAAAGGATTTCTCACATGAACGTCGAACAGATGAAACTGGTGCTGAAGGAGATTCTGTCCAAGACTGATCTCACGCCCTGCATCGTCGGCCATCGCGGCGTCGGCAAGACCGCCGGTATCATTCAGGCGGTGCGTGACCTCGGTCGGCGTTATGTCTCGTTGCGGCTGGGACAGATGGAGGTCGGCGACCTGGTCGGTATCCCCTACCGCGAAGGGGATGTGATGCGCTGGTCGCGGCCGGGCTGGTGGCCCGCCGATGACGATCCGGAAACGGTCGTTCACTGCGACGAGCTGAACCGTGCCCAGCAGGAGGATACCCTGCAGGCGATCTTTCAGTTCGTCGAGCCCCCGGCGGAAGGGATGTGCCGCGCCCTGCATACCCACCGCCTGCATCCGAAACATCGGGTGGTGGTTTCGATCAATCCGCCCGATGGCAGTTACCAGGTTGCCACCCTCGACCGGGCACTGCTCGACCGGATGGTCCTGATCTATGTCGAAACCGATTACCAGTGCTGGGCGGGTTATGCCCGGCGGCAGAATTTCGATGCCGAAGTGCAGGACTTTCTCGCCGCCAGCCCTGCGTTGCTGGCCCGCCAGGGCAACCCGCTCGACCTGCAGGTGGAGCCGACGGAGCGCGCCTGGGAGATGGTCAGCACCCTGCGCCGGCATTGCCGGCTGCCGCGCGAGCTGGAGATGGAAGTCTACGCCGGCGTCGTCGGCCGGGAGGCGGCGGTGGCCTTTCTGCGCTGGTGCCAGGAACGGCGGCAGCGACCGGTGACGGCACGGGAGATCCTCGATTCCTGGCCCCAGGTGGCCGATCGCTGCCGGGCCCAGAGCCATGACGCCCAGGCCGCCACCCTGGGTAGCCTGGTCAGCGAGCTGCAATTGCGGTCGGAGCTGGCCGGGGAACAGGAGAAAAACCTGGTCGCCTATATCGATTCGCTGCCGCGGGATTTGCGCTTCGGACTGGTCAAGAGCCTGCTCAAGATCCCGCCGGTGGCGGCGGTGCTGGCCAAGGACGAGTATGATGCCGTGGTCTACGAGGCGATCGCGGCGCTGAGCCGCGAGGCGTCCTGAAAAACGTTGACCACCCGTTCGCTTTGCTCACTGGAGACACCGAGCGACGAGAGAACCGATGGGGCTGAGCACGAAGCGTTTTCGGTTGCCTTTTCTCTGTGCCTCCGTGTCTCCGTGGTGAAATTTTCAGAATGGAAATCCTCCAGAACGCCATCATTCGCCTGCTGAAGCGGGCTCCCTTTTACGGCCACCTGCTGCTGGGGTGCGACCGGCGGCTGGTTTCCGGCGAAGCCCTCGGCATCACCCTGCGCGGCGGCACGCCGGTGCTGGTCTGCGGCGAGGATTCCCTGCCCCGCTTCGGGCTCAAGCAGCAGGAGGCGTTGCTCGAACATCTGGTGCGCCACCTGCTGCACCTGCATCCCGTGCGTGGCCGGGGATGCCATCCCCAGGTCTGGGACCTGGCCTGCGATCTGGCCATCAACCCCGATATCGACCATCTGCCGGATAGCGTCGTCCTGCCGCGGACCTGGGATCTGCCCGATGGGCTGGCGGCCGAGGAATACGCGCTGCTGCTGCGGCGCCGGTTCGGCCTTGGCAGCCAGCGGGGGGAGGGCGCCGGCGACGAAAGACGGGCGGCCAGGGGGCGGACCGACGCCGGTGACGGCGCGGCATCGGCCGAGCTGGCGCAGGCCGCCGACGAGCGGGCCCGGCTCGACGATCACCGTATCTGGAGCGAGGCTGACGGTACGCCCCGGCGCCTGGCCGAAGAGGTGGTGCGGCAACTGGTGCGGGACGCGCATCGCAAGAGCGACGGCGAGGTTCCGGACAGTCTGGCGACGCTGGTCGAGGGGTTCCTGGCGCCGCCGGCCATCCCCTGGCGGGATGTGCTGCGCCAGTTCGTTGCCACGGCCGGCCGCATCGGCCGCAAGAGCACCTGGAAACGGGAGAACCGGCGCTTTGCCCACGTCACCCCGGGCCAGCGCAAGCGCCGCCGCCTCAATCTGCTGATCGGGGTCGACGTATCCGACTCGACCATGAAGCCGGAACTGCGCGAAGCCTTTGCCCGTGAACTGCTGCGCATCGCCCGTGCCTCCGACAGCCGGCTGACCGTCCTTTACAGCGGCAGCCGGATCCAGCGGATACGCAGCTTCAACAGCAGCCAGGCCGTGCTCGAAGTTTATCATGGCGGCGGCTTTACCGACCTGCGTCCGGTTTTCGAATACGGCCGGACGATGCAGCCGCCGCCGGCGGCCGTCATCTACCTGACCGACGGCTACGGTGAGGCACCGGAGAGCATGGATTTTCCCACTCTCTGGGTGCTGACGGCCGACGGCCGGCGGCCGGCGGACTGGGGGGTGGAGCTGCGGCTCGAACCCTGAACCGGGATGGAAAAAACGGACGGAGAGGATGGAAGCATGCAACAGACTGAAGCGATGACTGAGGAGTCGGTACGGCGGCTTTTCGAACAGGCCGGGGCGCGGGTCGCCTCACGCGGCGGCCGCACGGAAAACTACGGATCGCCGCGGGAGTTCTCTTTCGAGGTGCGGGCGCAGTTCGCCAACGGTCTCGGCCTGCACGTGGTCGCCCGTCAGTACAACTACCGGGATCCCTGGGAGGCAACCGGCCGGGTGAACGACCTGGTCGATGTCACCCTGCTCGAAGGGCAGACGCCGTGCCGGCTGCCGAAGGGGCATCCCTGGTTCCAGCAGGGTGAAGAGGAGGTCGACGTCGATGCCGACGGCCTGCGGGAGATCGTGCGGATCGTTTCCGGACTCAATCCGAAGATTCTCGCCCTGCAGCGTTTGACCGGCGATCTTGACTGAGCTGTTGCTATGCCCTGAGCCGGGCCAGTTTCAAGGCCAGCAGGACGACCGGGGCGGCGTGAAACGCCAGGTCGAAGATGTCGATGCCGTGACGCAGCCGGCCGGCTGCCAGCATCCGCAGCTTTTCCAGCAGGTGCGGTTCGGGTGAGAAGGGCGCCAGCCCGAGCAGCAGGGCGGCGATGACGAGGGGAAGCCAGGGGATCTGGTCGAGAAACCGGCCCATGGTCAGTCGTTTCGTTTGTTGCCGCGACCGTCGAACTCTTCCAGCCGCTTTTTCAGCTCGTCGCTCAGGGTCACCTGGCCGTCCAGAACGCACCCCGGCCGGCCGGGGATGCACTCCCCGCCCAGCTTGCGGCAGGTGCCGCTGTCGTGGTCGAAATTCTTGCAGCTGAAGGTCATTCTCTGTTTCGTTCCGCTCGGTTCCTGCGGAATGAATCCGCATAAACGTTTATCCGCAAATAGTGAAATATCCTCGAAACTGCTTCATTTTTCCTGTTCATCCTTGGGCAGTTTCCAGGCGACCCGAACGTCGCCCCGGCGCAGGGTGTACTTGCGGAGATCCCAGTATTCGAGCAGGGCCTGCACCAGTTTGCGGGCCGAGCCGAAGATGTCGCGGAACTCGGCCAGGGTCAGGGTTTCGTGGTCGGCGAAATGTTGCCGCAACAGGCTGAGGGCCTGGTTGTAGGTTTCGCGGTGCAGGGAATTTTCCGCGTTCAGGCGCACCAGCTTGCCCTGGTCGAACAGCAGCTGCAGCAGCGGTTCGGCCTGTTCCAGCTCGAGCCCGAGCTGGGCGGCCATCTCGCGGTGGTTTTTCGCCTGCGGGCCGGCCTGGCGGTAGAACCGTTCGAGACGGTCGAGCTGTCGCTGAAGCTCGGGTGCGATCTCGATGCTGAAGTCCGCCCTGGCGACCAGCTCTTCTTTGGCCACCAGTTCGCCGGCGTCCAGCAGCGCCGCCAGCACCGCGTCGAAGGCCTTCTGCCGCAGTCGTGCAGGAAGGACTCCCTTCAGGGCGGCGCGGGGCATCCCTGACTGCAGCGGGTTGTCCCGGTGCCATCGGTCGACCGTTTCGAGCAGGGACCGTTGCCACAGGCGCACAGTCTCTTCCGTGGCCCACTGGTCCGCAAGCCGGCGCACCCGGCCGGCTTCCTCCAGGGCGCGCAGGTGGTCCTCGATCCGTTCGCGGCCGAGTCCGGAGGCCTGCTCCAGCTCCCTGAGCGTGGCGCAGGCCAGTTCCTGGACCTTCTGCAGCAGGAACGATTTTTCCCCCGACTCGAGTTCCTCCAGCGCCGCCAGCACCTCCCGGCGGAAGCGCTTGTGACGGTTCGGGGCGGGGTCGACCACCAGGCCGCCGCCGATGGTGGTGACCGGCGAATAGGAGCGGATGATGAACCGGTCCAGGCGGTGGGCCACCAGCGGCCGGTCGAGGTGGATCTGCACGATGGCGCTCTCTCCGGGGCGCAGCACGTCGCGGTCGAGCAGGGCGACGATGCCGACCGCCCGGGCCGTTCCCAGCATCAGGTGCACCGGATCGCGAAAGCGCAGCGGCCGGAGCGCCTCCGGCAGCAGGTCGAGGCGGGCGTCGAGGCGGCGGGTCGGGGCGAAGATGCCGGGAGTGGCGACCACCGAGCCGCGGGGGACCTGGTTCCGGTCGAGGCCGGCCAGGTTCAGGGCGACGCGCTGTCCGGCGACGGCCTCCGCCACCTTGCGGCCATGCACCTGCACCTCGCGCACCCGCACCCTGACATCCGCCGGCAGCACGTCCACCTGGTCGTCGGGCCGCACCCGCCCTGAAAGGAGGGTGCCGGTGATCACCGTGCCGAAGCCGGCGACGCTGAAGTGCCGGTCGACCGGCAGGCGCAGGGGGCCGTCCGCCGGCTTGGGTTCGATTTTGCGGACTTCCTCGGCGATGGTGCGGACCAGCTCGGGAATGCCTTCGCCGTGCAGGGCGGCCACCCGGCAGCAGGGGGCGCCGTCGAGAAAGCTGCCTGCCACTTCCTCCCGGATCTCTTCCTCGACCAGCTCGATCAGGTCGTCCTCGGCCTGGTCGCACTTGGTCAGGACGATAATGCCACGTGGAATCCGCAGCAGCTTGAGAATCTGCAGGTGTTCCCGCGTCTGCGGCATGACCCCTTCGTTGACGTCGACCACCAGCAGGACCAGGTCGATGCCGCCGATGCCGGCCAGCATGTTGTTGATGAAACGTTCGTGACCGGGGACGTCCACCACGCCGGCCAGGGTGCCGTCGGGCAGCCGAAAGGGGGCGAAGCCGAGTTCGATGGAGATGCCGCGCTTTTTTTCCTCTTTCAGCCGGTCGGTTTCGACGCCGGTCAGGGCGCGGATCAGGACGGTCTTGCCGTGATCGACATGGCCGGCGGTTCCGATGATGACATGCTGCTGGGGACGGCTCATGCGGAAAACTTCACGTATCGGGTCAGAGGTTGTCGAAGGCGTCGGTCAGGGCCTGAAGCAGCCGCCGGTCCTCGCCGGGCAGCACGGTGCGCAGGTCGAACAGGAGACGATCCTCCTGCACCCGGCCGACGACCGGCGGCCGGCCTTGCCGCAGACGGCGGTTCAGTGCCGTCACGCTTGCCGAGCGCGGCCGGACGGCGAGGGCGTATCCGGGCAGCTCGGTCAGCGGCAGGGCGCCACCGCCGACGCGGGCGGTCGTACGGACGACGGATATTTCGGCCCGTTCGCCGAGCGCCTGCATCCGTTTCGCCAGCCGCCGGCAGCGGTCGGCCAGGGTGCGGGGTGTCATCTGCAGCAGTCTCAGCACCGGGTTTTCCCGCAGCAGCCGCTCGCGGTCGAGATAGAGCCTCAGGGTGGCCTCCAGCGCGGCCAGGGTCATCTTGTCGATCCGCAGGGCCCGGGCCATCGGATGGCGCCGGACCTTCTCCACCGCCTCCCGCCGGCCGACGATCAGTCCGGCCTGGGGACCGCCAAGCAGCTTGTCGCCGCTGAAGGTGACCAGGTCGAGGCCCGCCGCCACCGATTCCCTGACGGTCGGTTCGCGCGGCAGGCCGAAGTTGCTCAGGTCGATGAGCATGCCGCTGCCGAGGTCCTCGATGACCGGCAGGCCGTGCTCGCGGCCGAGTTCGACCAGTTCGGCGGCTGCAACCTCGGCGTGAAAACCGACGATGCGGTAGTTGCTGGTGTGGACCTTGAGCAGCAGGCCGGTGCGCTCGCCTATCGCCTGCCGGTAGTCGCGCAGGTGGGTCTTGTTGGTGGTGCCGACCTCGCGCAGGATGACGCCGCCGGCAGCCATCACGTCCGGAATGCGGAAGGCGCCGCCGATCTCCACCATCTCGCCGCGGGAAACGATCGCTTCCTTTCCCCTGGCCAGGGTGGTCAGGGCCAGCAGCACGGCGCCGGCGTTGTTGTTCACCACCGTGGCCGCCTCGGCGCCGGTCAGGCGACAGAGCAGATCCTCGACGTGGCTGTAGCGGTGGCCGCGTTCGCCGCTGGCGAGGTCGAATTCGAGATTGCTGTAGCCGCGGGAAACGGCCGTGACGGCCTCGAGTGCCGCCCGGCACAGGGGCGAGCGGCCCAGGTTGGTGTGCAGCAGGGTGCCGGTGGCGTTGATGACCGGCCGCAGGCTGGGCTGGTGGAGCTGCCGCGCAAGAATGGCGGCCCGTTCGGCCACGGCGTCGGGGCCGGCTGCCAGGTCGGCCGGAAGCGCCTGGTCGCGCAGAATCTCCTGCCGCAGCCTGTCGACGACGCGCTGGCAGGCCTCGAGCAGCAGCGGGTGCGGAATCTCCGTTTCGAGCCGGCGAACCGCAGGAGCCTTGAGCAGCCGGTCGACGGCCGGCAGTTTGCGTAACAGCGCCTGTTTGTCGGTTGTCTGTGGCATGTCGGCTCGATCCGGTGCGTGGAGCGGGCAAAAAGGAATTTAATCGTATATGTCTAACGCAGAGTCACAGAGGGGCTGAGACGGAGAGAAAAAGCAGGTTCTTTTCCAGGTCGAAGAACAATCAGCGTTCTCTCTTTTTCAGCGCCTCTCCGTTAAAAATGTGTGCTCGCTTCGCTTCCCCTCTCGAGCGAAGTGCGAATATCTATGGCGGGAGTAGATGGGAATCGCCGCCTACGTCGCCGCCGTCCTGGCGGTTCCTGCGTCGGCTCCCCTCCGCTCGCTGCCGCCGGCATCCTGCCGGCTTATCGTCCACAGGACGCGCTCGTTTCGCTTCGATTCCCATCCGAAGCGAAGTGCGAATATCTATGGCGGGAGTAGATGGGAATCGAACCCACCCGGGACGGGATACGCCCCACACCGGTTTTGAAGACCGGGCGCGCCACCAGGCCGCGAGCTACTCCCCTGTGTTTTCGTGTCGTTCCGGCCAGGCTGTCCATCGGCCTGCCATCAGAATAGTGATTTTTGCATGGACGGGCAAGCAAAAGTGGCACCCCAGGTCCACCGACTGTTTTGGGGCCGAGGGGCCGAAACGGATCCGGATGCAAGGGGCGTCCCCCGGTTTGGACAGAGGCGTGGTGGGAGGCCCGCATCAGCGGCGTTTCCCTCTATTTACGCCTTCCGCCAGGCTCCGGCATCAGCAGCGCCAGACTTTCGACATGCGCCGTCTGCGGAAACATGTCGTAGGCGAGCAGGTGGTCGATGCGGAAGCCTTTTTGCCGCAGCAGGGCCAGGTCGCGCGCCAGGGTCCGGGGGTTGCACGACATGTAGACCAGCGCCCGTGGCCGGAAGCCGGCCAGCATGTCGAGCACCTCGGGATCGCATCCGGATCGGGGCGGGTTGACGGTCACCGGGCTGCCGGCGGGCAGTTGCGCCAGAAGGTGCGGCAGCAGCTTTTCCGCCGCGCCGGCGAGAAACCGGCAGTGGGTTAATCGGTTGCGCTCGGCGTTGCGGCCGGCGTAGCCGACCGCTTCCGGCACCACCTCGACGCCGGTCACCGAGAAGCCGCGGGCGGCCAGATGCATGGCGATGCCGCCGATGCCGCAGTAGAGGTCGAGGGCCTGCTCGCCGGGACGCGGCGTCAGCCAGTCGGCGATCTGCCGGTACATGCGTACCGCCTGGTCGTGGTTGACCTGCAGAAACGAGGTCGGGCCGATATGGACGCTGAAGTCTCCCAGCCGGTCGAGCAGGTCTCTGGCTCCGGCCATTCTCAGGGTTTCCCGGCCGAGGATGACGTTGCCGGTGCCGGCGTTGACGTTCTGGTGTACCGCCACGACCTCCGGTACCCGGCGCCGCAGCCAGGAGACGAGGGGATTGATACGTTTGAAGTCGCGGCGGTCAGTCACCAGGGTGACCAGGGCCTTCCGGTTGGCCGGGCTGACCCTGACCAGCAGGTAGCGCATCAGGCCCCGCTGCTGTTTCGGGTTCCAGACCGGCAGTTTCTGGCGGCCGATTTCGTCCTTCACGGTCCGGGCGATGCGGTTGATCAGGGGGTGGTGCAGGGGACAATCGCTGATGTCGACGATGTCGTGGCTGCCGCGCCGGTAGAGGCCGATGACAATTCCGCGGCGGTTGCGGCCGATGACCAGTTTGGCGGTGGTGCGGTAGCCGAAATCCCGGGGCGCCGGGACGATGTCGGGCAGATGCAGGTCGTGCAGGCCGTGTTCGGCCAGTGCCGACAGGACCAGGTCTTTCTTGGCGGCCAGCTGGCTTTCCGGGTGCAGTTCGATGAGGGGACAGCCCTGGCAGACCGCCGCCTTGCGGCAGGGGGACGGCCGGCGACCGGCGACGGGTTCGAGAATCCGCCGCAGTTTGCCCACCAGCCGCCGCGGGCCGCGATGGACGATCTCCACTTCGACCTGTTCGCCCGGATAGGCACCGTAGACCAGCAGTTCCCTGCCGTCACGTTCGGTGCGGCCGAGCCCCTCGGCGGTAAGGCCGTCGATCCGGATCTTGTGGATGTCGCCGCCTGCGGCGGTACGGCGATCGGGTTTCATGGCGCTCCCCTGGGGTGAGTGATAGGCGAACATAAGCCCGTTGTCGCGGTTCTGTCAAATTCCTTTTCTCGACCTGAATCTGTGAGTTCATCACCGGCGGATGGCACAAGGCCAGGCACTGCACTCTCCATACGCGTGAACTCATTGATTCAAGTTGACCCTCTGTCAGGCAGGCCGTACACTGCCATGGAATGGCAGCCTGTTCACGATTTGTGCTCTGTTCATTCGCTAAAATTGTGATGAACAGAAGGGGAACTGTGAACACATCCTTGGGGTAAAAAAGCGGAAGCTTTCGATATGACAAGAAAAACCCGTCAGATCATGCTTGGCGACCTCGCCGTCGGCGGTGGTGCGCCGGTTTCGGTGCAGTCGATGACCAACACCGATACCCGCGACGCGGCCGCCACCCTGGAACAGATCCGGCGGCTGGCCGCGGCCGGCTGCGAAATCGTACGCTGTGCCGTTCCCGACATGGAGGCGGCACGGACTTTGGGGGCGATCGTCGCCGACAGTCCGATGCCGCTGGTGGCCGACATCCATTTCGACTACCGGCTGGCGTTGCAGGCGCTGGAGCAGGGGGTAGCCGGGCTGCGCATCAATCCGGGCAACATCGGCGAGCGCTGGAAGGTCGAAGAGGTGGTCAGGGCCTGCGCCGAAAGGCGGGTGCCGATCCGTATCGGCGTCAATGCCGGTTCCCTCGAAAAGGAGCTGCTCGACAGGTACGGGCATCCCACCGCCGAGGCGATGGTCGAAAGCGCCCAGGGACATGTCCGTATTCTCGAGGATCTGGGTTTCGACCTGATCAAGATCAGCCTCAAGGCCTCCGACATCGACCGGACGGTGCGGGCCTACCGCCTGCTGGCGGAAAAGGTCGACTATCCGCTGCACATCGGCATCACCGAGGCCGGCACCACCTTCAGCGGCACCGTCAAGAGCGCCGTCGGGCTTGGCATCCTGCTTTACGAGGGGATAGGCGACACCCTGCGCGTCTCCCTGACCGGCGATCCGGTGGAGGAGGTGAGGGTCGGTTTCGAGATCCTCAAGAGTCTCGGCCTGCGCCAGCGGGGCCCGATCTTCATCAGTTGCCCGACCTGCGGCCGCTGCCAGATCGATCTGATCGAAACCGCCGAAGAGGTCGAACGGCGGCTGCACGACCTGCCGGTGTCCCTGACCATCGCCGTCATGGGCTGCGTGGTCAACGGGCCGGGCGAGGCGCGCGAGGCCGATCTCGGCATCGCCGGCGGCCGGGGGCAGGGGCTGCTCTTTCGCAGGGGAGAGATTCTGCGCAAGGTGCCCCAGGCCGAGCTGGCTGACGCCCTGGTCGAGGAGGCCCGCCGTCTGGCCGCCGAAAGGGACTGACCGCCATCCGCTTCTGGCAACTTTTCCGCGCTCTGTTATGCTACTGCAGAGCTTTTTTTCGGGACAACTGCATCTCAACAGAAATGACGAAGCAAGGTGGTATGGACATTCTCGGCATTGACGTAGGAGGCAGCAACATCAAGGCGGCCGTGGTCGACACCGCCCTCGGTCGTCCCCTGCAGGCGCCGGTGCGGGTGCCGACCGAACGGCCGGCCACGCCGGCATCCATCGCCCGCCAGATCGCCGGCATCGCCCGTGATTTCGACTGGAAAGGGCCGGTCGGCTGCGGCCTGCCCGCCGTCGTTCGCGGTGGTACCGTTCTGACCGCGGCCAATATCGATTCCTCCTGGATCGGTACGGCGGCCGACAGGCTGTTTGCCGAATGCCTCGGCCTGCCGGTGACGGTTGTCAACGACGCCGATGCCGCCGGCCTGGCGGAGATGCGTTTCGGCGCCGGCCGCGACCAGGCCGGAACGGTGATCCTGGTGACCATCGGCACCGGGCTCGGTTCGGCCGTCTTTCATGACGGCGTGCTGCTGCCCAACACCGAACTGGGACACCTTCCCCTCGACGGCCGTGACGCCGAAGAGCTGGCTTCGGACCGGGCACGCAAGCGGGACGACCTGAGCTGGGAAGACTGGGCCGGGCGGTTCAACCGTTACCTGGCCCTGCTCGAAGGGCTCTTCTTTCCCGATCTGTTTCTGCTTGGCGGCGGTCTCAGTCACCACCACCGGCATTTCTTTCACCTGTTGCGGGCCAGGGCGCCGATCCGCCGGGCCCGCCTGCTCAACGATGCCGGCGTGGTCGGAGCCGCCCTGGCGGCGCGGGCGGCCCTGGACGGGGAGGAACTGCCGTGAAGAAACAGGAAACCATGCGGGTCACCCGCCTCTACACCGGAGATGACGGGGAATCCCGCTTCGAGGATATCGAGGTCGAACTGGCCGATGCCGGTCCCATCGGCTTTCTTTCGCCGGCCGTGCCGGTCGGGCGGCTCATTTTCCGCCTGACCGACGGCGACTACGACTACGACTGGCACAATGCCCCGGAGCGACAGTACGTGATCATGCTCGAGGGCGAAGTCGATATCGAGGCCGGCAGCGGCGAGGTGCGACGGTTTGGACCGGGCGACATCCTGCTGGTCGAAGATGTCGACGGCCGCGGACACCGCAGCCGGGCAGTCGATGGCCGGCCGCGCCGTTCGCTCTTCATCACCCTGCCGCCGAAAGACGATGCCGGGTCGCCCGGTGATTGACAGGATCCCGTGAGAAAGGCAAGATAGCGCCGTTTCCGACCGCGGTCGTTTTCGGCTCGACCGGCTGCGGTGATCTGACGTTGTTTTGCTCTGTTTTTTATCCGATGGAGGTGGACGTGTCCCTTGAATCCCTGCTCGAGAGTCTGAAAACCGGAACCGGTATCCGCCGCTCGCGTGCCGCCGCCGAGCTGGGACGGCTCGGTGAGGCCGCTGCGGCTCCCGCCCTGGTCGACGCCCTTGACGATGCCAACCCGACAGTGCGCAGCAATGCCGCCTTTGCCCTGGCCGAACTGGGAGTGAAGGAAGCGGCGCCGCACCTGGTTCGGCTGCTGCGGGACCAGGACGAATGGGTGCGCAAGAGCGCGGCCAAGGGACTGGGACTGCTGCGGGCCGAGGAAGCGGTGCCGCATCTCGAAGAAGCACTCAACGACCGTTCCGAACTGGTCCGTCGCAATGCCGAACGCAGCCTGCGGCAGATCAGGGAAAACTGACTTCGCGCGGTGAAAGGATAACTCCATGCGTCTGACCGTCGTCGGAACCGGCTACGTCGGTCTGGTCACCGGGGCCTGTTTTGCCGAAATGGGCCTGACCGTGACCTGTGTCGACATCGATGAAGCCAAGGTCGCGGCTCTGCGCCGGGGCGAAATCCCCATCCACGAACCGGGACTCGAGCCCCTGGTCAAGAGCAATGTCGCCGAGGGGCGACTCTCTTTTTCCACCAGCCTCGCCGAAGCGATGCAAAACTCCAGCATCCATTTCATTGCCGTCGGTACGCCTCCCGATGATGATGGCAGCGCCGACCTGAGTCATGTGCTGGCCGTCGCCCGCGATATCGGCCGCAACCTGGAGAGATACGCCGTCATCGTCGACAAGTCGACGGTGCCGGTCGGCACCGCCGACCGGGTGCGGCAGACCATCCAGGCCGAGCTGGACGCGCGCGGCGTGGACATCGAGTTCGACGTGGTGAGCAATCCGGAGTTTCTCAAGGAAGGGGCGGCGGTCGAGGACTTCATGAAGCCGGACCGCATCATCATCGGTACCGACAGCGAGCGGGCGGCGGAAAAGATGCGCCAGCTCTACGCGCCCTTCAACCGCAACCACCAGCGGACCCTCTTCATGGGCGTGCGCGACGCCGAGATGACCAAATACGCCGCCAACGCCATGCTCGCCACCAAGATCTCCTTCATCAACGAGATCGCCGTTCTCTGCGACCGGCTGGGGGTGGATGTCGAAAACGTCAGGCGCGGCATCGGTTCCGACCAGCGTATCGGCTACCACTTCATCTATCCGGGCTGCGGCTATGGCGGCTCCTGTTTCCCCAAGGATGTCAAGGCGCTGGTTCGTACCGCCCACGAAAGCGGCGTCGAGCCGACCCTGCTGCAGGCGGTGGAGGCGCGCAACCAGGCCCAGCGCCGTCTGTTGTTCGACAAGATCGTCGAGCGCTTCGGCGCCGACCTGTCCGGGCTGCACTTCGCCGTCTGGGGACTGGCCTTCAAGCCCGGCACTGACGACATGCGCGAGGCCTCCTCCCGGGTGCTGATCGAGGCGCTGACCTCTGCCGGCGCCAGCGTGTGCGCCTACGATCCGGTGGCGATGTGGGTTGCCCGGCGCGAATTCGCCGAAGATCTCTTTGCCGACGGCCGGTTGCAGCTGGCCGAAAACCAGTACGACGCGCTCGACGGTGCCGACGCCATGGTACTGGTGACCGAATGGAAGCCGTTCCGTTTTCCCGATTTCGGGCAGATGAAGCGGCGGATGCGCCGGCCGGTCATCTTCGACGGCCGCAACCAGTACGATCCGCGGATGGTGAAGGAGGAGGGGTTCGAGTATGCCGGTATCGGTCGACGGTGAAGGGTGACGGGTGCAGGCTCCGGGTCCCCCAGTCCCCAGCGCCCGCCTTTTTCCTTTATCTACGTTCATCAGCGTTTATCTGCGTCCCATAAACGCCTTTGATTTTTCAAACCCAAAAGACCAAAGAGGATGCTGATTGACGCTGATACACGCTGATTTGAAAACCCAAAATCCTTACTTTTCCGACCTTTAGCCTTATCGGCGTTCATCCGCGTCCATCCGCGGCTAAAAAACAGGTTTTATTCAACCGCCGATGCACGCTGATACACGCCGATGAAAACATAAAAGCATCTATTGCTTTTCAGATTTATCTACGTTCATCAGCGTTTATCTGCGTCCCATAAACGCCTTTGATTTTTCAAACCCAAAAGACCAAAGAGGACGCTGATTGACGCTGATACACGCTGATTTACTCCCCCCTGTGCTTTTTCAGGTCTTTGACTTCTCCTGCGTTTTCATCCGTGCCCCAAAAGAGCTTTTTTGCCATCTCGTTTTTCATTTTTTTTCGCGGTTTCGGGCGAAATTTGAGATTTTTTTGAGAATTGCCCATTAAGATAGGCTCAAAATCCCGCGTCGGCAAGCGCGACATGGATGTTGTCAACAGCGCGGGAAAGGGGGGATGCAGGACGGAACCGGCGTGCGGGATGACAAATCCATCGAAATCATGGAGGATGAAGATGAAAAGGATTCTTGTCGTTCTTTGTCTGGCCGTCGCCCTGGTTTCTCTTTCCCTGCCCGTTCCGGTGCTGGCCGCGCCGCAGGGACAGGCCGCCGTCGCCGGCGAAAAACAGGTGAACATCAACACCGCCGGTTCCGAGGAACTGGTGCTGCTGCCGGGAATCGGCAAGGTGACGGCCGAGCGGATCGTCGCCTACCGCGAAGCGAACGGTCCCTTCGCCACGGTCGATGACCTGGTCAAGGTCAAGGGGATCGGCAAAAAGACCCTGGAAAAACTTCGCGCTTTTCTGGTGACTGAGTGACTCGCCGGCCCGCCGAAATCATCGGCGGGCTTTTTTTACGTGCCGAAATGGGGTAGAAAGAACATCCGGATGGTCATCGAACCTTCATTGACCATAAAAGTCTGATGGACGGGGAGCCTCCCCGGGGAGTGGTACGCATGAAGATACTGGTGACCGGCGCCGCCGGTTTTATCGGTTTTCACCTCTGTCGCCGGTTGCTCGAGCGGGGAGACGAGGTGGTCGGTCTCGACAACCTCAACGACTATTACGACGTCAACCTGAAGAAGGACCGGCTGGCGCGACTGGTGCCGCACGAGCGGTTTCGCTTTGTCGAGATGGATCTGGCCGACCGGCCGGGCATGGCCGCCCTGTTCGCCCGCGAAGGTTTTCAGCGGGTGGTCAATCTCGCCGCCCAGGCCGGTGTCCGCTATTCCCTCGAAAATCCCCACGCCTATGTCGACGCCAACCTGGTCGGCTTCGTCAACGTCCTCGAAGGCTGCCGGCACAACGGGGTGGAGCACCTGGTCTTCGCCTCGTCGTCCTCGGTCTACGGCGCCAACACTACCATGCCCTTTTCCATCCACCACAACGTCGACCATCCCGTTTCCCTCTACGCCGCTACCAAGAAGGCCAACGAGCTGATGGCCCACACCTACAGCCACCTTTACCGGCTGCCCTGTACGGGTCTGCGTTTCTTTACCGTCTACGGACCCTGGGGCCGGCCGGACATGGCGCTCTTTCTCTTCACCCGCGCCATTCTGGCCGGCGAGCCGATCAAGGTGTTCAACCACGGCCGGATGCGGCGCGATTTTACCTATATTGACGACATCATCGAAGGCGTGGTGCGGATTGTCGACCGCGTCGCCGAACCGAATCCCGACTGGTCGGGGGACCATCCCGATCCCGGCACCAGCGCCGCCCCCTATCGCAACTACAACATCGGCAACAACAGCCCGGTGGAGCTGATGCACCTGATCGCCACTCTGGAGCAGGCCCTGGGCCGGGAGGCGAAGAAGGAGTTTCTGCCTATGCAGCCGGGGGATGTGCCGGCGACCTGCGCCGATGTCGACGACCTGGTGCGGGATGTCGGGTTTCGTCCCGACACGCCGATCGAGGTGGGGGTGCAGCGCTTCGTCGACTGGTATCGGGAGTACTACGGAGTTTAGACCGATTTTGCGTCCTTCGGTCGGATGAGGTTGGTCCGGGGTTGCGCCCCCGGACGGCGCCGTCCTCTTTTGCTGGCCCAAAAGAGGACGCAGAAAAGGGCCTTACGCCTGCGGCGGGCATTGCTGTTGCGCGGGTTCGGTGGGTCGAGGCAAGGTTCGGACCTGCCAGGTTGCGTCGGTGCCCCGGGCCGGCAGAAAAAGCTCCCCAACGAGCGGCAGGCCGCTCGATGGGCCGGGATGCACTGCCGCAGCCTCAACGGGGACGTTCCTGTATCGAACAGCCGTTTCCGTCGAGGCACCTCCGAACCGTTTGGCCCGTGTGAGCGCAGCGAGCCCGGGAACGATGCTTTTTCTGCTGCCACGAAGAAGATGCCAGCTTGTTTGGCGGCAGCGTTGAAAAGAGGCACCGGCTGTCGCGCCAGAAATAGAAAAAGCGTTTTTGCATCCTTTTTTCGCGCTTGAAAAAAGTAAGGCGCCTGGCGGGGCGCGACCCGCCGGTTTTGCTTTTGATTTTGCTTGCGACCTTGCGGTCGATGGACGTAGATCCGGGGTTGCGCCCCCGGACGGCGCCTTACTCTTTGGTGCTCCAAAGAGTAAGCAGAAAGAGCTTCGCCTGCGGCGGGCATTTCTGTCGCGAGGGTTCGGTGGGTCATTACAACGTCGGCTCAACCCGGAACGCCGGCTCTTCGGGCTCACAGAAAAATCTCCCCAACGAGCGGCAAACCGCTCGATGGGCCAGATCGTACCGCCTCAGCCCCGACGGGAACGTTTGTTGTCGAGACAAGCGGCACACATGGGGCAGCTCCGAAAAAACTGGCCCGTGTGAGCGCAGCGAGCCCGGGAACGATGCTTTTTTTGTGGTCACGGAGAAAGGGCGGTCAGTCTGGGCAACTGGTCGAAAAGGGCCACAGACCTTCGTGGCAGAAATAAAAACAAGCGTTTTTGCTTACTTTTTTCGCGCTGAAAAAAGTAAGGCGCCTGGCGGGGCGCGACCCGCCGGTTTTGCTTTTGATTTTGCTTGCGACCTTGCGGTCGGATGAGGTTGGTCCGGGGTTGCGTCCCCGGACGACGCCGTCCTCTTTTGCCGGCCCAAAAGAGGACGCAGAAAAGGGCCTTACGCCTGCGGCGGGCATTACTGTTGCGCGGGTTCGGTGGGTCGTTACAACGTCGGCTCAACCCGGAACGCCGGCTCTTCGGGCTCACAGAAAAATTTCCCCAACGAGCGGCAAACCGCTCGATGGGCCAGATCGTACCGCCTCAGCCCCGACGGGAACGTTTGTTGTCGAGACAAGCGGCACACATGGGGCAGCTCCGAACAAACTGGCCCGTGTGAGCGCAGCGAGCCCGGGAACGATGCCTTTTTGTTGCCAAGGAGAATAGACCAACCTTCTTGGCCGTAACGTTGAAAAAAGGCACCGGCTGTCGCGCCAGAAATAGAAAAAGCGTTTTTGCATCCTTTTTTCGCGCTTGAAAAAAGGATGGCGCCTGGCGGGGCGCGACCCGCCGGTTTTGTTTTTGATTTTGTTTGCGACCTTGCGGTCGGAAGGACATCCCGAAACCGAACGTCACTTTTGGAGCCTGCACATGCTGGAAACCATTGCCGCCATCGCCCGCGAGGCCGGTTCGGCGATCATAGAGGTCTACGCCGGTGATTTCGCCGTCGAACTGAAGGCGGACGCCTCGCCGCTGACCCGCGCCGACCGCGCATCGCACGCGGTCATCGTCGAGGGGCTGCAAGGCGCTTTCCCCGACATCCCCATCCTGTCGGAGGAAGGGCGCGACATTCCCTTTGCCGAGAGACGCTCGTGGCGGCGTTTCTGGCTGGTCGATCCTCTGGACGGCACCAAGGAATTCATCAAGCGCAACGGAGAGTTCACCGTCAACATCGCCCTGATCGAGGATGGCGTGCCACTGCTCGGCGTGGTCCATGTGCCGGCCATCGGGACGCTCTACGCCGGCCGGGTGGGCGAAGGGGCCTGGCGGCAGCGGGAAGGCGAACGGCCCGAGCCGATCGCGCCCCGCATACCGGCGGCCGGCGCCGGCCTGGCGGTGGTCATGAGCCGTTCCCATCCTTCGGCGGAACTCGACGCCTACCTGCAACAGGTCGATGTCGCCGAGGCGGTGCCGGTGGGCAGCTCGCTCAAGCTCTGCGCCGTCGCCGAGGGACGGGCCGACCTCTATCCCCGGCTCGGCCCGACCATGGAATGGGACACGGCTGCGGGGCAGGCGGTGGTCGAGGCCGCCGGCGGCCAGGTGCTGACCGCAAACGGTCAGCCGTTGCGCTACAACAAGGAAAATCTGCTCAATCCCTGGTTTGTGGTCAGTTCCGCCGGTTGGCGACCGCCATTGCCGGTGCTCGAGGAGGGGTGAGATGCAACCGATTCTGGTGACCGGCGGCGCCGGCTTCATCGGTTCCCATACCGTGCTCGAACTGCTTCAGGCCGGCCACGAGGTGGTGGTCGTCGACAACCTGAGCAACGCTTCGCTCGTCGCTCTCGAGCGGGTGGCGGAGCTGACCGGCCGCACGGCCCGGCTCGAAGTGGCCGACATCCGTGACCGGCAGGCTCTGAAGCGCATTTTCGCCGACTGTCGCCCGCGGGCGGTGATCCATTTCGCCGGCCTGAAGGCGGTGGGTGAATCGGTGGAAAAACCGCTGCTCTACTACCAGAACAACGTCGCCGGCAGCGCCGTGCTGTTCGAGGTGATGGCCGAGGCCGGCTGCAGGACCCTGGTGTTCAGTTCTTCGGCCACGGTCTATGGCGATCCGGCCGAATTGCCGATCCGCGAGGATTTCCCCACCGGCCCCACCAATCCCTACGGACGCAGCAAGCTGTTCATCGAGGAGATGCTGCGCGATTTGCACCGCTCCGACCCGGCGTGGCGCATCGCCATTCTGCGCTATTTCAATCCCGTCGGCGCGCATCCCAGCAGCCGGATCGGCGAGGATCCCAACGGCCGGCCGAACAACCTCTTTCCCTTCATCACCCAGGTGGCCGTGGGCAAGCGGCCACGGCTCGATATCTTCGGCAACGATTATCCGACCGTCGACGGCACCGGCGTGCGCGACTATATTCACGTGGTCGATCTGGCCATCGGCCACCTGAAGGCTCTCGACCGGCTCGACCGCGCCGACGGTCTGGTCTGTGTCAATCTCGGCACCGGCCAGGGCTACTCGGTGCTGCAGATGGTGGAGGCCTTCGAGCGGGTGAACGGGGTCAAGATTCCCCGCCGGATCGTCGCCCGTCGCCCGGGCGACATCGCCGCCTGCTGGGCCGATCCCGGCCTTGCCGAGCGCGAGCTGGGCTGGAAAGCCGAGCGGGGCCTGGACGAGATGTGCCGCGACGGTTGGAACTGGCAGCGGAACAATCCGGACGGGTACGGGATGGAATAAAGGGAAGGAGACTTCCCTTTTCGGGCATCTTGCGGATGGAGGCATGTTGAATGCCCGGGAATCGGCTTTTGCGACCTTCGGTCGGTTGCCATCAATCCGGGGTTGCGCCCCCGGACGGCGCCTGACTCTTTGGCGCTCCAAAGAGTAAGCAGAAAGAGCTTCGCCTGCGGCGGGCATTGCTGTCGCAAAGGTTCGGTGGGTCGAAGGTCCGCTTGTCCTACCAAGGAGCGTTGGTGCTCCGGGCCGGCAGGAAAAGCTCCCCAACGAGCGGCAGGCCGCTCGTTGGGCCGGGCCGTACCGCCGCAGTCCCGACGGGAACGGTTGTACCAGGATGGGCGTTTCCGTTGAGGCAGCTCCGAACAAACTGGCCCGTGTGAGCGCAGCGAGCCCGGGAACGATGCTTTTTCTGCTGCCACGAAGAAGATGCCGGCTTGTTTGGCGGCAGCGTTGAAGAGGCCCACAGGCCTTGGCGACTGCCATAAAGCCCAGCGTTTTTGCTTACTTTTTTCGCGCTGAAAAAAGTAAGGCGCCTGGCGGGGCGCGACCCGCCGGTTTTGCTTTTGATTTTGTTTGCGCCCTTGCGGTCGATGGAGGCTGATCCGGGGTTGCGTCCCCGGACGACGCCGTCCTCTTTTGCCGGCCCAAAAGAGGACGCAGAAAAGGGCCTTACGCCTGCGGCGGGCATTGCTGTCGCAAAGGTTCGGTGGGGCAAAGGTTCGTTTGTCCCGTCAAAAGAGCTTCAGCTCTTCGGGCCAACAGAAAGGCTTTCCCAACGAGCGGCAGACCGCTCGATGGGCCAGGTTGCACCGCCGCAGCCTCAACGGGGACGTTCCTGTATCGAACAGCCGTTTCCGTCGAGGCAGCTCCGAACAAACTGGCCCGTGTGAGCGCAGCGAGCCCGGGAACGAATGTGTTTCCTGCTGCCACAAAGAAATAACGGTCTGCTTGACGGAACAGTTGAAAAGAGCCACAGACTTTCGCAGCAGAAATAAAAACAAGCGTTTTTGCCTACTTTTTTCGCGTTGAAAAAAGTAAGGCGCCTGGCGGGGCGCGACCCGCCGGTTTTGCTTTTGATTTCCTGAAATCGGGAGTTGCCTGCCATGATGAATCTCAAGCCTGAAGTTGTTGCCCAACTGGAACGCGTGCTCAGTTCGGTGGAGATGTTGCTGCCCAAGGCACTGCCGCCCATCGACTGGTCGACCTGCCTGGCCGCCAACTGGCGCCGGCGCTCCTTTTCCGGCTGTCTCGAACCGGTGAAGAGAATCGATCCGACCACCCTGGATCAGCTGATCGGCCTGGAAGAACAGAAGGAAATTCTGCTGCACAACACCCTGCAGTTCGTCGAGGGTCTGCCGGCCAACAACGCCCTGCTCTGGGGCGCGCGCGGCACCGGCAAGTCGGCTCTGGTGCGTGCCCTGCTCAACGAGCTGGCTCCGCGCGGCCTGCGACTGATCCAGATCGAGAAAGAAGATCTCGATTCCCTGTCCGAGGTCTTCGCTGCCGTCGCCGACCAGCCCTACCGCTTCATCCTGCTGTGTGACGATCTCTCTTTTGAACTGGGAGAAAAGAGTTTCAAGATTCTCAAGAGCGCCCTTGACGGGTCGGTCTACTGCGCGCCGGACAACGTGCTGATCTATGTCACTTCCAACCGGCGCTTCCTGCTGCCGGAGCTTGGCAGCGACTATCTCGGCGGCAAGTACGTCAAGGGGGAGCTGCAGCCGAGCGAAACCCAGGAGGAGAAGGGCTCGCTGCCCGACCGGTTCGGGCTGTGGATTCCGTTTCACGTCTTCAACCAGGACCGCTACCTCGAAGCGGTTCGGCTCTGCATCCAGCGCCTCGCCGGACAGTACGGCATCGACATCCCCTGGACCAAAGAACTGGAAAAGATCGCCATCAAGTGGTCGCACGACAAGAGCAAGCGCTGCGGCCGCACTGCCCTCCAGTTCTCCAAGCACTATGTCGGCCGTTACTTGCTCGAAAAGGGGATCAAGGCGTAGCCTTGGGAAAGGGGACAGGGGCAGCCCCTCCTGTCAAAGGGGCTGTCCCTGTCGATTCCCGGGCAACAGGTTCTCACTGCCAAAGATACGAGTTCGCCCTGTCGTTGCCCCGGATGCGCAGAACCTTGCCGTACTGGGCGACGATGTAGGTCATGTTCCTGCTCACCCCCACCAGGCTGCTGCTTTCGGTAAAGCAGATGAAGAATCGCACGTCATTGAGGGTGCCGTCGGTGAGGGCCTTCAGCCTTTCATCCTTTTCGTACTGGTTCCCCCTCTGACAGTGAATGTCCTGCCGTTCAAGATCTTCCAGCGTCTGCTCCAGGTTGGCGCCGACGTAGCGGTCGCCGGTCACCGAGGCGATGCGTGACGCTGTCATGAGGTTGCAGCCTGAGAGTGCTAGCAGCAGCGCTGCAGTCAAAAAAATCGTTAGGAACTTCATCGGTCTCCTCCATGAGATTTGTTGCGGGCCTGTATCTGCCTCGGTCTGACTCACTCCGTTTTTTCCTCACACGGCCTTGCCACCCGGTCCGGCCCCATGAAGGTGCAGCGCTCGAACGGGGTGCCTTTGAGCGGGTAGGGGTTGCCGCTGGCTTCACGTCTGGCTCGTTCGGCGAGGTTGCGCAGGTAATGATCATAGACACAGGCATATATTGAAATATATTCGTCTCCAAGACACTTGATCTGGGTCGGCCCGAAATGTCTTTCCCACCAGGTCGGTGGCCTCATCGGTCTGTAATCATCGGTGTTCGGAACCGGAGGCGGGTTCGGGTTGAGTTTCAGTGACGCGAAGACCGGTTCCAGGATCTTTTCCAGGTCGAAGGCTTTGCGGCCGCGCGGTACCCATTGGGTAATAAGGATATCTACAGGACGGCGATCTGTTTGGCCTGGAACTACACACATGTACTCAAGAGTTTCATCTCTGGCGCCGATGTTGGCATTGGCAATCGGCTGCGGGTTGCCGGGGCCGTAGTCGATCTGCCATTCTCGCACGCATTGCAGGCCGGCTTTTTCCACGATGCTGATCTGGTAGCTCGGATTGGCCTTGAGCATCCTGGATTTGTGGTTGACATAGTCATCCCGAAAACGTTCGTAGATATAGTTGACGTCATCCCAATAGCCTTCCAAGTCAAAGAGCATATAGTGGTATGAGAAAACATTGATCCCGGCGATACCGAAGTCTTGTCCTTCATAAGAAAAAGTAACATCCTGGGTTTCTGGTGTGTATGAATATTCCCAGTGCTTATCCAAATAAATGTCAAACTCGAACCTTCCGATGTTGAAGTGGTCTCCTGCATCGGAACAGCTACCCATGATATGCT
The DNA here is from genome assembly GCF_008124615.1 of Geothermobacter ehrlichii. Lineage (NCBI taxonomy): Bacteria > Pseudomonadati > Thermodesulfobacteriota > Desulfuromonadia > Desulfuromonadales > Geothermobacteraceae > Geothermobacter > Geothermobacter ehrlichii. The sequence goes on from NZ_VNIB01000015.1 coordinate 75,862, forward strand.
CTTCAGAATCGAAATCCGGTATTGTGATGCAGCCGCCCAGCGATAACAGGGCAAGCAGGATAAGAAATTTTCTCATGGTTTTGTTTTCCCTGGCAGCAGATTTTTTACTTTAGGTTCTCGGGGGCGAATGAGATCAATGACAGGCTGTTCACCGGCACAGAAGTCTCCCTGGCAGAGATAGTCGGAGTGCATTTCTGTCAGATTCGTAAAGGACAGGATTCCTCCAAGGAATTCAGGCAAAGTTTTGACATTCAAACCGAAAACGGAGCTGATCGGGTCGCTTTGGGGCAAACCGAGGACCTTGCCATCGGCATGCTGAAAACTCCCTTTGTTTTCGATCCTGGCATCTGTTATCGTTTTCTCCAAGTCTTTGGCATTGACCGGCGCCCCAAAAAACTGGAATTGCCAAGATTTGTCCAATTTCAAGTCTTGCAATGCCCGATAATTGAGTAAGGCTCCCTGGCTGTGCGACGCAGACTTCAAGTTAAGTTGGGCTTTTTTTACTGTTTCGTAAAATTTCTCCACATCCCTCGCATTGCCCGATTTGATGATCTCCCCCAAGAACTTGTCCCAGCCGCATTCGAGCAAGTCGGCGATCAGGCCGTGAGTCGGGTTGTAACCCTGGACGAACCTCATCGCTCCGGTCTGCTGGGCTCCATTGCGGATTGCCTCGACCAGCGTGTTGTTGATGCCGTTGGTGGAGACATAATCGGAAAAGTTTTTCAGCAGGGCAACCTGACTTTTGTCGGTGGGATCGAAATCTTCGTAACCATAGTATTTCAGTAGCGCTTTTGCCTCGGTCGGGTGTTTTTCCAGAATTGCCACGGCCTTGTAGTACATCATGTCGCCGGTCAAAAGAACCGGCAACTGGGTCAGCAGACCGCCGTAGTTCTCACCCGAAGCGACCAGACTGCTCTTCCCGAGTTTGTCCAGCAGGCTGTTGACCTGCCGAACCAGTTCCGCCTCGGTTGTGTCCCCCTGGGCCTCCAGCCTGTCATCCAGCAAGGACAGGTTATGGGCGGCCCTGCTCGCTCTTTGCCCATACTGTTTGAGGGTTGTTCCCCACTCTTCCCCCTCGCGCCTCAGTGTTTCCACCGGTTGCGTTGCCTGGTTGACCGCCTTGCCCAGGCTGTTGTCGCTCGCATAAAACTCGTAACGGTTCCCCTCGTCACGGGTGATTTCAAAGGCGCGGGAGGGATCCCTGTTCAGGCCTTCAAGGGTCTGTTCCGGTTCGTTCCGCACAACGATTTCTCCGGCGCCGACGGTCGCGCGGACGTCCTGTTCGCGTTCATGGTTGCCGTAGCTGCCCGAGGCGGTCCAGGACCCGAAGTCGCGCGATCCTTTGCCGGTGCCTGCATTCTGCCCGGTATCCACCTGCCGGTCGGCCTCCGCGGTTTTGGCGCCGTCATTCGTGGCTGTCGAAGATGAAGAGCCGGAGAAACTGACGCCGCCTCCCACGCCAGCGGACCAGGAGGTTTCCTTGTCAACACCATGTATGTCGCGATACCCGAGGCTGCCGGTCTCAAGGCGCAGATCATTGTCGAGGGACGCCACCATGCTGCCGTCGAGCTGGGTGTGGCCGCCGACGTTTATGTCTACCCGATCATCGCCGACCACGGCGCTCTGCTCCTCGACCCAGTTCTTGCGGCCATCCGCTTTTCCATACCCGGCGGAGAAACCGAAACCGCCTGTGCCGATGGTCAGGCTGCCGCGGAGTTGCCGTCCTTTTGCCGAGCCAGTATCAATTTGGGAGGCAAGAGTCAGGTCTCCTCCCACCTCCATTTTGACTGTAGCGCCTTCCAGCCGGCCGCCGGAGATGTGGGTGTCTTTACCGCTGGTGACCACCAGTCTGTCTCCTGCGTTGAGGTGAGCATTGTGGCTGGTCTCGCCTGTGCGGTCGAGTTCATTTCGTGCACCGCTGGCGCTGACATAGAGCCCGGCCATAGCCCCCGTCGCAGTGGTCCCGAACCCGAACCCAGCCTCTTTGCCAATGGAACGCTGGTCAAAGCTTGAAGTCGAGGCGTCGGTGGCTGCTGTGATGTCAAGGTTGTGCCCGGCCGCAATGGTCAGATCTTCGCCGGCAGCGATTTTGGTCCCCTCGAGCCGCATGTTTTCATTGCTGGCCATTCTGATGTCGCCTCCGGCTTGCAGACTGCCGCCGGCGCAGTGCTCCTGGTGGCTGGAAGACGAACCCCTCGATCCGCTCCCCCCGGCACCGATGCTGGCTGCTCCCTGTTGCCCCCGCAGGAACATGCCTGCCTGAAACTCCTTCTGCCTGCTGTCCCGGTTCCACTGGTCAACCTGTGCCTGCCAGTCGATGTTCCGGCCACGGACCTCCAGGTCGCCACCGGCGACAACCGAGGTTCCTTCGGCGACAACGTCTCTGGAGCCCGCCACCGACACGTCGCCCCCGGAAGCGATGGTCACAGCCTGTGCGGTTCTGCTGCTGTCGGTTGTCACCATGTGACTGCCGCCGATCCCGACCGTGACAGTGAGGGATGGAGACTTGAGGGCATCAACGGCATCGATGGTCTGCAGGGCACGCGACGCCCCGGTTACCGCGTTGTTGCTGTCGGCCGTAGCCTTTGCACTCTGCACAGCATTGCCGACTCCGTGCTGCAGCCGGGATGTGAAGCCGATACGGCTGGATTTGCTGAAACTACGCCAGGTCTCAAGGTTGTAGGCCACCAGGGTCCGCACGTCACCGCCGGAGCGGATCGTGACTTCGCCGCCGGCGGCAAGATCAGTTCCTCGGATCACGGCATTCTGCCCGGCCTGCACCAGCAGATTTGCCCGGGCGTCGATCCTGCCCGGCGAGACCGTCTGCATCCAGCCCTCGAGACCCGATTTTGTGCTCTCTCGCCCGGCAAAGATTTCAAACCCGTCGCTGTCTGCACTCATCCTGAAGCCCGTCATGCTTCGTTTGTGCAGGTGGTCTTCCCGGCTCTGCACCTCGGCATTGGCAAGGGTGATCTGATGACTGCTGCCGAGAACGACATTGTTGCCGGCCAGCTCAGCACCTTCCGTTGCCAGTTTCGTCCCGGCGGCGATCACCAGGTCCCCCTTGGTAACGGCCCGGGTGCCGACCTGTTCAACCTTCTGGCTGTGATCCAGGTCGGACGCGGACTGGGCCAGGCTCAGGGAGCCGTCCGACAGGCTCGGGATTGCCCGCCGCTTGCGACTGGTGGTTGTTTCGGCGCGGGCCTGGGTTGCCGTCGCCAGTTTGACCTCTCCCTTGTCCCCGGTTGCGAGCAGGGTCATACCGCCTGCTGAATCGAGCTGTGCCCCCCTGGTAACGATGACCCCTTTGGTACCGTTCGCCCGCAAGACAAGGTCACCGCCCGATTCGATCCGGGTGACCCGCGCCGTCTCTTGCAGCAGGTTATGGCTTGCCTCCCGGGCCTTGAGGAGCCTCGTTTTTGCCGAAGCGTCCCTCTCCCAGTGGCTGTCGGTTTCAGCATCGAGCCGGATGGCGCCTTCCCCGGAGCTCAGCTGCACCTCTCCCCCCGCAACCTGTGCTGCGGTCAGGGTGATGTCACGACCTGCCTCGATGTCGATCCGGCCGCCCTCAAGCCGGCTGCCGACCACCGTGGAGTCGGATTGCAGCTGTTCCCGCATTCGGGAAGAGGTCAGGCTCCTCTTCCTGCTGTAATCATAATCAACCCGCTCCTTGCGGGCGATGTCGAGGACGATGTCGCCGCCGGCGGCGAGCTGCAGGGTGCTTTCGGTACCTGCGCTGACGCGGCTGCCGGTCAGGCGCAGATCGCTGTTGTCTCCGGCCGCGACCAGGGTGACATGGCCTCCCGCCTGCAGGCTGTTGGCGTGACTCTGCTCCTCCCTGTGCTTTCGGCGTACCGTTTTCCTGTCACCCTCGGCGGCCAGGTGTTCGGCGTTGACGGTCGCGGCGGCGCCGATGGTGATCCCTTCCTGCGCCAAGGCGGTCAGGTTGCCACCGGCCTGCAGCCGGGCCGCCTCGGTGCGCAGGGAACCGCCGGCCTGCAGGTGCAGATGGTCACCCGCCTTCAGCTCGCTGGCGAACAGGTCCTGCTGCTGTCGGTGGTAGCCGTAACCCGCCTCGTTGCGCTCGGTCCGGTCCTCCTCGCGGATGGCGGTCAGCTCGATGTCGCCGCCGGAAGCCAGCTTCAGGCTGCCGCCGGCATCGAGGCGCGCGCCCTGCAGTCGGATCGCTTCTTCCGCGTGCAACAGCAGGTTGCCCGTGGCCGTGACCTCGGCGGTTCGTCCTTTCCGGTCAGCGGTGACGCGGGTGCCGTCGCGTTCGGTTTTGAGGCGGCGGGTCCGGGTCTGCAGTTCGATAGCGCCGTCCGCCCGCAGTGCGACCTCGTCGCCGGCGATGCGGCCGGAAAGGTTGCTCAGATCGCCGCCGGCGTCCAGTTCGACCTGGCCGCCGGTAATCTCACCGCTGTTGACCAGGTCGCCGGCGCGCAGGCGCAGGTGTTGCCGGCCGGAGATCATTCCGTCGTTGCGAATCTCGTCGATGGTCACCACCTCCAGCTCGTCCGCCGCCAGCAGGCTGCCGTCCGGCCTGAGGTCGTCCGGGCGCAGCCGGGCCAGGTAGAGGGTCGGCACCAGCGCTTTTTCCCGGCGGCCGTCCGGCAGGGTGACGGTCCGTTCCACCAGCCAGAGGATGTCGTGGGTCAGGGCGGCGGTCTGCTCCGCCGTCAGGGCGACTCCGACGGCCAGATCCAGCTCTTCGGCGGCCGCAACGCCGGCTTCCATCAGTCGGCGGAACCGCTCGAAACCGCTGCCGGCGTCGGCCGTGCTTGAGCTGCCCTGTTCGGCCGCCTGCCGGGCGACCAGACGCTGTTCGTAGAAGCCGTCGCCCAGGCGACGCAGGGTCCTGGCCGGATCGAGCCCAAGCTGCTGCAGCATCCAGTCGCTCGACAGAAAGCTGCCGTAGTCGGCAAAGCGCGGATCGGTTTCGATCAGGTAGCCGGCCTCCGGATCGGGGGTCGGGTGAAAGAGCCCCGTCGGTGGCAATGTCAGGCCGGTGTCGCTGGCGGACGGCGTTGTCGTGGACAGATCGTCGATCATCGCGCCGCTGGCGGTCACCGGGGTGTTCTCCAGGCTGCCGGCAAAGACCTGCAGCCGGCTGCCGGCTCGCATGCTTGCGGTGAGGGCGTCGACGACCCGCGTCTGCACGTCGTCCGGCCAGGGCCACCAGACGGCGTTGTAGCCACAGTGGCTTTCCAGAAAGCTGCAGGGGTCGTCCCAGACCACCAGGGACTCGGTTTCGGTGCGGGTCGTCTCCAGCAACCGGTAGCCGCGGTTGATCACCCGGCCGTGACTGACGGCGCCGGCGGCAAACAGATCTCCGTCGATCGTCACACTGCCGCCGGCGGCGACGGTGCCGGCGTCGTTGGTCAGCAGGCTGCCGACCAGAAGGGACAGGTCGCCACCGGCGATCATCACCGGTTCGGGCGTGATCAGCGAAAACCGGTCACGCCAGGAGTAGCTGGTGAGGCGACGCCGTGTTTCGTGGTGTACCACCGGTTCTCCCTTGGCCATCAGCACCCTGCTGATTTCGTCGCCGGGATGGATATGGCGGCCCGGATCGTATCCGGGGTAGTAGGTGATGCCGGCCGCATCGCCACTCTGGCTGAAGCTTTCGTACCAGGCGGCGATTTCCTTTCGCTGCTGAATCAGCACGTCTTCCGTCCAGCAGTACTGGCCCATTTCCGGATCGGTAAAACAGCTTGTCTGCTGTCCAATCCCGGGAACGTCGGCATGAAAGCGGATGAACTTTCCGTCCGGGTCGTGCTGCACGATGTCGGAAACCGGAACCGTCTCGGTGCGCACGTCGCTGAAGTGCTGATATTCGACGATGGTGCCGCAGACATCCGAATCGCCTTCGAGCCAGCAGCCATAGTAGCTGACCGCCCGGTCGTAGCCGGGATAGAGGCCCAGGTCGAGCCGGACGGTGTCGATCAGGTCGGTGGCGATGCGTATCTCCTTGCGGCGGTTGTCGATCCGGTCGGCGGCAAGCAGCAGGTTGCCATCCGCTTCGATCAGGCTCCCCTCGTTGACGATGCTCTCGGCCGGGATCGAGGCGTCGCCGCCGTCGATCCGCAGGTCGCCAAGACTGAAGAGGGTGGCCTGATCGAGATTGTCGACCCGCCGGGCGGCCAGATGCAGGCTGCCGGTGGCGGCGATCAGGGCGTCGGGTCCACGATTGACGATATTGCTGGCGCTCAGCTCGGCGCGATCCGCCAGCATACCGCCCCGGTTGCTGATGCCGGCGGCACTGCCGGTGAGCAGCCCGGCCTCGATACGTCCTTCGTTGGCCAGTTCGCCGGCCAGCGAAAAAGTCAGCTCCTGAGCGGCCAGCAGGCCGCCGCCGACGTTGTCTGTTCCGGCGGCGAGCAGCGAGAGCGTACCGTCGGCGAGCAGACTGCCGGCATTGTCGAGCCGGCCGCCGAGTCGCAGGTGCAGTTCGCCTGCCTGGGCCACGCCCCCGGCCGGGTTGCTCCAGCCGTCCACCAGGTCGATGGTCATCGACATCCCGGCCAGCAGCAGGCCGCTGCCGGCGACGGTCTGCGCCCGCAGGCCGATGTCGCCTTCGCCTATCACCCTTCCCGAACCGTTCTCCAGAATGCCCTCCAGATCGAGTGTCGCCGGTCCCGCGCTCCAGATCGTCCCTGCAGCGTTGTCGAGATCGCCCGCAAGCCCCAGCTCGAGACCTTCGGCGACCAGCTCGCCGTCGCGGTTGACCATTTCGCCGGCGGCAATAGCTGCCCCTCCCGTCGCCAGCAGGCTTCCGTTGCTGTTGTCGAGCCGTCCGGCGAGGGTGATCTTCAGCCCGGCACGGCCGTCGGCCTGTCCCGCGGCGTCGAAGCCGGCGGCTATCAGGCCCGACTGCGTCAGGGTCGTCCCGCTCAGGGTCAGTCCGTTTTGGCCGACCAGAATCCCCTGCTGATCGATCGCTCCCTCGCTGTGCAGCTGCAGCTCGCCCCGGGCCCAGGCTCTGCCCGTCATCTCCAGGTTGGCGGCGGCGAAACGCAGGTCGCCACCGCTCTGTGCCCGGCCGGCGAAATGCAGGTCGCCGTCGGTCTCGAGCTCCAGCCGATCTCCGGCCGCGGCCAGATCGCCGCTCACCGCCACGCCCAGCCCGGCCTCGGTGCCGATCAGGCGGATGCGGTCGGCGTAGAGGCCACCGAGCAGACCGACGTCGACGGCCAGACGCGGCTTCTCGCCGGCCTCGCCGGGCAGGATATCGATGCCCAGATCGCCGTACCCGATCCGGTTGCGGCCGGCGATCAGGTTCAGCTCGCCGGCGTGCAGGGCGCCGTTGACGGCCAGCGACCGGGCCAGCAGGTCGACCCGGCCGTCGGTTGCCAGTCCGTCGCCGGCGACGGCGATGTCGCCTTCCTCGACCTGCAACCCGGTCAGCCTGCCGGCGGTGTCGAATTCCGGCCGGCCCGTTGTCAGCGTCACCCGGCTGCTGTTGATGAAGCCGCAGCCGTCACAGGTAGTGCCGTTCGGATTGGCGATGATCAGCTCGGCCTGCTCGCCGGCGATCTCGGCGAAGCCGTTCAGCAGTGACCGGTCGGTGCCGGTGACTTCGTTGAGAATCAGCCGCGCCGTACCGTCGGCCAGGTTCGGATTGCCCTCCACCCAGCCGGCCAGTTCGGTGCGCGCAAGAAGGCGGGCGTTGTTCAGCACCAGCCCTTTCGGATCGATATCGAACCGTCGGTAGCGGTTGTGCGAAACGCCACCGGCATTCGGCCGGTTGATCTGCACCAGTGGCAGGCCGTTGGCTGTCAGCTCGATTCTCGGCCCCATCCGGTCGGCGGCCACCGGTCCGGCCGCAGCCAGGCCGGGTTGCAGCAACAGAAAAAGACACAGACTTCCCGTCACCTTCTTGCGCAGTCGTGACATGATCCCCTCCATGGGATTAGGCCGATGTGCCAGGGTGATGCGTTTATTCAGTTTATGGATGCCCGGCCCGGATGAGCCGCATGCTTTTTCAAAGCCGTCAGGGTTTTGTTTTCATTGGCATTCATCCACGGCTAAAAACCAAAGATTTTTTTAACCGCCGATGACGCCGATGCACGCAGATTGAAAATCCCAAACAGTAATTTCTGTTTTTACTTTTCTCCGCGGCTCTGCGCCTCGAGTGAGCAAAGTGAACGGGCGCGAGGCCCTGGGTTTACCTTTGTCCGCGTCCATCTGCGGCTAAAACCCAGGACGCCGATTGCATCAATGGAAATATCAAATTCCCCAGCTCATCCGCACGGTGACCGCCGGTTGTGCGGTTCGCAGCCGGTCCGGCTTTTTCAGCGGCCAGCCGGCGAAGGCTTCCAGGCCCAGCCTGTTCCATCTGCCGCGCAGTCCGACAACCGCTCCGGCCAGTTCCTGTCCGCCCGGCACGGCCGCCGACGGTCCGCCGACGCGACCGTAATCCAGTCCCGCGAACAGATCCGGCCAGGATCGGGGCAGATCCAGTTCGGTTTCACCCCTGGCGAAGAAGCCGCGTTCGGCGCTCAGGGTCTGTTCACCGTCGAAACCGCGTACCGTCCAGGGGCCGCCGATGGCGATCTGGTCGGCTGTGAACAGCGGCGTCGCACTGTACTGGACGTGCAGAACAACCTGGGAATTCAGCCGCAGCGGCCCGGCCTGCCAGGGGTGTTCCAGGTTCAGGTCAAAGGTCTGCAGCCGGTAGAAAAAGGTCGGGTCTTCCGGCTGCCGGCCGGGAAAATCCCGGCGGGCGCCGAACCAGGGCATCCCCCGGCGGTGGGTCAGCTTCCAGTAGAGGAGGGTTTGGCCGAAACGGACCGTTTGCCTTAGGCCAACGCCCAGATCGGTCTGCCGTCGCCGCTGTACACCGATCTCGACATCCTCGATGAAGCCGCGACTGGAGCGGGTGGCCAGGGAAAGATCGATGTCGAGTTTCTGTTGCCGGTCGCGGCTCAGCGTCCGGGAGAGGAAGACGCCGAAACGTCGGCTTTCGCCGCTGCTGGTGAAGTCCTGGTTGATGCCGGCCACCGTCTGCCGCCAGCTGTCGCGGGAGAGATCGATGCCGAGCCGCCACCAGCCGAGAGGCAGGCTGTAGGCGAGGCGCAGGTTTTCCGCCCGGTGACGGTTTACGTCTCCCGGCGTTCCCGTCCAGTCCAGGTCGAGCTGTCCGCTGTGGGCGAAGGGACTGTCCAGTTTCAGGGTCGTGCCCGTGCGCCAGGGGCCTGTTGCCCGGGAGCCGGTATTGTCCAGGGTCAGGGAGAGCCGCCACGGTCTGTTCTGGCGGACGTGGATCAGCAGGTCGCTTTCCCCCGGCCGATCCCCCGGTAGCAGGTCGAGACGGACATCCCGGCTCGGCAGCTGCATCTGTTCCAGCCCCTGTTCGAGGGCGCGGATGTCGATCAGATCGCCTGGTCGCAGGGGGAGGGCGGCCGTACTGAAAGGGCCGGTGACGCCTTCGACGCGGATGGCGCGCAGCCGGCCGGGGATCAGTTCCAGCCGCAGCCGGCCGGGGGCCAGGTTCTGGGCGGGGATGCCGACGCGGGTTGTCGTGTAGCCCGCCTCGAGCAAAAGCGAGGTCAGGTGCCTGACCAGCCTGTTGATCCCTTCGACGCCGACGCAGCGGCCGCGCAGGGTCGCCATCGCTTCCTGCAGAAAGGCGAGTTTCCCGCCCGGTTTCAGCAGGTCGGCCGTTTCCGGGTGTTCGGTCTGCAGGGCGGCAGGAATGGCGATGGTCGGTTCGGTGATGACAAAGCAGCGTTCTTCGGCCGGCAGCTCGAAAGGAACGGCTTCGACCTCGCGCTCCAGCCGGGAGGCCGGCGGCGTGCGCTCCACCTGTCGGCGTTCGTACTCCCGCTGCTGGCGCAGGCGCTGCTCTTCACTGGCGGTGTCGGTGACGGCGGCCAGTGCCGAGGTGGTCGGGACCAGCAGAAGAAGCATGAGGGGCAGCAGGACTGCCAACGGGAAAAGGGGCCCCGCCGTCTGGTTCGGCGGGGGTGCACATCCATGTGCCATAAGCCCTCCATGAGCAACACTGCATGGCATAACGGCCACATATCATTGCATAGTAGCGGAATGGTATACAGGTGTCGCGAAAGCTGTCAAGCGCCCGACATTAATGAAAGTTATTTTTTCGAGACTGTCGAAAGAGAATTTGCTGGCATGAAACGGCTGGTCGCAGGTGAGGTGAGGGGCATTCGTTGGGCGCCCGCTGATTTTTTTTGAGATTTTTTTGCGATCCCGGTCCTATAATGCCGCGGTTCCGACGATCCGCTTGACCATCCATCGTCTCGGTTTTAAGGTACGGTCACGATCAACCATTTTGCCCTGGCGGCAGCAACGGAGAAACAATTATGGCGAAAGTCGCACTGATTACCGGCGTCACCGGCCAGGACGGAGCCTACCTGGCAGAATTTCTCATCGGCAAGGGGTACATCGTCCACGGCATCAAGCGCCGGGCCTCCCTGTTCAACACCGACCGCATCGACCATCTCTACCAGGACCCGCACGTCGAGAACCGCAACTTCATCCTGCACTACGGCGATCTGACCGACTCGACCAACCTGATCCGCATCATCCAGCAGGTGCAGCCGGACGAAATCTACAACCTGGCGGCCCAGAGCCACGTCGCCGTCTCCTTCGAGACGCCCGAATACACCGCCAACGCCGATGCCATAGGCACCCTGCGCATTCTCGAGGCGATCCGTATTCTCGGGCTGGAGAAGAAGACCCGCTTCTACCAGGCGTCCACCTCCGAGCTGTACGGTCTGGTGCAGGAGATTCCGCAGAAGGAAACCACTCCCTTCTATCCGCGTTCGCCCTACGCCGTCGCCAAGCTCTACGCCTACTGGATCACCGTCAACTATCGCGAGGCCTACGGCATCTACGGCTGCAACGGCATCCTCTTCAACCACGAATCTCCCCTGCGCGGCGAAACCTTCGTCACCCGCAAGATCACCCGCGCCATGGCCCGTATCGCCCTCGGCCTTCAGGACTGCCTCTACCTCGGCAACCTCAACGCCCTGCGCGACTGGGGGCACGCCCGCGACTACGTCGAGATGCAGTGGCTGATGCTGCAGCAGGATCAGCCGGAGGATTTCGTCATCGCCACCGGTATCCAGCACTCGGTGCGCGATTTCGTCAACGCCGCCGCCGGCGAACTCGGCATCAGCCTGTGCTGGCAGGGCGAAGGCGTCGACGAGACCGGGATCGTCGAGGCGATCGACACCGGCAAGGGCGCGGTCAGCGAGGAGCTCGCCGCCCGGCTGACCGGACAGACCATCGTGCGCGTCGATCCGCGCTATTTCCGCCCCACCGAGGTCGAAACCCTGCTCGGCGATCCGAGCCGGGCGCACGCCAGGCTCGGCTGGCAGCCGAAGACCAGCTTTGCCGAGCTGGTGGCCGAGATGGTGCGTGCCGATCTCGAGACCGCCCGCCGTGACGAACTGGTGAAGCGGCACGGGTTCAGGGCGTTCGATTATCACGAATGAGATACGGGATGAGATATTTGCGACTTTCGGTCGATGGAGGCTGATCCGGGGGGGCGCCCCCGGACGGCGCCTTACTCTTTGGCGCTCCAAAGAGTAAGCAGAAAGAGCGTCGCCTGCGGCGGGCATTTCTGTCGCGAGGGTTCGGTGGGTCGAGGCAAGGTTCAGACCCGCCAGGTTGCACCGCCGCAGCCACAACGGGGACGTTCCTGTATCGAACAGCCGTTTCCGTCGAGGCAGCTCCGAACAAACTGGCCCGTGTGAGCGCAGCGAGCCCGGGAACGAATGTGTTTCCTGCTGCCACGAAGAAATAACGGTCTGTCTGGGCAACTGGTTGAAAAGGGCCACAGACCTTCGTGGCAGAAATAAAAACAAGCGTTTTTGCTTACTTTTTTCGCGTTGAAAAAAG